>NZ_CP029487.1:4027679-4337501 GCF_002441855.2 Eubacterium maltosivorans | reverse complement strand
AGACCTTTCATCATGCTTTCCCGCTGGTTTTTAAATCCATTACCATGGACAATGGCACAGAGTTTATCAATCAATCTTTGATTGAAGGTTCTATACTAAATGAGGATTTTAAGCGCACCGTTGCTTATTACTGTCACGCTTACTCTGCTTTTGAGCGCGGCAGTAATGAAAACTATAATCGCTTTATCAGGCGTTTTATTCCAAAGGGTGCTAATATTGCAAAAATAAGCAAAGCTACTATCAAAGAGATTACCGACTTTATCAATAATTATCCGCGTAAAATGTTTGGATTTCAAAGCTCTAGCTATTGTCTTAAGAACGCCCTTTCAGATTTGAACTTATTGTAATTTATTTCGCGTTTTGACTTGCAATTCAGCCAAATTTTAAAAAAATTTGAATTTATTTTTTTTCGGCCACAAACTGGACGCGGTCGCATTCGTTGCTTCCCTGCAGGAAGGTGCCAAAAGCGTAGATTTTAATATTGATAAAGCCCGCGTTCTTGAGCATGTGGTAAATTTCTTCTACTGTATAAATATACTGGCTCTGGCTTTCATCGTAACGGGAGTATCGGCCATCCTCCTCTTTTATAAAGAAGGAGAGGTCATAGTCCATACGTCCGGTTTCGAAGTCCGGCGAATTTTCCCACACGCAGTAGACATTGTCCAGGTCATAGACATAGGTATTGTCCTTGATAACCTCTTTAAACTTGACTGGGGTATTGATGTCAAAAAGGAGCAGTCCGCCGCTTTTAAGGGCATCCTGGCTGCAATAAATGAAGTTCTGAACCGCGTCCTTGTCGGGCAGGTAGTTGACGCTGTCACAGCAGGAAACCACCGCGTCAAATTCTTCGCCGATCTGAAAATTACTCATATCTCCCATGAAAAAGCGGACATTTGAAAGGCCCAGCTCGGCGATTTTCTCATCCGCGACGGTCAGCATTTCCTCGGACAAATCCACAGCGGTTACCGCGTAGTCCTTTTTTGCCAGCTCACTGGTAATGTTACCGGTGCCGCAGCCAAATTCCAGCACGCTTTTCACTTCACTTTTCGCGTTCAGCAGCAGGCGGAACACATAATCCCCCCACTGCTTATAGTCGATTTCACGCATCAGGTCATCATAGACCTGTGCAAATTCCTCATACATTCTCTTTTCTCCTCACTCTCTTTTTAAAGGGTATATTCTCCCGCTTTGGTAAGAATATTCATATAAACCTGAAGTCCTCTCAGAAGAACCTTTTCGTCAAAATTAAAGCCGTGGGTATGGAGGTTCTGGGTATAGCCTTTCTCCTCGCTGCCAGAGCCAAGACCCATGAAAACGCCGGGAATGGCCTTCCTATACATGGCGAAATCCTCGGCCAGCATCACCTTTTTAAACAGCTTCTTTTCATCCGCCTCGCCGCACAGGGGCCAGATCTGGTCGAACAGGGCCTCGCTGTTGATCACCGGGGGGTACATATCCACAAACTTAATCTCGATTTTACAATGGTACATCTGCTCGATGCCCCTGGCCATATCCACCATGCGCTGTTTCATGGCCTCCTGAACATCCTCTGAGAATGAGCGCACTGTACCGGAAAGGCTGACCTTATCGGCGATAATATTCATCCGGGTACCGCCGTTGATGGTGCCGATGGACAGCAGGGCGCTGTCGTTTGGGCTCACTGTCCGGCTTACGATTTTCTGAAGGCCCGAAACGTAGTCGGCAGTGGCTACAATGGCGTCGATCCCCTGATCTGGGTCGGCCGCGTGGCCGCTTTTTCCCAGGATATCAATATAAAATTCTGAGGTCATTGCCATCATCGGCCCCGGGGTGGTGCTGATGAGCCCTTCCTCTACAAAGGGGAACAGGTGGTAGCCAAAAATAGCTTTTGCTTTGTATTTTTCAAGCACGCCGCTCTCAACAATGGGGCCGGCCCCGCCCGGGCCCTCCTCGGCGGGCTGGAACACCAGCAGGGTGTTGCGCACTCTGGCTTCGGGGTGTTCCTTTAAATATCTGGCCACCAGAAGCACCATGCTCATATGGCCGTCGTGGCCGCAGGCATGCATCATCCCCTCATGCTCGGAAGCAAAATCCACCCCGGTTTCCTCCACGACGCCCAGCCCGTCCATATCGGTACGGATGGCGATGGTCTCGTCCAGCCCGTTCAGGCTTGGGATAAACAGGACAACGCCGGTATCGCAGACCTTCTCGGGGGTATAACCCAGCTTTTCAAGATAATCCATAATAAACGCCTGGGTTTCACGCTCATTAAAGCCCGTTTCCGGGATTTTATGTAAAGCCCGCCGGAGGCTGACGGCTTCCGGCGCATAGGCTTTGATGGCTTCAGGAAGCTTTTGGTAAAAGTCAACTGCCATGAAATCACTCCTTTTTTAAAGATTAAGCATAATTATATATTAAAGACCGGGATAACACAAGCGCACGCCCCCTCGGCCATTAAAAAAGATGACCTGCCAAAACGGCACGTCATCTTTTTCTATTAAGCGCTTCGGATACGCTCGATGTGCAGGGCCAGGTAGCTGACCTCCTTTTCGGTAAACTGCTCGCCCAGCTCATGGGACAGCTTTTCACAGATTTCTCCGGCCACCTCAAAGGCGTAGGCGCATTTTTCCTTTGTGAATTCGATCATATCGCTGTTGAGCTTCTCGTTATTGTGCACCCGGGCCAGCATACATTTAATATGGTATAAAAGCCGGTTGTAGGCAAAGGAGCCCCTGTCGATCCTGACGCCGCATTCCTTCTCGATCCGCTCGATGCTCTCCCGGATGATCACCGGAATTTTGAGCGACTGGGAAACCTGTGTGTCGCTGAGGGCTGAGTGAATGTACAGCGTAATGTAGCTGACCTCGTCGTCGGGAATGCTGTAGCCGGTACGCTCGCGGATAATCTCCCGGCCCTTTTCGGCAATGGCGTACTCTTCCTCAAAAAGCAGGCGGATATCCTCCGAAAAGGGATTGGACAGATCCATCCGGCTGTTCATACGGACAATGGAAAAGGCGATATGGTCGGCCAGGGGCAACAGAATATTGGTATCCACAGCTTTGAATTTTTCCTCGGACAGGCGGATAATATCGTTGGCAATTTCCAGGTAAACCGGATCGACCGCGCTGATGAGCTTGTCTGAGGGGCCTTTGCTGGTTTCCTTTTGCAGATGGTATTTTTTAACGCTTTTCGGGTCCTCAAAGGGCTGGTTGACTTTTTTATTAAAGCCCACGCCTTTCCCCAGAAAGATGACCTCCTCCTTGCGTCTGAGGTCAACGGCCAGAACCGCGTTGTTATTTAAAACTTTTTTGACACAGTACACTCGGTGTGTCCCCCCTTCTGTATCTTCTCGCAGAGCTGTAAAAAGGAAGGCCTTTCCTATTATAAAGAGCCTTCCTTTTGTCGTTCGCTGATGGTCTTGTTTTAGCTTTCTATCCTATTATACACTTATCCGTCAATTTCGACAACATCCATATCGGTGGTAGCGTCGCCTTTTGCCAGAATCTTCATATCCTTGCCTGCCAGCAGTCCGGTAAAGATCATGGGCACAGCCGCGGACGGGGCGTTGGCCTCGATAAAGGGCAGGTCGATGGTCAAAAGCAGATCGCCGCGTTTAACCGTATCGCCCTGCTCAACGTGTGGGGTAAAGCCTTTGCCGTCAAGATTGACTGTGTCAATGCCCACATGGATAAGCAGCTCTGTGCCGTCGGCGGATTTCATCCCGATGGCGTGGCCTGTTGGGAACAGCACCTCGATGGAGCCGTCACAGGGCGCGTGTACCTCGGAGCCGGTCGGGAATACCACAATGCCGTCGCCCAGCATTTTCTGGCTGAAGGCGTCGTCCGGGGTTTCCTCGATACTGGCAACGCGGCCGTCGATGGGGCTTGAGAAAAATTCGACAGTGCCGTTCTTCTCGGCGGCTTCTGGTCTTTCTCCGGCCTTTGTCGCTTCGGCTACGGCCACATCCAGTGACAGGTTATCCGCTTCCGGCGTTTCCAAAAATTCTTCAAGGTTTGACTTGATATTCGGTACGGTCGGGCCGTAAATGACCTGAACGCCCTGTCCCTTGATAACCACGCCGGCTGCGCCGCTCTGTTTTAAAAGGTCTTCCTTAACAAGGGATGAATCCTTCACCGTTGTGCGCAGGCGGGTGATGCAGTTGTCCAGATCCTCGATATTGTCCTTACCCCCGAGGCCCACTGTGATCATGGCTGAGACAGGGTCGCTGCCGCCTGCGGCAGGGCTGTCTTCTGTGCCGCCGCTGTTTTTTCTGGCGTCGACGTCGGCCCGGGTATAGAGCTTGATTTCTTCATCGTCATCCTCACGGCCTGGTGTTTTCAGGTTGAACTTTTTGATCAGGGTTCTGAACAGAATCCAGTAAATAAAGAAGTAAGCCACGCCAACCAGCACAATATTGACCCAGTGGGTCTTGTCATTGCCCTGGAGAATACCGAACAGGAACATATCAATAAGGCCGCCGGAGAAGGTCATGCCGACCCCAACGTTTAAAATGTGCATGAGCATATAGGAGAGCCCGCAGAGCACACAGTGGATAATATATAAGAATGGCGCCACAAACAGGAAGGTGAACTCGATGGGCTCGGTAATCCCTGTCAGGACAGCGGTCAGGGCTGCAGATAACAGCAGGCCGCCGACAAGCTTACGCTTTTCAGGCTTGGCGCACTGGTACATCGCCAGAGCCGCCCCCGGAAGCCCAAAGATCATGAACGGGAATTTACCAGACATAAAGCGGGTAGCCTCTACGCTGAACTGGGTCACGTTGCCGCTGGCCAGCTGGGCGAAGAAAATATTCTGGGCACCTTCGATCATCTGCCCGTCCACGTTCATCACACCGCCCACGCTGGTCTGCCAGAACGGGATATAAAACACATGGTGCAGGCCAAAGGGAATGAGGGCACGCTCGATAAAGCCGTAGATAAAGGTGCCGATGTAGCCGGAATTGATGACCACATTGCCGATGGCGTTGATGCCGATCTGGATATAAGGCCATACAAAGAACATTAAAACGCCCACAACCAGGTAAACTAAGGCGGTGATGATCGGGACAAAGCGGGTGCCGCCGAAGAAGGAGATCACAGACGGCAGCTTAATGTTATAGAATCTGTTGGTTAAGGCTGCTGCGCCGAGCCCGACGATGATCCCGCCGAATACCCCCATCTGCAGGGATTCGATACCGACAGTGCTCGAGATGGAGCCGGACGGCAGCAGGCGGCTGGCCACAATTTCCGTAAAGGGCTGGTTCGCGGCTAAAGCGGCTGCCCGGGCGGTTTCGTTGGCGGCGGCCAGGGTTTCCGGCGAATAGGTGCCGGTCAGGCCGATCAGGGTACTGATGACCGTGTGCATGACGAAGAAACCGATAACCCCCGCCAGCGCCGCAACGGCCTTTTCCTTCTTCGCCATGCCAATGGCAACGCCAATGGCAAAAATAATGGGCAGGTTCGCGAAAATAACATTTCCCGCCTCGCTCATAACCGTTAAAATGGTATAGACGACGGTTCCCTCGCCCATGACACTGGTGAGCCCGTAGGATTCCAGCATCACTTCATTTGTAAAGGAACCCCCGATGCCCAGCAGCAGGCCCGCTACCGGCAGAAGGGCAATTGGCAGCATGAAGGCCCGGCCCACGCGCTGCAGAACACCAAAAATCTTGTCTTTCATTTGTTTTCCTCCTCATTTTTTAATGGTGTCAGGATTTGTACTCGTTGGAAACAGAGACCCTGCGCGATTGCTATCGGATAAAACGATAACAGACTTCTCAGGCTATATACCCAATTTTGCAGGCTGGTCTCATTTCAGGCAACAAAAAAGGCATTAACTTTCAAAAAACTGTAACAAACAGCTCTTTGACAGTTAATGCCTGCATAACCAGTAACACACCATCGGTACAAATTATTTAATTGCACTTATCATACGGCACTGTTAAGAATCTGTCAAGCTTTTTTTGCAAAAATAATGTCTGCAAATTTTACATTATTTTGAATTTTTCTGTTTCTTTTCCTGTATACATCTGGTACAATAGGGATTACAAACTAATAAGTAAAGATAGAGGCGCGTTTTTAAAGAGTAACTGCCAGGATTACGACAGGGTAAAAGGAATGGCGGCCAAAGGGAAAAACGCCGAAGGGCCCGGTACTGTCAGCCGGATTCCTGGGGTTATTGTGAATAACAATAATACTGTCATCGAAAGATGGAGTGCTGTCAAAACTGCAAACTCGTTATATTTTTAACCATTCCGCGCCGTAGGGCCTCAGGGCTTACACACCGGCCGGAATCCGTGACTTTTTGCAATTTTATAGCTGGTATCTTTACTGGCTTTTTTTATTATATTTAACCAAAGGAGGATTTCTCGATGAAATCATACAACGTTGCTGTGGTCGGCGCCACTGGCATGGTCGGTCAAAAAATGCTTCAGGTTCTGGAAGAAATGAAATTTCCAGTGAATAATTTATATCCAATGGCTTCTGCCCGCTCCAAGGGTAAAACCGTTAAATACGGCGGTAAGGAATACGTGGTTGAGGAGCTCTGCGACGAGGCTTTTGACAAGGACATTGATATTGCCCTGTTCTCTGCCGGCGGCAGCACCAGCGAACGCTTTGCCCCTGCCGCTGCCAAGAGAGGCGTCATTGTCATTGACAACAGCTCTGCCTGGCGTATGGACCCGGAAGTGCCGCTGGTAGTGCCGGAGGTAAATCCCGAGGACTTAAGAGGACACAAAAACATCATCGCCAATCCAAACTGCTCCACCATCCAGGCCATGGTCGCCTTAAAACCCATCTATGACAAATACGGGATCGACCGTATCGTCTACTCTACCTACCAGGCCGTTTCCGGTTCTGGCGTCAAAGGCTACAAGGATCTGGAAGAAGGCGTAAAGGGCGCTGAAAACCAGTTTTACCCACACCCCATCGCCTACAACTGCCTGCCCCATATCGACGATTTTCTGGACAACGGCTACACCAAGGAAGAAATGAAAATGGTCAACGAAACCCACAAAATCATGCATGACGACAACATCCGCGTGACCGCTACCACTGTGCGTGTTCCGGTCTACTATGGTCATTCCGAAAGCATTAACGTTGAAACCAAAAAGCCCTTTGAGATCGAGGACGTCAAAGCTCTTTTCAAGGACGCCCCAGGCTGTGTCCTGAGAGACGACCCGGCCAACAACGTTTATCCCCTGGCCCGTGAGGCCGAAGGCACCAACGACGTCTATATCGGCCGTATCCGCCGCGATTTCAGCATCGACAACGGCATTAACTTCTGGTGTGTTGCCGACAACATCCGCAAGGGCGCAGCTGCCAACGCGGTACAGATCGCCTTTGCCTTAATCGAAGAAGGCTTAATCTAACACTTTCCGGCCCCGCGCCGGATAAAATACTGAGGAGGAATTACTATGTCCACTATTTTCACAGGAAGCTGTGTGGCCCTGGTCACACCATTCAAGGACAACAAAATCGATTTTGACCGGTTCAGAGCGCTCATCGACTGGCACATCGAAAACGGCACCGACGCCATTCTGGTGGCCGGAACCACCGGTGAGACCTCAACCCTCACCGATCAGGAGCACCTTGATCTGCTGCGGGTTGCCGGCGAACACATTGCCGGCCGCGTTCCCTATATTGCCGGTACTGGCAGTAACGATACCGCCTATTCCATTATGCTCTCAAAATACGCTGAGGAACAGGGCGCAGACGCGGTTTTAGTCATTAACCCCTACTACAACAAATCCACCCAGAAGGGGATTTACGTGCACATCAAGGCCATTGCCGACGCCATCAAGGTGCCGATCATTGTCTACAATGTGCCCAGCCGCACCGGGGCCAACATCAGCGTGTCCACCATGCAGAAGCTGGCCGAGATCCCCAATGTCCAGGCAGTCAAGGAAGCCAGCGGCGACATCAGCCAGATCACAGAAATCGCCCGCATCTGCGGCGGCAAACTGGATGTTTACAGCGGCAACGACGATCAGACCTTGCCCATCCTTTCTGTGGGCGGCAAGGGCATTATCTCCGTTTCTGCCAACATTATTCCAAAGGATATGCACGACCTGGTAGCGGCCTTTATGAGCGGCGATGTAGACAAAGCCCGGGAAATGCAGTTTAGCACGAACCTGATCAATCTGGCCATGTTCTATGAAACCAACCCGATCCCGGTTAAAACCGCCATGCGGCTACTGGGCACCGACACTGGCGAAATGCGCCTGCCCCTGGTTGAAATGGAAGAGGCCAATGAAGCGCGCCTGGTTGAAGCCCTGAAGGAATATGGACTGCTTTAATAAGGCGATTCATAAAATTTAATAAACGAGGTACTCCCCTATGCTAAATATACTCTTATCCGGCGTTGGCGGCGCCATGGGGCATATGCTCCAGACCATCATCGGTGAAGATCCGGACTGCCAGATTGTGGCAGGCTTTGACATCAACACCGATCAGGATACGCCTTTCCCTGTCTATTCCGACTTAAGCCAGTGTGAGGAAAAGGCGGATGTGATCATTGACTTTTCACACTACAAGGCCTTTGACAGCATCTTTGGCTATGCCAGAGACACCAAGACCCCCATCGTCATCGCCACCACTGGCCTCTCCGAGGCGAACCTGGCCGATATTGAAGCCGGCGGGAGGGAATTTCCGGTTTTCAGAACCGCTAACCTGAGCCTGGGCATCAACCTTCTGGCAAAAGCCCTGCGGGATATGGCAGGCGCTCTGGAGGACGGCTTTGACATTGAAATTATTGAAAAGCACCACAATAAAAAAGCCGACGCGCCCAGCGGCACTGCCCTGCTTTTGGCCGACGCGGTAAACGACGGTCTGAAAAATAAAAAGGACTATACCTTTGGGCGCCACGGCAGAGACTGCAAGCGGGAACCCCAGGAGCTAGGCATCCACGCCGTCCGCGGCGGCACCATCCCCGGCGAGCACACAGTTTTATTCGCCGGCAACGATGAGTTGATCGAAATCCACCACACGGCCCTTTCCAAAAAAGTATTTGCAAACGGTGCAGTGACCGCGGCCAAATACCTTGTAAACCAAGCCCCGGGCCTCTACAATATGGAAATGCTGATTGAAAATTAAACCACACGAAAGGATTTAACATGACAAACGAAGAACTGAAAAAACAATTTGATTTAAACGACCCCTACCAGATCGCAAAATACATTAAAGCAGTCTCGAAGTCCACGCCGGTTAAGGCCTATGTCCGCGGCTACCTGAGAGCAAATGACCTGGCCGGTTACGAATACTACGGCGATCCTTCCGCCTGCATAATCATCGGCGAGGCCGGTGAGATCAGCGCCCTTCTGGACGCCAAGGCTGGCTCAATCTCCTCTGTCCGTATCGAATGTGACCGCCGCAACTCGGCCATTCCGCTGCTCGATTTAACCGAGGTGGACGCCCGTATCGAGCCCGGCTCCTTTATCCGCGAGGGCGCGCATATCCACAAAAACGCAGTGGTTATGATGGGCGCTGTGATCAATATCGGCGCGGTTGTGGGCGAGGGCACCATGATTGATATGAACGCTGTGCTGGGCGCGCGTGCTACCATTGGCAAGAACTGCCATATCGGCGCAGGCGCAGTGGTTGCCGGTGTGCTTGAGCCGCCGTCAAAACAGCCGGTCATCATTGAGGATGAAGTCCTGATCGGGGCCAACGCGGTCATTCTTGAGGGTGTCAAAATCGGTAAGGGCGCAGTGGTCGCCGCCGGTTCTGTGGTGACTGAGGATATCCCTGCCGGCGTTGTGGTCGCAGGTTCCCCTGCCAAAGTTGTGAAAGACAAAGACGAAAAAACCGAGGATAAAACCGAATTACTCGACGATTTGAGAGGTTAAGTTTCCGATGAGCATCATTGTCCAGAAATACGGCGGTACCTCTATGGGGACCATTGACCGTATTAAAAATGTCGCAAGACGTATTATCAAAAAAAGAGAAGAAGGCAACCAGATGGTCGTGGTGGTCTCTGCCATGGGCAAAAGCACCGACGAGCTCATCAAAATGGCCTACTCCATCAGCGATGCGCCGCCGAGGCGTGAGCTGGATATGCTGTTAGCTACCGGCGAACAGGTTTCTATTTCCATGCTGTCCATGACCCTTAACGCCATGGGCTACGACGCGATCTCCTTTACCGGCCCCCAGGTGGGCGTCCACACTATGGGCCACCACGGGAAATCCCGGATTATGGATATTGAGACTAAGAAAATCGAGGATGCCCTCAACGACGGCAAAATCGTTATCATCGCAGGCTTCCAGGGGGTGAATGAAAATGACGATATCACCACCCTGGGCCGGGGCGGCTCCGACACCAGCGCGGTTGCCCTGTCCTGTGTGTTAGAATGCCCCTGCGAAATCTACACCGACGTGGACGGGATCTACGGTGTGGACCCGCGCCTGTACCCGCCGGCCAAAAAGCTGAACACGGTCAGCTTTGACGAAATGCTGGAAATGGCCAGCCTGGGCGCTGGCGTCATGCATGCACGCGCCATCGAGCTGGGCAGCAAGTACAACGCGGAAATCTATGTGGCATCCAGTATTCACGACGTGCCTGGTACGCTCATTAAGGAAGGTGACAGCAACATGAGCCCTATGGAACAGCAGGCCATTACCGGCCTCGCCATCGACAACGACGAGCTGATGGTATCTCTCAAGAACGTTCCCTTTGATATGAACATCACAGCCCAGTTCTTCTCAGACCTGGCTAAAAAAAGCATTAACATCGACATGATCAGCCAGACTGCTCCGGTCTACGGCGCAATCAATATCTCCTTTTCCGCCCCCATCGAGGACCTGTCCGAGCTGCGGAAAATCCTGTATGATTTTATGGAAAAATATCCCCAGGTGGAAATGGACATCAACAAGGAAATCTCCAAGCTTTCTGTTGTGGGCATTGGCATGCGCAGCCAGTCCGGGGTCGCCGCCAAGTTTTTCCAGCTTCTGGCCGACAACAACATCCCCATGCTCATGATCACTACCTCGGAAATCCGCATTTCCTGCGTGATTCCGTCCGAGCTGCGGGATACGGCTGTCATGGCTACCGCCGACGCGTTCGACCTGTAGGAGGCCCTTATGACGACCACCTATATGGAGAGCCACAGCGTTGACGGCCTGACCGTTGACCACAAAAATCTCATGATCTCGCTGAAAAAGGTGCCGGTCCATTCCATCATCCTGACCCGCTGCCTCAGCGAGCTGTCAGACGCCGGCGTCAATGTCGATATCATCACCCAGACTGCGCCGGTCAAAAACGCCTTTGACGTTTCCTTTATTGTCCTCGAGCGCGACCTGGATAAGGTTAAGGACATCGTAAACGCCCTTGGCGAGGAATACCCTGAAATTAAAATCACCATCAACAAGGACATCACACGCCTGTCCGTCTCTGGCATTGGCATGCGCACCCAGTCCGGGGTCGCCGCCAAATTCTTCCAGGTGCTGGCCGACAACGACGTCCAGATTTTAATGATCACCACCTCCGAAATCCGTATCTCCTGCATTATCAAGATCGAGGATACCGAGAAAGCGGTCGCGGCCACAAAAGCGGCCTTTGACCTGGAGGACTGAAACAGCTTTGAAATGGCGTGCCAAAACGACACGCCATCTTTTTTTGCTCTTTGGGCCAGCTCCTGTTTTTTTAAACAAAAACTTTTTTATCCCCGATTATTTAAGTTTTCCATTGTATAATAAAAAACACTGTGAAATATTCAATAAAATCAGAGGTGAAAATAAATGCGTGAAAATTTATCTGCCAGAGGCAGTCTGGACGACTGGATTGACGCTTCTGAGGCGGCGCTCTGGAACGCGGGCTTTGAGCGCGTAGAGGTTGATGAACATTTTGACCGCCTCGCCGCCGATATCGGCGAGAACGGTTATCTCGATATTAATTTTCTGATACAGAACGACGGGCGGGTGCGACTGGAAATCGACGCCTCCGACAAGGAGCTGATCGACCAGTTTAAATCCTCGGTGTCCCGGGTCATGCAGGGCGGCGGCAGCGCAGAGAGCCGCCAGGGCAGACGTGACAGCCGCGCGCAGAGCAGCCGCTACGCGGACGGGGGCGCAGCCGAGGCAGATGACGGCGATTCCGGCGGCCGGGGCGGCAAAGGCAAGCGCGGCAAAAAAGGCCGTTCCGGCGGCCGCGGGCTTCACATGCCTGGCGGCAGACGCTCCGGCGATCCCTTTTATGCCCGCACCTGGTTCATCCTGCTCATGCTGGTGCTCGTGCCACCGCTCGGCATTTTTTTAATGTACTACTACAAAAAGTTCGGTCTTATTCCGAGAATCCTTGTAACCCTGATCGCCATACTCTACACACTGCTGATCTGGCTCGGGCTTTTTGGCATCAACACAGGGATCAACCAGGAGACCATTAACAGCTGGATCCAAAATGGCCAGTCCCAGATTACAAGGCTCATCAACAATCAGAAAAACAGCAGTCCCAGCCCGTCTGCCACGCCGTCCACGACCACCAACAGCGGCTCGGACAGCACCAACACGACCTCCCCGGGAAATGACACAAACAACAGCTCAGACTCCGGCGGCAGCTCGAACTTCATCAACGACGCCATCAATTCCATCCTTCCTTCCCCCACTGCGGCCGGGGAAGGCGAATAAAAAACAGGACCTTTGCGGGTCCTGTTTTTTTATTCCTCAATCTTTTCCATGCGTTTATCGTAGATGAGGCGAATGATGGCAGCGATAAAAATAGTCAGAAAACAGATGGCCAGAACCGCATGTTCACCGTAATCGGTGATAACACCTGCGGTAAAAAGGGACTCGTTGTGGCTGATGAGGAGAACCACATTGGCCAGGGCCACCAGACCAAAAATGACCACAAAGAAAACCTGGCGGTTCTTACTCAGATAAACGCCCCGGATGTTCATCTCTACCGTTCCGATGGTAATGGGCACCATGATCAGAATAATACTGGCGATGAATTTGTCCGGCCAGACAAAACCCGCGTCCTCAATGATGCCATTGATCAAAACACAGATCCCCATAATCACCATAATGTGCTTGCAGATGCTGCCGCGGATAATCTGCTGACGCTCGTCGTATTCCTTACATAAATTAAACATTTTATAATCCTCCTGTCGTTAAAACCTTTATACACACTCCGTCTCTTCCCAGAAAAGCTCGTCCAGTGTTTTTCCAAGTGCCCTGCAGATCGCGATGCACAGCTTGATAGTAGGGTTATAGTCCCCTTTCTCAATGGCGTTCATGGTCTGCCGGGTGACACCTACTGCCTCGGCCAGGTCTTTCTGGGTCATGTCGAGGGCAGCCCTGGCAGCTTTAATCCTTAAGTTCTTCCCCATTGCGTCACCATCCTTTACACGCTTATTCTAAACCAGACCCGACAAAAAGTCAAATATATTTTACTTTTTATCTTATAAATTTTAATTTTACGCAAAAAAGCCGCCTGCACCCTGAGGCGCGGCGGCTTGTTCTCTTAACCTGATCAGTTTTTCAACAGAGACTGGTAAATTTTCAAATCCTCATCCTTATAGACGTTAAACACAATTTTTTTCAGACTTCTGGCCTCCCGCATAAACGTCTTTACGGTCTTTACCGCAATGGCAGCGGCCTGTTCCGGCGGAAAGCGGAACTCTCCGGTGGAAATACAGCAAAAGGCCAGGCTCTGCAGTCCTCTTTCCTCGGCCAGGGCAAGACAGGCCTGATAGCAGCTTCGCAGCAGGCCGCAGTGCTCTGGGGTCAGGCCGCCGCTGACAATGGGGCCGACCGTATGGATTACCCAGTCCGCAGGGAGGTTATAGCCCGGAGTGATTTTGGCCGTCCCGGCAGGCTCGGGCGTCCCCTGCCAAAGCATAAGCTCGTGGCAGGCCTGGCGCAGCTGGACGCCGGCATAGGTATGGATGGCATTGTCAATGCAGCTGTGGCAGGGCACAAAGCAGCCCAGGAGCTGACTGTTGGCCGCGTTCACAACAGCATCTGCCTGAAGGGTTGTAATATCACCCTGCCAGAGGTAAAGTCCCTCCTGTAAAGGCGACAGATCACCGACCCGGGTAATGCCCTTGCGGGCTGTCTCGCCTTGCAGGAAGGTATCCTGAAGCGCCAGAAAATCCGGGTCTGCGGGCATGGGTGGGCGCAGGTTCATCAGCGACCGGAGTATCCGCCATCTTTCCTGCGCTGTCTCCGGGATTTTTATCGGGTTATATTCCGGCTGTTCTGCCAGCAGGGCCGTGATCAGCCGGAGCATTTGCTCGTTTCTGTTCATAAGACGGCTCCTTTCTTTTTTCTTCTATTGTAATGCACAAGTGGCCCATTGTGAAGCAGGCACAAAATAGTGGCCTGGTATCTCTCGGGATACCAGGGTTGAAATTTTATCCAAAACCTGATATACTTTTTTATGTAAGTATCTTTAAGATACCATTAATCCAGTGAAAGCAGGTGAAAAAATGAACGACCGACCACTTCCGGCCTGTCCTGTCGAAACCACGCTGATGCTCATCGGCAGTAAATGGAAGGTTTTGATTTTGAGGGACCTGATGGACGGCACCCGCCGTTTCAGCGAGCTTAAAAAATCCATTGGGGCCATTACCCAGAAAGTGCTGACCTCTAACCTGAGAGATATGGAGGACTGTGGCCTGCTCACCCGTACGGTCTACCCCGAGGTGCCCCCGAGGGTTGAGTACACCCTGACCGAGACGGGCTACAGCCTGAAACCCATTCTCGACTCCATGGTGGACTGGGGCACAGCGTACAAAAACCAGTCCGGGGCCGCTAAGCCCTGAAACAAAAAAAGAGATGGTGTGCCTTTTTGGCGCCTCATCTCTTTTGCGTTTAGATTTTCTGGCAGGACTGCTTCAGCCCTGGCAGCATGGCTCTCGACTTCTTTGTATATTTTCTGTCCTTCTGTTTTTTAAAGCTGACTTCAATTTTTCCGGTTTCCTCGTTGACGACAGCGGTTTTGAAAATGACGGTAACGCTGTTTCTTTTGGTTTTTTCCACATTATTCATCACTGCCATATCATGCTCAAGCCTGTTTTGAAATTCTTCCCAGGTTGCATATTCCTTCTTGATCGTATTATCCGTTTTCATTTTAAACTAAAGGCTCCTTACATTCCAACATCACGCGGGACAAATTTGACCATCTACCGCCGCCGTACTGGCAATCGCCAAACAAACGAACTTTTTTCTTTTCTGTCACTATGCTCTTTGGCTGTGTCCTCATTATAGACGGTTAATCCTTTAAAATCAAGGAATTTCGGATAAAAGTTTCCTTTGTTAGTTATCTGTTTAACGATAAAATACTTTTATTCACTGCAGGCCGCTTTCTGGGCGGGCTTGCGGCCACTGCGTCTTTTTACATAAATTAAAGCTTTCTTAAACGTCGGGATCAAATTCATCCATACCGGACGCCCGCAAGGCGGCCGGAGGATGGCGCGCCCATTCGGCACACCATCCCCATGAAAAAAGGACCAGCCCGCTTTGGGCTGATCCCTGAATGTTTTAGTTATCTTTGTTGGTTCTTCTCCAGATATGCATTTTTTCGGCTTCTGCGATGAGCTCGTCGCGGAAATCCGGATGGGCTACGGAGATAATGGCGTCACATTTTTCCCAGGTGGACAGGCCCTTAAGGTTGACCTTGCCGTACTCGGTTACCAGGTAGTGGATATTCGCACGGGTGTCGGTGACAACGGAGCCCGGCTGCAGGGTCGGCACGATACGGGATTTCATTTCGCCGTCTTTTGTCATAAAGGTGGAGGAGCAGCAGATAAAGCTCTTTCCGCCGTTTGACAGGTAAGCGCCCAGCACAAAGTCGAGCTGTCCGCCAGCGCCGCTGATGTGCTTGATCCCGGAGGATTCTGAGCTGACCTGGCCGAAAAGGTCAACGTCGACAGCGTTGTTGATGGACATAAAATCATCAATGGCAGCGATGGAGCGGATATCGTTGGTATAATCTACCGGCGCGCTCATGCACTGCGGATTGTCGTGGATATAATCATACAGCTTCTGGGTACCTGCGCCAAAAGCGTAGGTCTGGCGGAAGCGGTCGATGTTTTTCTTGGAGCCGTTGATTTTGCCGGCTTTCGCGATATCGACAAAGGCATCGACGTACATTTCGGTGTGAACGCCCAGATCCTTCAGATCGGATTCGGCGATGAGTGATCCGACAGCGTTCGGCATTCCCCCGATACCAAGCTGGAGGCACGCGCCGTTCGGAATTTCTTCGACGATCAGCTCGGCAACTTTTTTGTCAACATCGGTTGCGGGACCGCCGGCGCCCAGCTCTGCCATGAGGGGATTGGGCCCTTCGACGATTTTATCGACCTGAGAGATGTGAATGGCTTCTTCAAAGCCGCCAAGGCATCTCGGCATATTTTTATTGACTTCAACGATGATTGTTTTTGCGCGTTCGCACATTGCCATCATATGTGAGGCGTTGGGGCCAAAATTGAAATAACCGTGATCATCCATCGGTGCGACCTGGAACATGGCCACGTCCACATCTTGCTTGGAATCTCTGTAGTATCTCGGCATTTCGGAGTAACGGATCGGTGTGTAGTAAGCGAAACCCTGGGCAATGGCCTTTCGTTCGATGCCGCTCATGTGCCAGGAATTCCAGGTGATATGGTCTGCCGGATTTTCGATTTTAAAAATCTCGGGCACCCACATCAGGATCCCGCCGCGGATTTTGAGGTCAACCAGGTCATTTTCGACCACATGGGCTGCCAGTGCCCGATCCAGCTCTCTTGCTGTGGCGGAGCACCAGCCGTAATCCAGCCAGTCGCCGGATTTTACAGCCTTGACAGCTTCTTCTGCCGTTACCAGTTTTTCAGCATATTCTTTAATAAAACTCATTTTTCCCTCCCATTTGGAATTGCTCTTAGTTAAACAATTGTCAATGTTTACTTATCCCTTATTATAACATACTATCCGCTGGTTTTTAAAAAAAAGCGAGAAATTACGTGGAATTTTTTGTCATTCTGGCGTTTCCCTTATTTCTTTTTGCTGCTTCTGCCGCCTTTTTTGATCCATACCTCCGGCGCGCCTCTGAAAAAGGCCTTGAGGAGGTAAAGTCCTGAAAATACTGGCAGGGTAAAGGCCAGTGACGAGCAGACGCTTTTGATAATCTCAGTTCCTGTGCTGAACGACAGATTATTTAAAAACTGTCCGAAAGCCGGATCGACAAGCATCAGATAAGCCATGCCCCCATAAAGCGCCAGGCAGGCCAGGGCAAAAAGCAAGTGCCTCACGTCAAAGGCTGGCCGCGGCGTGCGAAACCAGGCAACAAAGCAGGCGCCTGCGGCCAGGAGCAGGGTGAGCAGCGGCGTGACCAGAAAATTGTAGTACACAAGGGCTCTGCCCGTTACCCCCACTCTTTTCTCCATGCTCACAGCCGCCAGGGCCCCGGTCATATGGGCCTGGAGCTGATCGTAGGCGACGACAAAGAGCATGATCAGAATAATGGCCAGAATCAGGTTCATGATTTTTTTGGAGACGGGCTCAGGGTTGGGCGCGCTGCGCAGCCCCTTATACAGGAAAACCCCGCCGAAAAGGAAAAGGCCGCTGGAGGCATTGGCGAGGGAGGCCCGCAGAGGAACGACCGCGATAAGGGCCGTGAGGGACGCGCCCAGAGCTGCCATCACAAGGCCAACAGTCAGGTTAAAAACCGACATGTGGGCTTTGCGGCGTTTAAAGTCGTTGGCAATGCCCCCGATCAGGGCCCCCAGAAGCACCAGGCACACCCAGAACATGGCCCGGATATAGACCGGCACCGCCACCACGCCGCCGCTTTCTGAAAAGCTCTGGCTGGCTGCATTGACGTACTCGACATAAAAGGCCTGAAGGGCCGCGTACAGCAGGATAAACAGAATGGCCAGCAGGCCGCCCCGTATCCGGTGGATTTCCTGTTTCATAATTCACACCTCTTTCCAAAAAAATGCTATACTCAAGCAGCTTTTGCTTTAGTATAGCATTTTGCAATCGTTTTATCGAGGGTAAATATTTATCCTGGCCTTGTCCCCGTTTGTCAGATCCGGATGGAGACATAGGTGCCGTCCTTCGCCTCGACGTGGACGATCTCGAGGCCCTTATACTGTCTCAGAACAGAGGTACAGTCCCGCACGATCATCTTGAAATAATCCTTGGTCACCAGTTCCCGGAAGGGCTCGGGAACAGACGCCCGCATTTTGACAAAGGCGATCTCTGGCACCAGGTTAACCGCGAGGGAGGCCAGCCGCAGCGGAACAGGCAGCCGAAGCCGCAGGTTGCCTTCATGTACTACAATGCGCATGGGTCGTTCCTCCAGGGTCAGCCAATGTAAACTTTAACGGTCGAGCCGTCTGACGCGCTCACATCCACAATGGTCCCGAGGGTTTCATTATCAATACATTCCAGAATGGCGGTGGTCAGGGCTTCCAGGTCAATTTTCTCAGAGCCTTCCCACTGGATTGGCAGCTTCCCGGTAACCTTGAGCATCTGCTTAACAATTTTAACGGGCAGCTGCACATTCACCTTGTCCCCTTCCGGGGTGTCCACGACCACGCGCAGCATTTTGTCATCGTAGCCAGTTCCCTTCGTGCTGACTGGCTCGATCCAGTTGCCTTCCGGGGTGTCTGCCGGTGTTCCGGCTTCTGCCGGAGCTGCCTGGCTCAGCGCGTCCAGAAGGCCCACTGCCTGCTCAGCGGAAATTTTGCCTTCTTCTACCATTTTTAATATTCGCATTTTTTCTTCCATTATATTCCTCTTTTCTGCAGACCTGTCCGGTTCTGCCCTCAAATTTTAATGCCTGTTTTGCCGGGCCGCTATTCGGTTTCTTTCATCTGCTCCAGAGCCTCCTCGGGCGTGATCTCCCCATTTTCCAGGGCGTCCAGAATCTCCTTTTTCCGGGCTTTGGAAACTGGCGGCGGGCTCTCGGGCTTTCCGCCGAGCTTCTCGATGATCCCGTCCAGACGGGAGCGGACAGTCGGGTAGGAAATCTTCAGTCTCTTTTCCACTTCCTTGATATTGCCCCGGCAGACCAGAAAGGTCTCGGCAAAAAACAGATCCTCTGCGGAGAGATAATCGAATTTGCTCAGGCAGAAATCATTCTCGATGGCGGTATCGCAATTTTCGCACTGGAGCTTAACGGCTTTAAGCCTGCCGCCGCACACAGGGCATCGGCTGATTACCTGGTACATCACATCACCTTCTCTCTTTGATATCTATAATATAAACCTAAAAATAAACATTGTCAATTATTATTTTAATAATATTAATATAATTATTAAAAAAATCAATTTTCTTATGGAATATCTTAAAATGGAATTCTAAAATGATTTCGCGCAAAATAAAAAGCACCCTTTCGGATGCTTTTTTTCATTTCTTTTCCTAAGTTTCTACTTTTCTTCGTCCTGATCGTCCCCGACGATTTCGGCTTCGACGGCTTCGACTGTTTCTGCGGCTGGCGCGGCGGCCATTTCGGCTTTGGCGTCGTCGTTATTGAGCTTAGCGCCCAGGAAATACAGGCCGGCGAGCACGATAAAGGCCAGATCCATGAAAACACCGCTCATGCTGGCGCCGTTGACGATATTGATCACTGTGCTGACAATGGCCAGAACGGCTACGATCCCGCCCAGAACCATTAAAAGCTTGGCTTTTCCGGTGTTCTTGGCAAAAACAACGCCTAAAATCCCAACGACCAGGTAGAGTATCCCCATTCCCAGCAGCATACCGCCGCTGATCATGGCCATACGCGCGAGCTCGTCTGTGGAAACGGACGAGCCTGCCTGCGCGAGGGCGTCCTGTACAGCCGGGTCATTTGCCACAGAGCCCATCATGCTGCTGCCAGCCATGGACAGTGCCCCGGTTAAAGCAGAAAAGGCGCCTAAAATAATCAGAATGATTGCTGTAACCTTGATAAAGGTTTTTCCGCTTGCGTTCATATTCAACCTCCTTAAAATAATTGAAAAAGCTCTTTGTTAAAGACAAAGAGGCAGGCTGTCAAAAAACTTAATCGGCAGAAGTTAAAGTCTTAAAAAGAGGTTTTTTAAGTTGAAAGTGGATAGTGGATAGTGGATAGTTCAGGTGCAAATCTGCCGCCGGCAGATTTGATGCGATGCGGCCTGCGGCCGCATTTTTAATCGCCCCCGCCAGGGCGAAAGTGTTCCGACATTCTCCATTTTCCATTTTCAATTCTCCATTGATACCGCTTCACATTTTGGCTTTGCAGCTTGTGACCGACTTTTTTGACACGCTGGATCTTTGTTAAAGACAAAGAAGATTAACACTTTTTTAATTATACCTGAATGCTCCTGCCCTGTAAAGTAAAGAATTCTTAAAGAAAAACGCGTAAAAGCCGCCGGGCTGATCGGGGAGGATGCGCCGGCGGCTTTTACAGGGGTTATACTAACAATGATTTGATACCAGGGTCAAAAGGTCATGTGTTTCACGCGCGCGTGAAAAAACAGGACTTTGGGACCCGCTAAACATGAGAAAGTAGCCATTTTTCGTAGAAAAATGAGCGGATTTCGAATGTTTTTGGATTTCGGAAGTGTGAAACACGTAGAAATCCCAAGGCATCATATCTTTATTAGGCTTGTTTGGTAAAGATCCCAATGGCATGCTCGACATGGGCCTGCATTGCGGTTCTGGCGGCTTCGGCCAGCTCGTCGTAACGAATCTCGGCCCGGGCCGCGTTTTCCTTTAAAAAGGCCTTGACGGCGTCGCCGCCGGCTAAGGACATATAGGTAAAGTAGTTGACCTTGGTGATGCCGTTTTTAATGGCTTCTCTGAAGTCGGCGTCGCCGACGCCGGAGCCGCCGTGCATGACCAGGGGCATCCCCACCGCGGCGCGGATTTCCGCGATGCGGTTAAAATCAAGCTTTGGCTCGGCTTCGTACACGCCGTGGGCGGTACCAAAGGCGATGGCCAGGGCGTCGATGCCTGTGGCTTCTACAAAGGCCCGGGCTTCTTCGGGCCGGGTGTAGCAGTCCTCTGGTGTGAGGTCCGCTTCCTCCTCGGAGGGTTCTCCGCCGCCCTCTGGCCGCAGGACGCGGCCCAGCTCTGCCTCGACAGAGACATTATAATTGGCAGCGGCCTGTACCACTGCGCGGGTCCCTGCCACGTTTTCGTCGTAGGGCAGGGCGGAGCCGTCAAACATGACTGAAGTAAAGCCCATTTCCATGGCGGAGAGCAGGTAGTCGATGTCTTCGCCGTGGTCCAGATGCACACAGACGGGCACCTGGGCGGCCCTGGCCATTTCCAGCATGACGGGCCCGATAACCTTTAAGGGCGCGACGCGCTCATGGATCTGGGCGTGCTGTAAAATAACCGGCGCGTCCAGCTTTTCGGCCGCGTCCAGCACCGCGCGGATGCTGGCGAGATTAACGGTGTTGAAGGCCCCCACCGCGTACTTTTTGGCGTAGGCGTCCTTCATGATTTCATTCAGGGTTACTAACATCTTCAGGCCTGCCCTTCCATCGACTTACAGGCGACAATATCCACACCGCAGTCCACGATGTTCGGGATAATAACCTCGCCCATTTTAACCGGGTGGTCCAGGCGCACTGCCTTGATCGCGGTCATGGCGTCCAGCATTTTTTCCTTTGGCATGGGCTCCTTCGACTTGATGGGGATCAGGCATTCCTGGCCGCCGCAGCGCACCAGAATGGTGCTGGTGAGCATTCTTTCAGGGGCTACCAGTTCCTTTTCGGCAAATTTGATCCCGCGTTTGCAGGTGTTTCCTTCAACCTTGACGGCCTTGTCACCGTCCACTGTCACGACCAGGGCGCAGCCCGACGGACAGGTTGTACAGCACATTGTTACTTCTTTCATATTTTTACGCCTCCTTTACGCTCACGACCAGGGGCTCTGTAAGCGCCTCCAGCTGCTCTGCTTTCAGCTTGATTTCTTCCATGATGCTCGGGATAAATTTCCGGGCTTTTTTGCTTTCAAAGACCACCTCGCCGCCGCTTGTAATCACAGCTCTGGCGCTGTCCACCGGGCGCCCCACGCGGAACTTGACAATGACGTGGTCATTTTCACCTTTATAAATTTTTGAAGGCACAGTGTAACGCACAAGTCCTTCCGGCTTGACAGCGAGGGCGTCTCCTTCCTTCGCTTTAGCCGCCTTGGCGTAACGGGCAGCGTTTGCGCCGGCTTCCTCTGCCTCTATGGTAACATTGTCGACGAGGTCGTGGACATGGAGCACGTTACCGCAGGCAAAAATACCGTCTACGCTGGTTTCAAGCGAGTCGTCGACCAGCGGGCCGTTGGTAACCGGGTTCAGCTTAACACCCGCTTTTTTGGACAACTCATTTTCCGGGATCAGGCCAATGGACAGTAATAATGTATCACACTCTATGGTTTCTTCAGTCCCCTCTATTGGCTGAAGGTTTTCGTCAACCCTGGTGACCTCGATGGACTCGACCCGGTCACTGCCGTTGATCTTGGTAACCGTGGTGGACAGGTGCAGCGGAATATCAAAATCGTCCAGACAATTTTTGATATTCCGGTACAGGCCGTTGGGGTACGGCATGAGCTCGTATACGCCCACAACGTCGATCCCCTCCAGGGTCAGGCGTCTGGCCATGATCAGGCCGATATCGCCCGAGCCCAGAATGACCACCCTGCTGCCCGGTTTAAAGTTTTCCATATTCACATAGCGCTGTGCCAGGCCTGCCGTAAAAACACCGGCTGGTCTTGATCCCGGGATCTTAATTGCCCCTCTTGTCCGCTCGCGGCAGCCCATGGCTAAAATCACAGCTCCCGCGTTAAAAATGACTGTGCCTTCTTCATTGATCGCTGTGACCTTTCGGTCGCCTGTAATATCCAGGACCATGGTCTTTAAATAGCAATCGATACCGGCTTCTTTGGCTTTATTGATAAACAGCTCGGCATATTCCGGCCCTGTCAGCTCTTCTTTAAAGTACTGAAGGCCGAAACCGCTGTGAATACACTGGTTTAGGATACCGCCCAGCTCGTCGTTTCGCTCGATGACCGCTACCCGGGCGCCGTTTTCCTTTGCTTTAACCGCAGCGCCCAGACCCGCGGGGCCGCCGCCGATAATGACAACATCATAATCTAAAATTTTCATTGCTCTACTCTCCTTAACCCTTCAGTTTTCCAAACAGTACCTGCGAAGCCTTTTCCTCGAAGTGGACTTCTTCTTCCGGAATCCCCAGCTCTCTGGCTAAAATCTGCATAACGCGGTACTGGCAGAAGCCGCTCTGGCAGCGGCCCATACCGGCTCTGGTCCGGCGCTTGACCGCCTCGACGGTTCTGGCGCCCACACCCTCGTGAATGGCGGCGACAATTTCACCCTCGGTCACCGTCTCACAGCGGCAGACGATACGGCCGTAGGCCGGGTCTTTGCGGATAAGGGCGTCCTGATCCTCGGCGGACAGCTCGCTGAAATCCGGCGCGGGTTCGCGGTAAGGATTATAGCCCTCGCGGTCCTTGAGCTCAAGGCCTGCGTCTGCCAGCAGATCGCGGACATACTCGGCGATGGCCGGCGAGGAGGCCGCCCCCGGCGACTGAATACCGGCTGCGTGGATGAAGCCGGGCACGGTTTCGGACTCTGCGATATAAAAGTCGTTGCCGTTGTCCAGGGCGACGGGGCGCTGGCCGGCAAAGGTACGGATAATTTTGCTGATATCAATATCCGGCACCAGGTGTCTGGCGCCAGCGATCAGTTCGTTAATGCCCTCGGCATCGTTTGTCACATCCTCTTTATCCTCTTTCATGGTGGCTGTGGAGCCGATAAGGGTGTTGCCGGAGACGGTCGGGATCAGGGCCAGGCCTTTGGTTTCCGGGCTTGGGCAGGGGAACATAACGGTGCTGATGGGGGTTGAGAGCTCCTTGTCCAGCACGCAGATGTTGCCGTGGCGGCCCTGAACCCGGTACTCGTGAATGCCTGCCAGGGCGGCCACATCATCGGCGTGGACACCGGCGGCGTCGACCACGTAGCGGGTTCTGTAGTCCCCGGCTGAGGTGCGCACTGTAAAGAGGCCGTCCTCGTCCTTGGTAATGCCCTGAACTTCGTGGTTTGTCAGAATGTCGGTGTCGTTATCCTTGGCGTTGTCGGCAAAGGCGATGGCGACCTCGAAGGGGTCGATCATGGTGGTGGTGTGGGCCAGAAGCGCCCCCACTGCCGCCGGGTTCATGAACGGCTCGCGGTTTCTGAGCTGTTCGCCGTTGATTTTTTCAACCTGATCGACACCATTAACCCTGGCGTTATCTAAAAGCTCGTCTACCTTTTTCAGGTCGGCGTCAGAGTATGCGACAACCAGGGTGCCGGTATGGCGCAGACCAAAGCCCAGCTCTTTAGAGAGCCTCGGGTACATTCTGGCTCCCACGGGGTTCAGCTTGGCCTTCAGGGTACCCGGATGCGGGTCGTAACCCGGGTGAACCACCCCGCCGTTTCCCTTGGTGGCGCCAATGCCCACGTCCATTCCCCGTTCCATCAGGGCTGTTTTCACATCGTACTTTGCCAGCTCATGGGCGATCCCGGTACCGGTGATGCCCCCGCCGATAATGATTACATCATAATTTTTCATTACATACTCCTTAACTTTACTCTTTAATACACGTTTAACTGATTAAATAATGCCAGAGCCCAAAACTGCGCCAGAGGCCGTGAGCGCAAGGCGGCTGCCGGATAAGGGTGAGGGCGCATATTGCGCATATGTAAACGCACCCGTTCAGGCAACACACAGCGATCGCGGTCTCTGGCCGGTTTTTACCGCATCAGCATGCCGCCGGTGGCGTCAATGGTGGTCCCGGTCAGGTAGGCTGCCGGCTCGGAGGCCATGAACACCACAATCCCGGCGATGTCCTCGGGCTCGGCCACACGGCCCAGAGGGATACGGCTTTCGTAGTAGCCTGGCTTGTTCTCGCGGGACGCTTTGGTCATGTCGGTGGCCACGATGCCCAGGGCAATTCCGTTGACGGTGATCCCCTTGGGGGAAAGCTCTCTGGCCATGGAGATGGTCAGAGCGACCATGCCGGCCTTGCTGGCCGCGTAGTGGGCATGACCGGTGGTGGAGCCGTTAAAGGCTGCCTGGGAATTGATGTTGATGATCCTGCCTGGACGGCCCTTCGCCAGATTGGATTTGGCAAAATACTGAGATGTTAAAAACGGCCCGGTCAGGTTAACGTCCAGCGAGCGCTGCCAGTCCTCGAGCGGGATTTCCTGGCACCAGCCCTGGAGCCAGATACCAGCGTTGTTGACCAGAATATCCAGATCGCCCAGAAGCCGTTCGGCTTCCTGCATAAAGGCCAGCGTGCTCTCGGAAGACCCCAGGTCCGCTGCCAGCGCGGTGGCCTTGACGCCATAGCTTTCCGCTTCCTTTGCCACTTCTTCGATGGCGGCTCCCATGCGGCTGGCGCAGATCACTAGGTTAACCCCTTCCTTTGCCAGTCCCAGTGCAATGGCCCGTCCCACGCCCCTGGAGGCTCCGGTGACCACTGCGTTTTTTCCTTTTAATTTTAAATCCATTTTTGCACCCCTTCTTTGTCAATTGAAAATTGAAAGTGGAAAGCGGGCGGCTTGACGCTGCGCCTTTCCATTTTCAATTTTCAATTCTTACTGTGCGGAGATGAGGTGCCGGTTCGGCGCCCCATCTCCCTTTCAATTGTTTACAGATAATCCAGAAATTTTTATTTCAAACTTGGAGCATTTCTGGATTATCTGCATTTGTTTCATTACCGGACTACCGCTCACGCTCCTTCCTCCTACCGGTTTCTTTCAGAAACCGGATTCAGCTTCAATATTCGTCCCAGATCGGATCCAGGGCTTCGATAACTTTTTTGTACCGCGCGTATTTTTTGTCGTAGTCGGCAAATTTTTCCGGGTTTGGTTCGGCGGTGTACATGATGTCGACCATGGACTCGGACGCGGACTGGAAGGAATCAAAGGTTCCGGTGGCGATACCGGCGCAGATGGCTGAGCCTAAGGCGCCAAGCTCCTGGCTTCTGGCCACTTCAATGGGCACCTGCAGGATATCGGCAAACATCTGAACCCAGATTTCGGATTTGGCGACGCCGCCGGCCATACGGATCATCTTGGGCTGGTCTCTAAACTTGAGCAGCTTTTCGATGTGGTATTTGTGGCAGAACACAATGCCCTCGTAAACTGCGCGCAGCAGGTTTTCGCGGGTGTGCCAGGATTGCAGCCCGATAAAGGCGCCCTTGGCGTTGATGTTCACATTGCTGCCGAACAGGAAGGGCAGAAATACCACGCCGCAGTCCTGATCGCCAATGCCGTCCACACACTGGTTGGAGTATTCGTAGATGTCCTTGTCTCCCAGGTTTACGTCCTTCAAAATCTCTGCCAGGAACCACTCGAGGTTGCTGGCGGAGGTCGGGCTGCCTTCCAGGATCATCCAGTAGCCTGGCATGGTGTAGATCGAGGTCATGAACAGGTCCTTATCCACCACTGGCTTTTTGCTGATGTACTCGTTAATGCTCCAGGTACCTGCCACCACGCACATTTTTTCCTCGTCGGTGATGCCCACCGCCATGGCGGAGGCGTGGATGTCCATACAGCCGCCGGCTACTGGCGTGCCGGCCTTTAAGCCGGTCAGCCCTGCCACGTCCTCGGTGATGTAGCCGCAGATTTCGCCGGAATACTTGAGCGGCGGCAGCTTGTCGTAAATGCTCTCGAGGCCCATGTCGGCCAGCAGGTCTTTGTCGTAGCAGACGTCGCGAACGTTCATGAGGCTGGAGCCGGACATATCGGCGATTTCGCCGTAGGCTTCGCCGGTCAGCTTATAGCGGATATAGTCCTTGCACATGAAAATCCACTGGGTATTTTCCAGGACGTCCGGGCGGTTGTCCATGAACCAGCGGAGCAGCGTGGTCGGCTGGCCGGCCCATACAGACTGCATGGTCTTTGGCAGGATTTTTTCAAAGGTGCCGTCCTTCATCCAGTCAATGGCGTACTGCTTGCCTCTGGAGTCGGTAGAGATCATGCCGTTGTAGGGCGCTCTCCCATCATAACCCATAAGGTACATGCCGTTGCCATGGCCAGTGGCGGCCACGCCCAGCACTTCCTCACCGCTGATGCCGGACTGCTCCAGCACTGCGCGGATCGCGCCCACATTGGCGGCCCACATTTCTTCACAATCTCTTTCGGTAAAACCAGGCGCTGGCTGGTACATTTCTGTTTTCCGGCTGGAAACCGCGATTTCCTTACCGTTCAGGTCGTACAGCGCCGCCTTTGTCATTGTCCCCCCGTTGTCTAAACCAAGTAAATATTTTCCCATTGTTTTTAACCCCTTTCATGGATCTATATTTTCGGCTTCTAGCCGATGGTTCACAATTTTTTGGGCCTGTCTGCAGGCCCGGTCCCCCAAAATAATACGAAAAAAATCCTGCTTAATAAACCCACAGTCTTACACCCCTGTGCACTGTGTGTCTATTAAGCAGGACTCACCAAAAACCATCCATGCATGATTATTTTGTTTTTAAAAGTTTACCAGAAAGCCTTTTTGCTGATGGTGATGCCTGCGAAACCGGCACGCTGTACCTTTTCGATCATCTCAGCGGTCTGGATAAAGCCGCCTGCCAACAGCGGAATCCGGGATACCCGTTTCAGCTCGCTGACAAATCCGAGGGCCGCGACGGCGGGCAGCACTTCGGCTGCGTCGACCTTGGCGGATTCCAGAATCCTCAGGCTGGTGTCAAAGCCCCTTGAATCGACAATGAAGAAACGCTGTACGGTTACCAGGCCGCACCGTCTGGCCATGCCGAGCTTGGTGCTGTCGGTCGACATCACGCCGTCCACCTTGTAATAGTTTTTCAGCAGCTTCATGCCCACCTGGTCCCGTCCAAAGCCTCCGAGAAGCTCCAGGTTTACCCAGGCGTCCTTGCCATTTTGGTGGACCATCTCCACCAGGGACTGCAAATTGGCGATGTTGGCTTCGGTCAGAAGGACAATGTCCCGCGCGCTCTTAAGCGCGAACTCGAGGTCATTAAGCCGCCGTATGGACGGAATCATCTGAAATTTTTCAAAGTCAATTTTATTCATAGTCACTCACCAATTGTCTAAATATTATCACAGAAAAAAATAAACGTCAATAAAAAAATGGAAAATTTAAAATGGAAAATTGTTAAAAATTGAAGGTTAAAAGTGGAAAGTGGAAGGTGGAAGGTTAATGTGCAAATCAGCCCTTGGCCGATTTGATTGGATTTGCGGCCACAGGCCGCATCTGATCAAATGTGCAGAGCACATTTGTACCAGAACTTTCCACCTTCAACTTTCAACTTTCCACCTAAAAAAAGCCCCGAAGGGCTTCAAAAAGGATCACAGATTTTTCGGCAACTTTTTATTCTGGCCGGATATTGCCGAAAAATCTGCGTTTGCTTCGTTACCGGGCGTCCGCTAACGCTCCTACACCCTACCGTTTTTTACAAAAACGGACTCAGCTTTACAGCCAGTCTTTTGATTTTTCGACGGCTTTACACCACTGGGCGTACAGGGCTTCACGGGTCGCTTCGTCCATCTGTGGGGTAAAGACGCGGTCGGCTTCCCACAGGGCCTTGATCTGGTCTTCGTTTTCGAAAATGCCGCAGCCCAGGCCGGCCAGGTAGCAGGCGCCAAGGGCGGTGGTTTCAATATCTTTTGGTCTTATAACATTACAGTTCAGGATATCGGCCTGGAACTGCATGAGGAAATCGTTCTGGGCGGCGCCGCCGTCAACTTTCAGCTCTTTGAGCTTGACGCCGGAGTTCCGTTCCATTTCTTCGAGCAGGTCGCGGGTCTGGTACGCCATGGATTCGAGGGCCGCGCGGGCCATTTGTTCCTTGGTGGTGGCAGCGGTGATCCCAATCATCATGCCGCGGGCGTTCATGTTCCAGTGCGGCGCACCCAGGCCGGTGAAGGCTGGTACAAAGTACAGGCCGCCGTTGTCTGGAATACTCTCGGCCATGGCTTCGGTGTCCGCTGCCTTTTCGCAGATGTTGACCTTATCGCGCAGCCACTGGATAACCTGTCCGGCAATGAGAATGCTGGCGCCCATGGAGTATTTGACCTTGCCGTCCTTGCCCCAGGCAACGGTCAGCAGGCCTTTTTCGGTTTCCGGGGCTTTGTCGCCCGTAAACATGAGCGGAACGGCGCTGGTGCCGTAGGTATTTTTCGCGGTTCCTTCTTCAAAGCAGGCCTGTCCAAACAAAGCGGCGGACTGGTCGCCGGCAATCCCGGTGATTGGGATTTCCGCGCCAAACCATTCAGGGTCGGCGTAGCCGAAAAGCCCTACGGATTCCTTGACTTCCGGGAAGATCTTCCAGGGCAGATCCAGCATGTCCATGAGCTCGTCGTCCCATTTCAGGTCGTAGGAATTAAAGACCATGGTGCGGGCGGCGTTGGAATAATCGGTGGCGTGTACCTTGCCCTTTGTCAGGTTCCACAGCAGCCAGGAATCGATGGTGCCAAAGAGCAGATCGCCGTTTTCGGCTTTTTCCTGGGCGGCCGGCACATTGTCTAAGACCCAGCGGATCTTGGTGGCCGAATAGGTGGGGTCGATTACAAGGCCTGTCTTTTTATTCACCATGTCGTTATAGCCTTTTTCGATCAGGCCCTGACAGATTTCGGTGGTGCGGCGGCAGCCCCAGACGATGGAGTTGTGCACTGGCACGCCGGTGTTCTTATCCCACAGGGTGGTGGTTTCGCGCTGGTTGGTGATGCCGATGGCGGCGATGTCTTTTCCTTCCAGACCCGCCTTTTTGATGGCGTTGCGTGCGGTTTTCAGGGTCACGTTCCAGACGGTCAGACCGCTCTGGTCCCACCAGCCAGACTGCGGGAAGAACTGTTCGTATTCTTCGTAATCCAGCGCGATGGCCTTTCCCTGTTCGTTGTATACAATCCCCCTTGAACCAGTGGTTCCCTGGTCCATAACCAAAATATACTTGCTCATACTTACAACCTCCTATAGCTCATAAATAATCTTTTTCAAAATTGTATATCATAAATCCGGATTTGTAAACGCTTGTTTTTCAGAAATCTAAAAGCCATGCCGCTGAAACCCTGATAAACACTTGTCAAAACTGCCTTTTATTTTTTTTAGAACAAGGCTTTTTCAATGGAAAATTGAGAATGGAAAATGGCAAATTCACGTGCCCTTTTTCTAACGAAAAAGCGATAAAAAAAAGCGGCCTGCAGCCGCAAATCCAATCAAAATGCACAGCATTTTGTTCCCATAATTCTCCATTCTCAATTCTTCATTCTCCATTGACCGCCCCGGGATTTTTAATGTCCCGCGAGCTGGAGAAAGACGTACATGAGCAACACGCCCAGGATGATCATGTAATTGACATGGTGCTGTTCCTCGTCCTGGTAAATTTTGGGGAGCAGCTCGTCAAAAACCAGATAGAGCATGATGCCCCCGGTCATGGCGAGAAGTACTCCCTGAAATGCAGTTGTAATAAATGGCATTAAAATCAAATAGCACACAATGGCCAGCAGGGCCTCTGCCACCGCCAGTCCGCCGATGAGCAGCAGGCACTTTTTCTGGCTGCATTCCAGGGTTTCAAGCTGGGCGATGATGACAAAGCCGATGGGGATATTGTGCAGGCCGATGACCAGGATCATGAACCAGGCCAGCACCGGATCTGCGTTTCCTGCAACCAGGATGGACAAAAGCTCAAAGAGACTGTGGAACCCAAAGGCGGCCAGAATAATGTAGACCAGCTGGTGATGCCCGTGGTGCTCCCGCTCGCCGGGCGCCAGATCGTGGTGGTGCTGAACCGGGATCATTTTCTCGAACAGGATAATAAAGAGGGCGCCGCCGGTCAGGGCAGCGGCCATCACCCACAGCGGAGCGTCAAAGGCTTCCTCTAAGATTTCGTGAGCCTCGGGGATAATGCCGAAAAAGATAATGCCCAATAAAAAACCGCCGGACAGGCCCAGCAAAAGGCCGATGCTTTTGGGGTATTTTTTGTTTAAGGTGACAAAGATGTAGCCGCCCACCAGCATCATAGCGGCGGCTGCTAAAACGCCAAAATAGATCTGTATCATAAAAACTCCTGTTGTTTTCTTCGTATTATCTTAATTATATGCCCTTTTTGGAAGGGTTAAAAGAGAAAATATTGCGTTTTTGGGGATGATCTGTTTTAAATATACCCCAAATAGGATATAATAATAGCGAGGTGATGATATGAAACACGAATATAACAAATTAGTACGAGACAAAATCCCTGATATCATTCGAGAAAGCGGCAGAAGCTGTGATTACAAAATTCTTAGTGATGCAGAAGTTTTAGATGCCTTGAAGGATAAGCTTATCGAAAAGGCCAATATTTTCGCCGAACGTCCTTCTGAGGATGAAATCTCCGATATCTATGAGCTCATCGACGCCATTGTGGAAAAATTTGACTATGAACCCATGCACATCGATTATCTCAAGCTCCAGAACAAGGAGAGCAAAGGCACCTACTCCGGCAACACCTTCCTGATTTCCGCGGATGACGGGAACTAGAGAACCCAAATTTTTAATTTGGTGTGAATCAGTTTCGCAGATATCATCGGTTTGTTTCGTTTAAAAAACGAATCCAACAAACCGTGGGATATCTGTGTTCCTTATTGAGAAGCGGTCTCTGACCGCTTTTTTAGTTGATAGTGGATAGTTATTGAACGCTTTCGCTTTGCTCAAGCGATTAAAGCTGCGGCCGCAGGCCGCATCCAATCAAATCGGCCAAGGGCTGATTTGCTCCTGAACTTTCAACTTTCCACTTTCCACTTTCCACTATCAACTTTCAAAAGCCTCTTCTTAACGCTTTATCTCTCAATGTTAAAGTTTATCTACATTAAAAACGCGTTCTCGATATGGTTCATCACATAGCCGGTTTCGGGGCTTCCCAGAATCTCCACCACGTCAAAGCGCACGTTCCAGTCAAAAAGGCTGTTCTCCTGCAGATACCACAGGGCCGTTTTAATCATGCGCTGCTGCCTGCGGCTGTCCACCGCCTGGGCCGGGGTGCCGTAGGCGTCGGTGGTGCGCAGCTTGACCTCGGTAAAGACGAGGGTCTCCCCAATCTGGCTGACCAGGTCGATCTCTCCGGTCTTTCTGCGGTAATTGCGCGTCCGGAGGACATGGCCCTTTTCTTCAAGATAGCGGGCCGCCATGGCCTCGCCGCGGTCGCCCTTCTGCTTATTGTCTTTTTTCACGCCGTTTTCCCTGCTCTGCCTTACACAAAATTCTTAACAAAGGACCGCCTGTGTATGGGGGTGATCCCGTATTTTTTGATGGCCGCGATGTGCTCGGCGGTGCCGTAGCCCACGTTGCGGTCAAAGCCATATTCGGGGTACTGCTCGTGGTATTCGTGCATGAGCTTATCCCGGTATACCTTGGCCACAATACTGGCTGCGGCGATGGAATAACAGGTGGCGTCGCCGTGGACAATGCCTCTTACTTCGGCCTGTGTCTCGATGGTGAGGGCGTCGATGAGCATGAGGTCGGGCTGGGGAGCCAGCCGGCTGACAGCCTCGCTCATGGCGCTTTTAGTGGCTTCCAGAATATTCATGGCGTCGATCTGCTCTGGGGTGCGCAGGCCGATGGTGACGGACAGGGCCTCGGCGCGGATCTGCTCATCCAGGGCTTCGCGCATTTTGGCGGAGAGCTTTTTGGAGTCGTCCACGTGCAGAATGGCGGAGTCCCTGGGCAGGATTACGGCCGCGCAGACCACCGGGCCTGCCAGGGGCCCGCGGCCCACCTCGTCGCTGCCGCCGATGATCTGGTAGCCCTCGCCGTAAAAACCTTCCTCGACAGCCTTCATCCGGGCGGTTTTCCGGATAGCGGCGCAGTGCTTTTCGTACTGCCGCATCAGGCTCTGGCCCTGCTTTTTAACCGCGGCCCGGCTGTCCTGTGAGAGCACCTGCGCCAGGGCGGGATAGCCGTTTATATCCGCGCTCTGGCACAGCTCTCGGACGGCTTTTGCCGTCATGCCCGCGATCTGTTCTGGGTTAACGCTGGTCAATGGTGATTCTCCCAACCTTTCCGTTTTTAAAATCATTCAGGAGCATTTCGCTGGTCCTGAAATAGTCGTACTCGCCCCCGCGCAAAAGGAGGCCGCGGCTCTTTGCGACCGCGTCGAAGATTTCGGGCAGGCGCTTGTCTGCGAGGTCGATTTTATACAGGGCGGCCACGTCCTGCGGGTAGTGCCCGACCAGGAATTTGAGCAGGTCGGCGGCGATGTTTTCTTTTTCAAAAATAGTGTCCTTGATGGAGCCGATCCAGGCCAGGTGAACGCCGACCTCGGGGTCCTCGAATTTAGGCCAGAGGATACCCGGTGTATCGAGCAGCATGAGGCCGTCGGGCGCGGTGAGCCACTGCTGGCCCTTGGTCACGCCGGGCTTGTTGCCGATCTGGGTTTTTTTCTTGCCGATCAGGGAGTTGATGATGGTGCTCTTGCCCACGTTGGGAATCCCGCAGATCAGGCATTTGAGCTGCTTTTTATCCTTGGGGTTCAGGCTCCTGAGCTTGGCGACCAGCTCGGGCCTTTTCTTCTGGTCGAAGGCGTTGTAGAGCATGACCTCGTCCACGCTGTCTCTGCCCTTCAGGTAGTCGGCCCACTTCTGGTTCTGGTCGGGGTCGGCCAAATCGGCCTTGTTTAAGAGTACCAGGTGTCTTTTATGCTCGGTGTACTGGTCGATATCGGGGTTCTTGCTGGCCACAGGCAGGCGGGCGTCCAGCACCTCGACCACAATGTCGATGAGCTTTAACTTCTCGCGGATCTGCCGGCTGGCCTTGGCCATATGGCCCGGATACCACTGGATTGCATCGTTCTTTTCCATATCAGCTCACCGATCCAAACTTGTCAAAGGGCCAGAACCTGAAGAACACGTGGCCCACGATGTCCTTGCGGTCCACAAAGCCCAGGCTTGTAAAACGGCTGTCGGAGCTGTTGGCCCGGTTGTCGCCCATGACAAAATAGGTGCCCTCGGGCACCGTTACCTCTGGGAAATCGCCGTAGGGATCGGTGTTCACGTAGGGCTCGTCGATGGGCTCCCCGTTCACGTAAACCACCTGGTCCTTGATGGCGATGGTGTCGCCGCCCTTGGCGATCACGCGCTTCACGTATTCCACGCTGCTGGAGTAATTGAGGATGACGATGTCGCCGTAGTCGGGCTCGCCCAGCCGGTACTCAATTTTATTGATGATGAGCCGGTCGCCGTTTTCCAGCGTGGGGTGCATGGAGCTCCCCTGTACCAGCACAAAATCAAAGAGAAACATTTTTATGACAAAGGCCAGCACCACGGCGATGATGATGGACTGTATCCACTCTCTGGCTTCGGAATGCTGCTTTTTAGGCTTTACATTTTCGTTCTGACTCACAGAATCACTTCCTTTACATATAAAATAAGGGGCCTACAGGCCCCCTCTCGTTTTTACCGTCTTTCTTTGACTTTTGCTGCTTTACCAACTCTGTCGCGCAGGTAGTTAAGTTTTGCTCTTCTGACCTTACCGCGTCTGGTCACTTCAACTTTTTCAATTTTTGGTGAGTGTACTGGGAAGTTTCTTTCAACACCAACGCCGGAAGAAATCTTTCTTACGGTAAAGGTTTCTTTGATGCCGCCGTGCTGTTTTTTCAGTACAACGCCTTCAAAAATCTGAATTCTTTCTCGCTTGCCCTCAATAACGCGTACGTGGACTTTTACGGTGTCCCCTACGTTAAATTCCGGTTTTTCTGCCTTCATGTTTTCCTGTTCGATCTTTTTGATAATATCCATCTCACAGCCTCCTTCAGTTCGTTTTTTGATGTTCGTATATGAAGCCCATACAGAGGACCATCTCTTGATTTCGCATACTATGATAGTATACCCTAAAGCAAAGTGTTTGGCAAGCTGTTTTTGAAATTTTATCCTTTGAAAATCAGGGGATTTCGACATGGATGTAGCCCTCGCTGTAATGGGGCAGGATATTCAGCCCTGCGGCCTGGGCCGCGGCGGCCACCTCCCCCACGCCCACGCCGGGGCAGTAGAGGTCGGCGGCGGCGCCGCGCTCGCGGAAGGACCAGGACACGCCGCCCACTTCCTGGTTGCGGGCTTCGCACCGCACGCCGGAGGTGATGATGACCGGCGGCCCAGCCCGGTTTGCAGGGCCTCGACCTTTTCCAGCAGCTCGGGCTCCAGGCTGTGGGGGTAGCCGTCACAGTCGCCCGCGCAGTCGCAGGCGTACTCTCACAGGGCGAAATGTGCGCTAGCCATGGGCTCCTGCTTCAGGGGGCGGGCTGTCCGGCGGGGCTTCGGGCGGCGGGGCTGTGGCTGCCAGAAGATCGGTGGTCTCTGCCGGGTTTTCGGGGCTTTCTGGCCCGGTTAAAGCTGGCGCTGCCGTTGACGCAGCGGTCCATGACTTCTGGCGCCAGGGTCAGCAGCACCGTGTCGGTATCGGCCACAAAACTGGTGGCCATTTCAAAGACTGAAGCGCCTGGGCAGTACAGTGGAAAAAGCGCGCCCTTGCCATAATAGGTGAGCACCGTGCGGACATTACCCGTCTCGTAAAAATAAAAGGAGCGGACTGCCCCCTCCAAAACGTAAAAATAACGGTCGAACACGTCGCCGGCGCCGTTGAGCACCTCGCCCTTTTTGCGCCTGATGATTCCATGCTCCTCCCCCATTAGAAAATCCTCAAACTCCAAAAAATCATCATTGATAAAATCTGGTTTGTCCATGAGTCCCTCCCTCTCTGCGTTGCAGTGTTTATTTTATTATAGCAGAAAGAGGGCGGAATGGATACGGGGAGATATGGGGAGATACGGGGTATGAGGCTCTGCCTTTCATCCAGACAAAGAAAAGTGTCCAGTCGCTGACGAATACGATCTGGAATCGCGGTAATTGACCGGAACAGCCGGCCACTTGTGAGATAACAGGACCCACTTAGTATCGCTTGATCCAAGTCCAAATGATGTAGCCGCAGGACGACTTTTCTTTACTTAGGTGAAAGGCGCCGCCTCGCAGCTCGCCACAACAAAAAAACGAAGCGCCCAAAAAGCACTCCATCTTTTTTCTCTCTTTTTACTGCTTCCGCTTCCACTTCTCAAATAAATCGGGACGCCGGGCTTTTGTCTTTTCGACGGCCTGCTCGTGGCGCCAGTCGGCGATGGCCTTGTGGTTGCCGGAGAGCAGCACCGGGGGCACCTCGCGGCCCTCAAACACCGGCGGTCTTGTGTACTGGGGGTATTCAAGCAGGCCGTTCTCAAAGGATTCCTCGCTCAGGCTCTCGTTGTTGCCCAGAAAGCCGGGCAGGTGCCTGGCAATGCAGTCGGCCATGGTGAGGGCCGGCAGCTCGCCGCCGGTGAGCACATAGTCCCCGATGGAGTACTCGTCGGTGACATAGGCTTTGATAAGGCGCTCGTCAATGCCCTCGTAGTGGCCACAGATAAAGATGAGCCCCTCTGCCTGGGACAGGGCTTCGCCGTCCTGCTGGACGAAGGTTCTGCCGCCCGGGCTCAGATGGATGACTGGGTAACGCTCCCAGCCCTCGATGCTCTTAAGGGCCGCGGCGATGGGCGGGGCGGCCATGACCATGCCCGCACCGCCGCCGTAGGGGTAATCGTCCACCTTTTTGTGCTTGTTGCCCGAGTAATCCCGGATATCGATGACCGTGTAGTCCACCACGCCGCTGTCCACCGCTCGCTTCATCATGCTGTCTCCGAAGTACTGGTGAATGAGCCCCGGAAACAGGGTCAGGAAATAGTATTTCATAGGTTCATCAGTTCCTCTGGAATGTCGGCGGTGATGCGCCCTGCCTCTAAATCCACCTTCAGGAAATAGATTTTGCGCGCCGGGACGTAGACCAGCTTTTCCGGGGTTTTGATCTCGATATTATCCACACTGCCGGCGGTCTGGATCACGTCCTTTACGACGCCGATGGGCGCGCCGTCCGGGTCTGAGACTTCCAGGCCGATCATATCCTCGATAAAGTATTCGTCTGCCTCCAGGGCCACTGCGTCCTCGCGGTCAATGGCAATGGTGCGGCCGATGAGCTTTTCGCTCTGGTTGCGGTCGTTCACGTCTTTCAGGGTCAGGAGCACGTTGCCCTTGTGCAGGCGCACCAGCTCTACCTCGCGGCGCTCCCGCTTTTTATCGTCCTGGAGATAGACGGCGTCCAGACCGTAAAACCGGCCGGGATCGTCGGTCAGCGGGTAGACCTTGAGCTCACCGCGGATGCCGTGGGCGCCCAGGATTTTACCGATCACCATGGTTTCTTTTTTCATCATTTCCTCCAAATTAAAATACGCTATCGGGGGCAAAAGCCCTGTTTTTTCACGCGAGCGTGAAACACAGGCCCTTTTGGACCCTTGGTATCAAAAAAGGGACCGTTCGCTTTTGAACAATCCCGTTTTTCTCTATTGAACAATTTCCAGTACAACGCGTTTATCGTCTTTTGTAGCCGCTGCTTTGAGAACCGTACGGATTGCCTTGGCAATGCGGCCCTGCTTGCCGATCACCTTACCCATGTCCTCGTCGGCGACTTTGAGCTCCAGAACAATGCTCTGTTCCTTGTCAATTTCGTTGACGACAACTGCGTCCGGATGATCGACCAGCGCTTTAGCAATGATTTCTACAAGCTTTTTCATTACCACTCTCCTGGACTATCCAATGATATTTTCTTTTTTCAGTAATGCCTGAACGGTGTCCGTCGGCTTTGCGCCATTGGCTAACCAGCCTTTGATGGCTTCTGCGTCCAGCTTTAACTCTGCGGGTTCTACGCATGGATTGTAGTAACCTACTTCTTCGATGAATTTACCATCTCTTGGTGCGCGGATGTCCGCAACAACGACTCTATAGAAAGGTTTTTTCTTTTTACCCATTCTTTTTAATCTGATTTTAACTGCCATTTTATTTCCCCCTTTCTGTGAAATTGCTAAATTAATTTATCTAAAAGCTTACATAAACGGTAGCTTGAACCGTCCTTTTTTGGCCTTGCCCTGCATGGCGCCCATCTGCTTCATCATCTTTTTGGTCTGCTCAAAGCCTTTGAGCATCCGGTTGACGTCGGAGACGGTGGTGCCGCTGCCCAGCGCGATGCGCTTTCTGCGGCTGCCGTTAATGATTCCGGGCTTCAGCCTTTCCTCGGGCGTCATGGAGCGGATAATGGCCTCGGTCTGTTTGGTCTGTCCCTCGGCAGCATCCATGTTCATGCCCTTCAGCATTTTTTTGTTGACGCCTGGCACCATTTCCATCAGCTCGCTCATGGAGCCCATGTTCTGAAGCTGCTGCATCTGGTCTAAGAAATCGTTGAGGTCAAATTCCTGGGTCCTCAGCTTTTCTTCGAGCGCCCTGGCCTTTTCCTCGTCGATCATGTTCTGTGCCTTGTCGATCAGTGACAGGACATCGCCCATGCCCAGAATACGGTTGGCCATGCGGTCGGGGTAGAAAAGCTCGATATCGGTCAGCTTTTCGCCGGTCCCGATGTATTTGATGGTCTTCCCGGTGGTGTAGGTGACGGACAGTGCCGCCCCGCCCCGGGTGTCCCCGTCAAGCTTGGTCAGTACAACGCCGGTTATTTCCAGCTGTTTGTTAAATTCGTCGGCCACGTTCACGGATTCCTGACCGGTCATGCCGTCGACCACCAGCAGGATCTCGGTTGGTTCGAGCAGCGCCTTGAGGTCGACCAGCTCGTTCATCAGGGTTTCGTCGATCTGGAGGCGCCCGGCGGTATCGATGACCACCAGGTCGTAACCTTCAGCCTCGGCAAATTCCAGGGCCTTTTTGGCAATGACTCTGGGGTCCTTCTCGTCCTTGTTCAGGTAAACGGGAATGTCCAGCTCTTTGCCCAGTATTTCTAACTGGTCGATGGCCGCGGGACGATAGACGTCACAGGCCACGAGCAGTGGTTTAAGCTTCTTTTCTTTGCGCAGAAGGTTCGCGATTTTGGCCGCGGTGGTGGTTTTACCCGCCCCCTGGAGCCCCACCATCATAAAGATGTTGATGCCCTGGTCCACAAATGCCATTTTCTGGAGCTCACCGCCCAACAGCTTGGTCATCTCGTCGTTGACGATTTTAATGAACTGCTGTCCCGGGGTCAGCGATTTTAAGACCTCCTCGCCGATGGCGCGATCGCTCACAGCTTTTGTGAACTGCTTGACGACCTTAAAGTTGACGTCGGCTTCCAAAAGCGCCAGCTTGATTTCGCGGCTGGCGGCTTTGATGTCGGCTTCGCTCAGCTTGCCCTTGCGTTTTAAGTTTGAGAAGATGTTTTGAAATTTTTCATTCAAGCCTTCAAAAATCATGATATCACCTAATAATCTTCGCTAATTCTGTTCATTTTCTCTTTGATGGCTGTCAGCTCGCTGCCCAGGGCCGGATGCCCTGTGACCAGCTCGGTCGCGAGGAGCGCTTCCAGCTCGAGGATCACGCCGTCGATGAGCTCCTGGCTTTTTAAAAACCGCTCCACCAGCTTCAGCTTGTCCTCGTAGGCCTGCATCTGCGCTTTCGAACGCTTGACGACATCGTAGACGCCCTGCCTTGTGACATGAACCACATCGCCGATTTCGGCCAGATTATAATCATCGTTATAATAATAATCCATGATCATTTTCTGCTTGTCTGTCAGCAATTCTCCGTAGAAATCAAAGAGTAACCGCTCTAATACGTTCTTTTCCATAAGCACCTTCACAGCGCGTAAAGTCTCTTCCCTTTACGCACTTACCTATTTTAAGGTTTTTCGATCCGCTTGTCAAGCTTTTTTCGCCTTTGTCAAGAAAAAAACTTGACAGGGGAAAACAGGTGGAGAATGGAGAATTAAAAGAACAAATTTGCCTTTGGCAAATTTGAATTTAAATCGAATTGGCCCTGCCAATTCGTTCCATCATTCTCCATTTTCCATTCTCAATTTTCCATTATTTTTCATACAGCATCCGCACAAATTCGCCGGCGTCAAAATCGATGAGGTCCTCGGGCTTTTCTCCGATGCCCACGTACTCGATGGGCACCTGGAGTGCGTCGATGATGGCAATGGCCACACCGCCTTTGGCGGTGCCGTCCATTTTGGTCATGACGATGCCGTCCAGGCGTACGGCGTCGTTAAAGGTTTTGGCCTGGTTCAGGGCGTTCTGGCCTGTGGTGGCGTCGAGCACCAGCAGGTTATGCTGGCTGAAATCCGGGCCTTCCCGGTCGACAATGCGGGTAATTTTTTCAAGCTCCTTCATCAGGTTGACTTTGTTGTGCAGGCGCCCGGCGGTGTCGCAGAGCAGGATGTCGGTGCCGCGGGCCCGGGCGGCGCCGATGGCGTCAAAGACCACAGAGGACGGGTCTGCCCCCTGCACACTCTTGATAATGTCCACGCCCACGCGGCCTGCCCACACGTCCAGCTGCTCGGCCGCGGCGGCTCTGAAGGTATCGGCCGCGGCCACCATGACTTTTTTGCCCTGGTCCTTGTATTTCTGGGCCAGCTTGGCGATGGTGGTGGTCTTTCCCACACCGTTGACGCCCACCACCAGCATGATCACAGGTAATTTGGTCTCGTGCTTTTCCACCTCCACCATCTCGGTCATGATCTGCCTGAGCAGGTCCATGACGTCCTGCTTGGCCTTGGTCTTGGTCTCCTTGATCTGCTCACGCAGGGTCTCGGTAATCTTGGTGGCCGTTTCGATGCCCAGGTCGGAAAGGATAAAGGTTTCCTCCAGCTCATCGAAAAAATCATCGTCGAGGTCGCCGTAGTACACGACGTTCTCGACCTTCTGCATAAAGCTATCCTTGGTCTTTTTGAGCTTCTCGCACATCCGCTCATAAAGGGTCAGTTCTGACATGTTACACCTCGTTTTTTTTAAAGTTGAAGGTGAAAGGTGGAAAGTGGAAAGTTCAGGTTCAAATTCGCTATGCGAATTTGTTTCTAAATCGAATTTGCCAAAGCAAATTCGTTCTATAACCTTCAACCTTCCAGCTTCAACCTTCCACAAAAGCTGTTAAGCGCCCGGCTCGATATAGTCCGACAGCCTTACCGCCACCAGCTTGGAGATCCCGTTTTTGGCCATGGAAACGCCGTATATGGCGTCGCAGGCCTCCAGGGTGCTCTTACGGTGGGTGATGATAATAAACTGGTTATCTGCGGCAATATGCTCTAAATAGCTGGTGAACCGGTAGATGTTATGGTCGTCCAGAGCGGCGTCGATCTCGTCGATGACGCAGAAGGGCGACGGGTTCAGCTCCAGGAAGGAGAACAGCAGCGCGATGGCGATCATGGATTTCTCGCCCCCTGACAGCAGGGAAATGTGGCGCAGGTTCTTGCCTGGCGGCTGGGCCACCAGCTCAATGCCACTTTCCAGCACGTTCTCGGGGTCGGTATACTCGATGTGGGCCTTGCCGCCCTCGAAGAGGATGCCGAAGATCCGGGTAAATTTTTTCTGGAGCTCGGCGAACTGCTTTGCGAACTGCCGCTCCATGGATTCGTACAGGTTGTCAATAATGCGCTCCAGCTCGCCCTTGGCCTTGGTCAGGTCTTTATACTGGGCGCTCATAAAGCCGTAGCGCTCATTCAGCTCCAGATATTCCTCAATGGCCCCCACATTCACATTGCCCATGGCGGCCATGCGGCCCTTTAAGCTGCGCTGGTTTTCGGGGCTCAGGTCCAGGTTCTCCCGGCTCAGGGCCTCGTAGATATCCCCCACCATCACAAAGTTCATGTCATAGCTCTCGAAGATATTCTCTTCCCAGTGGGTCATCTGCATTTCCAGCTTGTTCTTTGCCATCTCGGCGTTGCTTTTGGTCTCATTCTGCAGGATAAGCTGATGGTTCAGGTCTTTGATCTCCTGCTCCAGGGCCTCGCTGATCGCAGTCTGCTCTCGCGTCTCGGCGGAGAAGCTCTCTAAAGCCGCGCGCTTTTCGTTGACGGCTGCCTGCAGCTCCTCGGTCTCGACCTTCAGCACCTCGCAGCGGGTGCGGTGCAGGGCGCTGCTCTCACGGCAGGCCCGGATCTCGCTCTCCACCTTTTTCTCCCGGCCGACGCAGGTCTCGATCTGGCTGTGGATCATGGCCATCTGCTGCTCCAGGGAGCGGATGCCCTCGTTGTCCCGGGCCAGCTTGACCCGCCCCTCGGAGATTTTACGGTTCAGGCCCTCGATGGCCCCGCGGATCACCTCGATGTACTCGGCGCTGCCAGTATCGTCCTGCTCCATTTCCGCCTCCAGGGCGGCCAGCTCGGCCTCCTTCTGGGCGACAGTTTCCCGCAGGCGTTTTTCTTTTTCCAAAGAGCTGCCCGCGTCGTCTTGCAGATTCATAAAAATACGGTCGCTCTCGGCCATGCGCTTTTTGGTGGTCTCCAGGTTCTGGCTGATTTTCCAGCGCTCCTGCTCCACGCTGTTCAGACGCAGCTCGGCCTTTTTGGCGGCCTCTTTCAGGCCCTCATAGGCCTTAAAGGCTTCGCGGTAGGCGGCCTTGAGCTTGATTTTCTCACTGTCCTGCCGTTTCATCTCGGCTTCCAGCTTTTCGATCTCGGCCTTTTTAAACAGAGGCGACTGCTTGCCGCTCTTGTTGTAACCGCCCACGATGGCCCCGCCGGGGTAAAAGATTTCCCCCTCCAGGGTGACCACCGTATATTTGCCGAAGATGGCTTTCTGGATGGCCCGGCCGGCGTTAAAGTCGGCGGCCACCACAATGCGGCCCAGCAGACTCTCGATGACCCGCTTAAACCGGGGGCCGTATGCCACCAGCTCGGAGGCGATGCCCTCAAAGCCCGGGGCTCGGGACAAAATCTCCAGGTCCCTTGCCTCTACCCGGCCATAGCGCAGATTGTCCAGCGGCAGGAAAGTCGCCCGGCCTGCCCGCTGCTTTTTTAAAATATTGATGCACTGGTTGGCAGTGGACACGTCCTCCACCACGATGTTCTGGCTCTTGGCCCCCAGGGCCACGTCCACAGCCATGGTAAAGCGGTCGGGAATGGATAAAAGCTCCCCGACCGGGCCGTAGACCTTGTCGATCATGTCGCCCAGATGCTCCCGGGAGTTCATAATGGTCCGGATGCTCGGAAAGTAGTCGCTGTAATTTTTCTGGACACTCTTGAGATAATCGCGCTGGGACAGGTTTACCTTGTAGTTGTTTTCCAGCACGCTGTAGTCATTTCTCAGGCCCTGGGCTTTTTTCTCAGCCGCCTCGGCCTGGGTTTTAAGGCTCTCGGTCTCTGCGGCCAGGCGGGCGTGGATGCGCTCGTTCTGCTCGGCCTCCAGCTTAATGTCGGCCAGCAGCTGACTGCTGCGCGCCTGCTCCTCGCTCACCCGTTTCAGCTGGTCCTCGTGAAAGCTTTTCCTGGTGGTAAAGCCGGCCAGGCGGGTTTTTAAATCCAACAGCGTATCGTTCAGCACAGCCCGCTGCTGCTCCCGTTCCTCTCTCAGGCTCACGCCCTCGGCCTGCTTCAGCTTCTCGGCTTCCAGCTCGGCCTGGTGGCGGCTTTTCTCGTCCACCAGCTTCTGCAGGGCTTCGCTCTCAGCCGCGTAGGCCTGGGCGGCCGCGTCGCGGGAGGCGGCCAGCCCGTCATACTCCGCCTGGCAGCGGCTGTGCTCGTCCAGGTGAGCGTTCAGGTCCTGGGTGAGCCGCTCGGCGTTGGCGGACTCGTTCTCACTTTTGCCCTGGGTTATGAGGAGCTCACGCTCACACGCGCCAATGCGCTTTTTTAACTGCTCCAAGGCTTCTGCCATGGCGTCGGCCTGCTCGGTAATGCCCCGGATATTGCCCCGGGCGGCCTGGAAGGCGCGGTCCTTTTCTTCGGTCTTTTTCTCAATCTCAAAAATCTGAAACCGGATTTCGGCCAGCTGCTTCTCATAGGCGGCCAGCTGCTCTGAGGCGTCCTTCATGTTGTGGTAGAACACCATGAGGTCAACCTTTTTCAGGGCCTCCCGCAGCTCCAGGTATTCCTTGGCCTTTTCGGACTGGGCCTTTAAAGGCTTCAGCTGTTTTTCAATTTCTTCCAGGATGTCCTTCAGGCGTTCCAGGTTATTCTGGGTGTTCTCAAGCTTTTTCTCGGCCTCCTGCTTCTTGGTCTTGTAGTTGACAATGCCGACAGCCTCCTCCACAATGCCGCGGAGCTCCTGGGGGCTGGCGCCGATAATATTCTCGATCCCGCCCTGGCTGATAAGGGAGTACCCGTTTTTGCCAAGGCCGGTGTCCATAAACAGCTCATGGATGTCCTTGAGCTTGCAGTTTTTCTGGTTCATGCGGTATTCGCTCTCGCCGGAGCGGAAAAGTCGTCTTGTGATGACAATCTCGTCCAGATTGTCCAGGGTGAAGCCGCTGGTGTTGTCTAAGGTCAGGATGACCTCTGCATAGCTGAGGGGTTTCTTTTTCTCAGTTCCGGAGAAGATAACATCCTCCATTTTCTTGCCCCTCAGGGACTTGGTGCTCTGTTCCCCCAGCACCCAGCGGATCGCGTCGGTGATATTGCTCTTCCCGCTGCCGTTGGGGCCGACGATGGCCGATACCCCCTTGGAAAATTCCAGCTCTACGGGCTCCGCAAAGGATTTAAAGCCGGCCAGGGCCAGTTTTTTCAGGTACAACCGCACACCTCCTCTTTTTTGATTGGTTTATTTATTCACTCTTTTTGTCTTTAAACAGATAGTTTTTAGCAGCGTTCTGCTCGGCTTCCTTCTTGCTCTTGCCGGTGCCCTTGCTCACGACCACGCCGTTAAAGGAAAGGTCGATGAAAAAGGTCTTATTGTGCTCCGGCCCCTCGGATTTTTCCAGCACATACTCGATGGCGTTGTCACTGTGCTTCTGGATCTGCTCCTGAAGCTCGGTTTTGTAATCCTTGATGAGGCCGCCGCTCAGGGCCAGCTCGATGTTTTTTTCCAGGGTTCCCAGCACCACTTTTTTGGTGGTGTCGTAGTCACTGTCTAAAAACACCGCACCCATCACCGCCTCAAAGGCGTTGGCCAGATTGGATTTGCGTTTTCTGCCTCCAGTCACGATTTCTCCCTTGCCAAGGAGCATATAATCGCCCAGGTTCAGGTCAGAGGCGGCCTGGGACAAGGATTCGGCACATACAATATTGGAGCGGATTTTCGTCATCTTTCCCTCGGAAAGCTTGTTGTATTTATATAAATACTCGCTGATAATCAGTTCCAATACTGCATCCCCCAAAAACTCCAGGCGTTCATTGTTCGTGGTCGTTCCTGAATGTGAGCTGTGGGTCAGCGCCACCTTCAGAAGTTCCTTGTCCTTAAATGTGTAAGCAATGCGATCTTCAATTCTCTTCATTCTTTTCCACCTCGCTTTTAGAATAATGGAGAATGGAAAATGGAAAATGGAGAATTTATGAACGAATTGGCTTGCCAATTCGATTTAATTTCAAATTTGCCAGGGCAAATTTGTTTCCTTAATTCTCAATTCTCAATTCTCAATTCTCAATTAAGAAACCTCTTATACCTCCTTAAGAGCTTCTTTTTGGTTCTGACAGCTGCTTTTCTAACAGCCAAAATCATAATTTTGGGGCCAAAACAAAAGAAAAGTCCGCAATGGGACTTTTGATTACTGCAAGGCGTTTACGATATCGCCAACGGTTTTAATGTTTTCAAGCTCCTCATCGGGCATCTTAACGCCGAATTCTTCCTCAAAGGCCATGACCAGCTCGATAACGTCCAGAGAATCCGCTTCCAGATCCTCCATCAGAGAGGATTCCATGGTGATCTTTGCCGGGTCAAGCTCCAGCTGTTCCGCGATAATTTCCTGAACTTTTGCAAATTTTTCTTCCATTATTCTTTCTCCTGTTCCTTAACTGCCTTTTCTTCCTGTAGTTTGGCAGTGATTTTGCCCAGAACATCGTTGTCGATAAACTTAATGCTCTGGTTAATGGCGTTTTTGATGGCATAGGCGCCACTGCTGCCGTGGGCCTTGATGATACCGCCTTTTACGCCCAAAAACGGTGCTCCGCCGGCTTCGTCTGAGTCAAATTGTTTTTTGAACTGCTTCAGGTCGTTCTTGATGAGCACCCCGCCGATCTTGCCCTTGGCAGAGCCCATGATGGATTTTTTGATCCCTTTCATCAGGTAGCTGGACAGGCCCTCGAGCAGCTTGAGCACAATGTTGCCTGTAAAGCCGTCGCACACCAGTATATCCACATCGGTGGTGGGGATATCCCGGGCTTCGACATTGCCCACAAAATTCAGGTCACTGTTTTTGAGCAGCTGGTAAGCTTCCTTGACCATCATGCTGCCCTTTTCCTCCTCAGAGCCAATGTTGACCAGGCCCACCTTAGGATTCTTTTTACCCAAAACGCTCTCAAAATAGACATGTCCCAGCATGGCGAACTGTTCCAGATACTCAGACTTGCAGTCTGCGTTGGCTCCGGTATCAATGAGCAGCACCACGCCGCCGTCCTTTGGCAGGGCAGCCGCCAGCGCGGGACGCTTGATCCCCTTGATCCTTCCCAGTTTAAGAAGCCCGCCGGAAAGCAGCGCACCTGTGCTGCCCGCTGAGATGAGCACACTGTCCGGGTCGCCCTTCATGGCGTTTAGGGCCACCACCAGCGAGGAATCCTCTTTTCGGCGGATCGCCATTGCCGGCTCCTCGTCAAAGCCGATGACGGTTTCTGCGTGAAGCACCTTTATCTTATCCTGTGGATAGGTATATTTTGCCAGCTCCTGCTTTACGATGTCCTCCTTACCCACAAGGGTGAGGGGCACGCCGTACTCCTTAACGGCGTCCACCGCGCCTTTGACAATCTCGACCGGCGCGTTGTCGCCGCCCATTGCATCGACGAATATATTCACGTTAACACCTTCCTAAAATAACTCCGTATAGAGAAAAAACAGAGTCGGAACTCTGTTTAGTCTTCAATCATTACATTTACATCTTTATAAGTTCCGCAGGATTTGCATACGCGGTGTGGTAATTTGATTTCACCACATTTTGGGCATACGCTCATACCAGGGATATTCAGTTTGTAATGTGTTCTTCTCTTGTCTCTTCTAGATTTAGAAATTTTACTCTTTGGTACTGCCATCTTTTACACCTCCTATGTTTAAGTCACATCTTACAGTAGCTTTTTAAGGGCTTCCATCCTCGGATCAATATCCGATTCATCCCCGCAACTGCATTGTTCTTGATTTAAGTTTGCTCCACAACTTGGACATAACCCCTTACAGTCTTCGTCACACAAAACCTTAAACGGCTCGTTGATAAAGAGACACTCCTCAACATAGGGCACCATATCAATGGTCTCCGTACCCGGGTCCGTTTCGATCGTGTCCTCAAATTCAAAGACACTGCTAACGGGGGTGGGTGTAAGACAGCGGGCGCAGGGGTAAACAATCACTCCGGTCAAGGTAAACTTCATCAAAAACTCAGTAGCTCCGAGCTTTTTGATGCTACCCTTTACCAAAGCGCCGTTTTCATCCAGCTTGCCCTCATAATCGTCCCCATATCCTTTGAGATCATCCTGAAACAGACGAAATTCATAATTCAGGGTTTCATCATTTAATAATTTTAAAACATTAATAATCATTTCATAACTCCAAATGGGCAATCCTCATTATATATAGGATTGCCCATTTTGTCAAGTAAAAATCTTTACAAACGGGCCACAAATTTCAAAGGCTTAAACAAGCGGAAAATGAAAGCCGTATTCAATCAAATCAGCCGTTGGCTGATTTGCACCTGAACTTTCAACTTTCAACTTTCAACTTCAAAAGCCTCTCTTTAACGCTCTCCCGCTTCAGCATAATATTTTTACACACTAAGATGGCGTGCCCATGTGACACGCCATCTCTGTGTGATTGTTTTTCTTATGATTAACCGACTAATTCGACGGTATCGCGGGCGATCATTAATTCTTCGTTGGTCGGGATCACCATGACCTTGGTTCTGGAGTCCGGGGTAGAGATCACAAGCGCTTCGCCGCGTTTGCTGTTCTTTTCTTCGTCCAACTGGATGCCCAGGTATTTTAAGCCGCTGCAGATCGCTGCGCGGTCCTTGGCAGAGTTTTCACCCAGGCCGGCAGTGAAGATAATGCCGTCAACGCCGTCCATGGCAGCGACATAAGCGCCGATGGTGGTTTTGACACGGTAGATAAAGATATCCAGAGCCAGCTTCGCGCGTTCATTGCCCGCTTCAGCCGCCGCTTCAACATCACGGAAGTCCGAGCTTACGCCGGAAACGCCCAGCACGCCGGATTCTTTGTTCATCATGGTGTTTACCTGATCCACGGTATATCCCTTGTCACATAAGAAAGGAATGATGGCCGGGTCAATATCGCCGCAGCGGGTACCCATTTCAAGGCCTGCCAGCGGGGTTAAGCCCATGGAAGTGTCAATACATTTGCCATAGCGGATCGCAGCGACACTCGCGCCGTTTCCTAAGTGACAGGAAATTAATTTTAAGTTGCCGATGTTTTCGCCCAGCAGCTCAGCAGCCGTCAGACTCACAAAACGGTGAGAGGTGCCGTGGAAGCCGTATTTACGGATTCTGTATTTTTCGTACATTTCATAGGGCAGCGGGTAGATATAAGCTTCTGCTGGCATGGTCTGGTGGAAAGCCGTGTCAAACACGCCGACCATCGGTACGCCCGGCAGCAGTTCTTCGCAGGCACGAATCCCAATTAAGTTGGCAGGATTGTGAAGCGGCGCCAGCTCAGAGCAGTCTTCCATTTTCTTAATCACTTCATCATTGATCACAACAGAGCTCGCAAAAGTTTCAGCCCCGTGAACGGTTCTGTGGCCGACAGCGTCAATTTCCTTAAGGTCTTTGATCACGCCGTGGTCAGCGTCAACCAGGGCCGCCATAATAATATCCAAGGCTTCCTTGTGTGTTTCCATTGGCTGTTCAAACTTAACCTTATCTTTACCAGCCGGCTGGTGCACCACAACAGAGCCGTCAATACCGATTCTCTCAGCTAAACCTTTTGCCAACACTGTTTCAGTGTCCATATCCAGCAACTGATATTTCAGTGATGAGCTACCGCAGTTAATAACAAGTACATTCATTTTTAAATTTTTTCTCCTTTTATTGTCTTTTTCAGATAAACAATTTATAATTGAACTACACTAGTATATAATAACAGTAACAAACCAATAATGCCATTATTTTTTTGTTTTTTTGGGCTAAATTATTGCTCAGTTGGAGGAAACCATGCAAACCCAGGCCATCATCTGCGAATACAACCCCTTTCACAACGGCCACGCCTACCAGATACAGGCAGGAAAAAAGGCCGCCGGCAGCACCCATACCCTGGCGCTCATGAGCGGGAGCGTGGTCCAGCGGGGCACCTTTGCCGTAGCCGATAAATGGCTGCGCGCCCGCACCGCCCTGCTGTCCGGGGCCGATCTGGTCTGCGAGCTTCCCTTCTGTTACGCCGCCCAGAGCGCCGAGTACTTTGCCGCCGGCGCCGTCAAAATCCTAAACGCCACCGGCGTGTGCGACACCCTCTGTTTTGGCTCCGAGGCCGGCGACCTCGAGGCCCTGAGCGACGTGGCCCAGAGCCTCGCCTTTGAGACGCCCGCCTTCAGAGACGCCCTCAAGGCCGCCCTCGGCCAGGGCCTGGCCTTTCCAAAGGCCCGGGAGCTTGCTTTTAAAGCTACTAAAGGCGAAAAATCCGCATTTTATCTGCGGGAGCCCAACAATATTCTGGGTATAGAATATCTCAAAGCCCTGCTCCGCACCCACAGCACCATCCGGCCCGTCACCATAAAGCGGCAGGGAAACGCCTACCACGACACCGACGCCCAGAGCCGCTTTGCCAGCGCCACCGCCATCCGGCAGCTGCTGGCCGCGCCGGGCGTCAGCGCCCCGGCCCTGGCGCCCCTGCTGCCATACGATCCCAGCCTGCTCTTAAGCTATATGCAAAAAGCCCGCGTCCCCTGGGAGGAAAGCTACGCCAAGGCCCTGCTCAGCCAGATCCACTCCCAGGACCTCAGCCGCTTCAGAACTCTGCCCTACATGGAAAAAGGCCTCGAATTCAAGCTTAAAAAAGCCCTGGAGGCAGACAGCCGTTACGACAGCATTGTGGATACCCTCACCTCAAAACGCGCGCCCAAAAGCCGGATACGGCGTATTTTAATGGCTCTGTCCATGGGCTTTGAGTCCGCCGATCTCAGCCGCTTCGCAGACCCCGGCTTTGTGCCCTGCCTCCGGGTTCTGGGCTTTAACGAAAAAGGCCGGGCGCTGCTAAGGGCCATCCACGAGCAGGACGGCCTGCCCGTTATCACCAACACCCGCGCCAATATCACAAGGCTGAACCCCGACCAGCGCGCCTGCTTCGATTTCGACGCCCGCGCCACCGACCTGTACAGCCTGTTCTGTGAAAAGCAGTACCATTACCACCGCGACTACACCCAAAACCCTGTCATCATCGCCGAAAAGGAGGCCTTATGAATCTGAACTTTAACATGATCCCCAATGCAGAAGCTCCCCTGCCCCCCAAGCCCACCATCTATCCGCCCTGCGGCCCTGTGACCGGCGTTTTCCGGAAAAACGTCACCAGCTACAAGGGCATTCCCTTTGCCAAACCTCCGGTAGGCCCCCTGCGGTTCCGGCCGCCAGAGCCCGCCCCGGCCTGGATCAGCCCGCGCGAATGCTTTGAATTCAGCGATAAATGCCTCCAGTTCGGCGGCATTCTGGCCGACCTGCCGCCCATGTATAGCGCCGTCGGAAAAAGCGAGGACTGCCTGTACCTTAACGTCTGGACACCCGCCACCGAGCCCGGGGAAAAGCTCCCCGTTTATGTCTACGTCCACGGCGGCGGCTTTGCCACCGGTTCCGGTTCCGAGCTCATGTTCGACGGCGCCAATATGGCCGGGCGGGGCGTGGTGGTCGTCACCTTTAACTACCGCCTCGGCGCCTTCGGCTTTTTAGCCCTCGGGGCCATGGCAGAAGAATCCGGCAGCATCGGCAACCTCGGCCTCCTCGACCAGATTCAGGCGCTGAAGTGGGTGCGGGAAAACATCGAAGCCTTCGGCGGCGATCCCGAAAACATCACCCTGGGCGGCGAGTCCGCCGGCGCCTTCAGCGTGACCGGCCTGCTGCTCAGCCCGCTGACCAGGGGCCTGTTCCACCGGGCCATCGTCGAGAGCGGCTCCATCCTGTCCATCGGAGCCTTCTGCACCCGGGCCAAGGGCAACCTCGCAAAATCCATTGCCATGGGTAAAGACTTTGCCCAGATCTTCGGCGCAGACGACAGCCCAGAGGGGCTTGAAAAACTCCGGGAAGCACCGGCCGAGGCCATGGCCTACCTGTCCATGATCAAGGCCGACCGCGCCCTGCCCCTGCGTTTCTCCTTCTGGCCCGTATTCGACGGCGTCATCCTGCCAAAGGACCCCATACAGGCCCTGAAAAACGGCGACTACAACGCCGTCGATCTGCTCATCGGCTACAACACCAACGAGGCCACCCTGTTCTTCAAGAGCAACAACAACTTTGGCTCCTACCAGATGATGATCTATGATCTCTTCGGCGCCGACAACGCCCCCGCTGTGTTTGAGCGCTTCCCCATCGAGGACGAGCGCAAAGCCGAACGCCAGCTCGAAGCCATCTTTACCCACACCGGCTTTATCCTGGGCATGCGCATCATCGCCGACTACTTTGCCGACGCCGGGCGCAGCGTGTTTTTCTATAACTTTAACTATGATCCGGCCATTCTTAAAATTGTCGGGCTCGACACCGCCCACTCCCTGGAGCTGCCCTTTGTGTTCGGCAACGCCATCGGAAAAATGCGCATCAGCAAAATCAGCATCCTGTCCGACCAGATGCAGACCCACTGGACCAATTTTATGAAAACCGGCAACCCAAACACTGGCGGCGAGTACAAAAATATGATGTTCTGGCCTTTCTACAACACCAGAACCCGGCAGCTCATGGTTTTTGACAAGGAGCTTTCCAACAAGACCATGCCCGATGCCGATACCCTCGATTTTTTACAGAATTTACTCTATGGTAAAAAACCCTACTATCTATAAAGGAGATAATCATGCAGAAAGAAAATTTACAAAAGCTGGCTAAACTGGCTGTCCGCATTGGCGTCAACATTCAAAAAGACCAGAACCTGGTCGTCAATTCCCCCATCGAGTGCAACGCGTTCGCCAGAGCCCTGGCCGAAGAAGCCTACAAGGCCGGCGCCAGAGACGTCAGCATCAATTACAGCGACGAAAAATTCAGCAAAATCCGCTATACATACGCCGACCTCGACGTGTTTAAAGAAGTGCCCGACTGGTTCGTGGCCAAGCAGAACGCCGTGGTCGAAAAAGGCTCAGCCATGATCTCTGTCTACGCCGACGACCCCGACCTCCTGAAGGACGTCGACCCCGAAAAGATCAAAACCGCCTCAGCCGCCATCCAGAGCGCCACCGAAGCCTACCACATGGCTATGATGAACAACGAATGCCGCTGGTGTGTCGTCTCTGTGCCCACAGTCGGCTGGGCCACCAAGGTATTCCCCGGCGTCGAGCCCGAAACCGCTGTCGATATGCTCTGGGATTCCATCTTCAAGGCCACCCGGGCCGACCAGGACGACCCCGTTGCCGCCTGGCACCAGTTCAACAAAAGCTTTGAGGATAAAACCCGTTTCCTCAACAACAGCCAGTTCGTCAAATTCATCTATAAAAACAGCCTGGGCACCGACATTGAGGTCGGCATGCCCGAAAACCATATCTGGGCCGGCGGCAGTGAAAAAGCCGCAGACGGCGTCGAATTCTTCCCCAATATCCCCACCGAGGAAGTGTTCTCCGCCCCGCATAAGGACAAGGTCAACGGCACACTGGTCAGCTCCCATCCCCTCGTCTACAATGGCCAGCTCATCGACAATTTCTCACTGACCTTTAAAGACGGCAAGGTCGTAAGCTACCAGGCCGAAACCGGCGAAGAAGCCCTCAAAAACCTCGTCGAAGCCAGCGAAGGCTCCAATTACCTGGGTGAGATCTCCTTCGTTCCCTACCACTCCCCCATTTCCAATATGGATATCCTGTTTTACAATACCCTGTTCGACGAAAACGCCTCCTGCCACTTTGCCCTTGGAGCCGCCTATCCCACCTGTGTCAAAGACGGCTCCAGCATGAGCGTGGACGAGCTTAAAAAGGCTGGTCTCAACTATTCCACCACCCACGTTGATTTCATGGTCGGCACCGAAGACCTGAGCATTACCGGTATCCAGGCCGACGGCACCGAAGTGCCCATCTTTGTGAACGGCGACTGGGCCATCTAGCCCAAGCTATCAAAACAAAGAACCTTTGGCAGATCCAGCCAAAGGTTCCTTTTTAATGGAATAAGACGACATGCCAAAACGACACACCATGCTGTGCACTCAGCTTCGGCCCAATTTTTCACCAAATCCCCGTGAGATGACGTGCCAAAACAGCGCGCCATGTTCCCCTCTCAGCATTCAAGCCGCCTGGCTTGTTTCTCTAAAAAATAAAAAAAGCAACTGTTTTCACAGCTGCTATATCTTCTAAAATGGTGACCCATGGGCGACTTGAACGCCCGACACCCTGATTAAAAGTCAGATGCTCTACCAACTGAGCTAATGGGTCACATAAATTGGTAATATAAAAAATGGCGACCTGGAAGAGACTCGAACTCTCGACCTCCAGCGTGACAGGCTGGCATTCTAACCAACTGAACTACCAGGCCGCATGGTGTTAAAAATAGGAACTTTAAAACTAAAAATGGTGACCCCTGGGGGATTCGAACCCCCGTAACCGCCGTGAAAGGGCGGTGTCTTAACCGCTTGACCAAGGGGCCAAATTGCTTTGGCTTAAAAAGACGGATATGGAAAATTCCTGCTTCTCCATATCCGTTTGTCTTCAAATGGCTCCCCAGGTAGGATTCGAACCTACAGCCTATCGGTTAACAGCCGAGTGCTCCACCGTTGAGCTACTGAGGATTATTTAAGACCCCGCGATGTCCTATCCTCCCAGGCAGTTGCCCACCAAGTACTTTCAGCGCTGAAGGACTTTACTTCTGTGTTCGGTATGTTAACAGGTGTTTCCCCTTCGCCATCATCACGAGATCAATCTTGTGTTTTTATTCAATTATAAGGATCGTATTTTTCAAAGCAAAGCTTCCTATCTGTTCAAGATGCTTTTCTTTGAAAAATGCGTTCGCTTTTGTACCTTTGCTTCGCTTGCGCTCAGCTGCATACCAAAGCCTTTCATGCTTTGGACAAAAGTGTTGGTCACTCAAAACAACATAAAGGAAAAGAGTTTTCAAAATGTCTTGATGGGATCAAGACCTCGGCCGATTAGTACTGGTCAGCTCCATACATTGCTGCACTTCCACCTCCAGCCTATCTACCTGGTCGTCTTCCAGAGGCCTTACTTCTTTCGAATGAGATATCTTATCTTAAGGGGGGCTTCGTGCTTAGATGCCTTCAGCACTTATCCCTTCCAAACTTAGCTACCCAGCGATGCTCCTGGCGGAACAACTGGTGCACCAGCGGTTTGTCCATTCCGGTCCTCTCGTACTAGGAACAGCTCCTTTCAAATATCTTACGCCCACGACGGATAGGGACCGAACTGTCTCACGACGTTCTGAACCCAGCTCGCGTGCCTCTTTAATGGGCGAACAGCCCAACCCTTGGGACCTGCTTCAGCCCCAGGATGAGACGAGCCGACATCGAGGTGCCAAACCTCCCCGTCGATGTGGACTCTTGGGGGAGATAAGCCTGTTATCCCCGAGGTAGCTTTTATCCGTTGAGCGATGGCCCTTCCACTCGGAACCACCGGATCACTAAGCCCGACTTTCGTCTCTGCTCGAGATGTCTCTCTCGCAGTCAATCACCCTTCTGCCTTTGCACTCTTACAGATGGTTTCCAACCATCCTGAGGGTAACTTTGGGCGCCTCCGATACTTTTTAGGAGGCGACCGCCCCAGTCAAACTGCCCATCTGACACTGTCCGCTTGCCGGTTGACGGCAACGCGTTAGAATTCCAATATAACAAGAGTGGTATCCCAACAATGGCTCGGCACACACTGGCGTGCATGCTTCTCTGCCTCCCACCTATCCTGTACATGTTATATCAAAACTCAATGCCAGACTACAGTAAAGCTCTACGGGGTCTTTCCGTCCTGTCGCGGGTAACTCGCATCTTCACGAGTACTACAATTTCACCGGGTGTGTTGTCGAGACAGCGCTCAAATCGTTACGCCTTTCGTGCGGGTCAGAACTTACCTGACAAGGAATTTCGCTACCTTAGGACCGTTATAGTTACGGCCGCCGTTTACTGGGGCTTAAGTTCGCACCTTCGCTTGCGCTAAGCACTCCCCTTAACCTTCCAGCACCGGGCAGGCGTCAGCCCCTATACGTCATCTTTCGATTTAGCAGAGACCTGTGTTTTTGCTAAACAGTCGCTTGAGCCTCTTCTCTGCGGCCCCCGAGGGGGCACTCCTTCTCCCGAAGTTACGGAGTCATTTTGCCGAGTTCCTTAACAACACTTCTCCCGCTCATCTTAGGATTCTCTCCTCGCCTACCTGTGTCGGTTTACGGTACGGGTACCTCTTTGCTCGATAGAAGCTTTTCTTGACAGCGTGAAATCGGCGACTTCCCTACTTATTTTTCGTTCCGCATCACAGCTTGACCTTGGGGAAAAAGGGATTTGCCTCTCTTTCCAGTCTCACTGCTTGCCCCGGCTCTTCCAATGGCCGGGTTCGCTTATCCTTCTGTGTCACTCCATCTCTCAAACGCATTGAGGTAGTACTGGAATTTCAACCAGTTGTCCATCGCCTACGTCGTTCGACCTCGGCTTAGGCCCCGACTAACCCTGAGCGGACGAGCCTTCCTCAGGAAACCTTGGGCTTTCGATGGTGAAGATTCTCACTTCACTTTCGCTACTCATGCCAACATTCTCTCTTCTCTTAAGTCCACTGAACCTTTCGATTAAGCTTCGCCCCTAAGAGATTGCTCCCCTACCACTGTACCTTACGGCACAATCCATCGCTTCGGTGCCTGATTTTAGCCCCGTTCATTTTCGGCGCACCACCACTCGACCAGTGAGCTATTACGCACTCTTTAAATGTATGGCTGCTTCTAAGCCAACATCCTGGTTGTTTGTGCAGTGACACATCCTTTCCCACTTAATCAGTACTTGGGGACCTTAGCGGATGGTCTGGGCTGTTTCCCTTTTGACAATGAAACTTATCTCCCACTGTCTGACTGCCCTGTTAAAATGGACGGCATTCGGAGTTTGATATGGTTCGGTAAGCTTGACGCCCCCTACCCAATTCAGTGCTCTACCTCCGTCATTCATCACAGAACGCTAGCCCTAAAGCTATTTCGGGGAGAACCAGCTATCTCCGTGTTCGATTGGAATTTCACCCCTATCCACAACTCATCCAAGCCTTTTTCAACAGACACTGGTTCGGGCCTCCACTTGGTTTTACCCAAGCTTCACCCTGGTCATGGATAGATCACACGGTTTCGGGTCTACAGCATGCAACTCGTCGCCCTCTTAAGACTCGCTTTCGCTTCGGCTCCGCACCTGAAGTGCTTAACCTCGCTACATACCGTAACTCGTTGGCCCGTTCTACAAAAAGCACACTGTCACTTGCGCTCCAGCTGCTTGTAAGCACAGGGTTTCAGTTTCTATTTCACTCCCCTCCCGGGGTTCTTTTCACCTTTCCCTCACGGTACTTTCCGCTATCGGTCACTGGGTAGTATTTAGCCTTGGGGGGTGGGCCCCCCATCTTCCCACAGGGTTTCACGTGTCCCGTGGTACTCGTTGAATCTCCTCATTTCGGCTTTTCGCTTACGCGCGTCTTACGCTCTTTGCGGGGCCTTCCCATGCCCTTCTGCTAAACGGAAATGATTGTTGGATTCTGGGCTTTTCCTCGTTCGCTCGCCGCTACTTAAGGAATCGATGTTTCTTTCTTTTCCTCCGGGTACTAAGATGTTTCAGTTCCCCGGGTTCCCTCCGTTATGCTATGGATTCACTTAACGGTGACGGTTCTTCTAACCGCCGGGTTTCCCCATTCGGACATCCACGTCTCGTCGGATATGTGCTCCTAAACGTGGCTTTTCGCAGCTTGTCGCGTCCTTCTTCGGCTCCCAGTGCCAAGGCATTCGCCCTGTGCTCTTTGTTTCTTGATCTCCACGAATGCTTTCGCATTTCGTTTTTCTTTTGTTCTCTTTCTGAGCTCAAAAGAATGTTGTTTTTGAAATTGCATTTATTAAGAAGTTTTACTTTGTTTAATATTTGCTCTTTACTCTTTTTTCTTTATGTTGTTTTCAATGACCAATATGATGTTTTATCATGGTGGGCTTGGGAGGACTTGAACCTCCGACCTCACGCTTATCAGGCGTGCGCTCTAACCACCTGAGCTACAAGCCCATATTTATTTTTTTAAATATGGTGGAGACGAGGAGACTCGAACTCCTGACCTTCTGCATGCGAAGCAGACGCTCTCCCAACTGAGCCACGCCCCCGCAATTGGTTTTGATGATAATATGGTGGAGATGAGGAGATTCGAACTCCTGACCCCCTGCTTGCAAGGCAGGTGCTCTCCCAACTGAGCTACACCCCCGTATCATCATTGTGCTGTATGACTTTGGGTCATACAAAAGAAAATAGTACCATGACTTCCTGTTCCCTAGAAAGGAGGTGATCCAGCCGCACCTTCCGATACGGCTACCTTGTTACGACTTCACCCCAATTACTAGCCCCACCTTCGACCGCTGAGTCCTTACGGTTCTCTCACGGGCTTCGGGTGTTGCCAACTCTCGTGGTGTGACGGGCGGTGTGTACAAGACCCGGGAACGCATTCACCGCGGCATTCTGATCCGCGATTACTAGCAACTCCAACTTCATGCAGGCGAGTTGCAGCCTGCAATCCGAACTGGGATCTGTTTTAAGGGATTTGCTTCACCTCGCGGTTTCGCGGCCCTCTGTTCAGACCATTGTAGCACGTGTGTAGCCCAGGTCATAAGGGGCATGATGATTTGACGTCATCCCCACCTTCCTCCGTATTGTCTACGGCAGTCCCTCTAGAGTGCCCAACTCAATGCTGGCAACTAAAGGCAGGGGTTGCGCTCGTTGCGGGACTTAACCCAACATCTCACGACACGAGCTGACGACAACCATGCACCACCTGTCTCTCTGTTCCCGAAGGAAACGTCCCATCTCTGGGATTGTCAGAGGATGTCAAGACCTGGTAAGGTTCTTCGCGTTGCTTCGAATTAAACCACATGCTCCGCTGCTTGTGCGGGTCCCCGTCAATTCCTTTGAGTTTCAACCTTGCGGTCGTACTCCCCAGGCGGAATGCTTATTGTGTTAACTGCGGCACTGAGTTTCCCCAACACCTAGCATTCATCGTTTACGGCGTGGACTACCAGGGTATCTAATCCTGTTCGCTCCCCACGCTTTCGCACCTCAGCGTCAGTATTTGTCCAGCAAGCCGCCTTCGCCACTGGTGTTCCTCCTAATATCTACGCATTTCACCGCTACACTAGGAATTCCACTTGCCTCTCCAATACTCAAGTCTGACAGTTTCAAATGCACGTCACCGGTTGAGCCGGTACCTTTCACATCTGACTTATCAGACCGCCTACGCGCCCTTTACGCCCAGTCATTCCGGACAACGCTTGTCCCCTACGTATTACCGCGGCTGCTGGCACGTAGTTAGCCGGGACTTCCTCATTGGGTACCGTCATGTTTTCTTCCCCAATAACAGAGCTTTACGATCCGAAAACCTTCTTCACTCACGCGGTATTGCTGCGTCAGGGTTGCCCCCATTGCGCAATATTCCCCACTGCTGCCTCCCGTAGGAGTCTGGACCGTGTCTCAGTTCCAGTGTGACCGTTCGCCCTCTCAGACCGGTTACCCATCGTCGCCTTGGTGGGCTGTTATCTCACCAACTAGCTAATGGGACGCGGGTCCATCCTATGGCACCGGAGTTTTCATGAAATGACCATGCGATCTCTCCATAATATAAGGCTTTACTCCCAGTTTCCCGAGGCTATTCCTTTCCATAGGGCAGGTTACCCACGCGTTACTCACCCGTTCGCCACTTTCCAATCACTTATTCCCCCGAAGGTTCTTAACTGATCTTCTCGTTCGACTTGCATGTGTTAAGCATACCGCCAGCGTTCGTCCTGAGCCAGGATCAAACTCTCAATAAAAAGTTTATCGTTTGCCTTTCGGCTTTTTGATCTGGTTCATGTGATGATTTTTTTGAAGTGTTCATCGCACTTGCGTTTTTTATCCTTTGCTGATTTCCATCAGCTGGAATTTCAGGTTTTATGGTACTATTCTCTTTTCTATGACCCTTACAGCTTTTCGCTGTAATCGTTGTTCCCTCTTGCGGAGAGAACTTCTATATTTTAGCATCTTGTTTTTTCAATGTCAAGCTCTTTTTGAACTTTTTTAAAAAAACTTTTATGCGAAGTGGTGATTTCTCACTCACTTGCTGTCTCACTTGCGACAGCTTCATTATTATACGACGATGCTTTAGGAATGTCAATACCTTTTCTAAACTTTTTTCGCATTTTTTTATCATTGTTTTTAAGCGGTTTCTCTGCTATATTGTTTTTAAAGAATATCTACATTATATAAGGGAGAGGGAGTATTGTTATGAAGGTTCTATCAGTTGTTGGTTCTCCTCGTAGGGACGGAAGCACCGCCCAGGTCGTCGAGTACCTCACAAATAATCTGGAGGGTATCGAGAAGGAGCTTGTTTATCTGAGCGACTATAAGCTGCACCCCTGTTTAGGCTGTATGCTCTGTGTCCATACCAACCGCTGTGTACAGGAGGACGGCTGGGACTCTATTCAGACCAGTCTCATGGAGGCTGATGTCCTGATTCTTGGGTTTCCCACCTACTACGCGTTTTCTCTGGGCTTTAACGCTATGACCCATGTTTTTCTGGAGCGCTGGTTTGCTCTGCGTCACCTGGGCGTCAAGCTTAATCTCAAAAAAATTGTCTGTGTGGTGTCCTCCGGCACCAGCCCTGAGGTCGCTCAGAAAGGTCTGACCGACTTTTTCGTGAACTACCATCGTCTGCCAGCTCCGGAATTTCTAAATATTCAAACGCCCATCGCCTGTATGACCTGCGGTGTGGGCGACGTCTGTGAAATGAGCGGTCTGGCGTTGATGGCCCAGGATAGCATTATCTACACGCCAGATATGAAGCCTGATTTATCCAGGCAGCCCGAGGTTTTTGAAAAGGCCACCCAGATCGCTGCGTCCATTTCTGCGTTAAAGGATTAACCCTCTAACCGCTGTTTTCTTCTGAGAGCAGCGGTTAATTTTATGTAATTGATTGAGTTTAAGACTTTACTCTGTTAGAATGAACCTATAAAGGTTATATATTATACAGAAAATGAGGCATTATGAAAACAAAAGACTTAAAAAAGATGGTGAAGTCCGTAATCGAAAGCTCCAGATACAGGCCGATGCGCTTTAAGGATCTGGCATACCTTTTGGATCTTCACAATAAAAAAGATAAACAGATGCTGAACAACCTGCTGACCGAGATGGTTCGGAAGGGCAAAATTGCCTGCGACCATCAGGAGCGCTATGTCAACATCAAAGACGAAAAAAGAATTACCGGAATCCTTCAGGGACACTCCAGAGGCTTTGGTTTTGTGACCCCGGACGATGAGAGCATAGATCAGGATATTTTTATTGCCCCCAGCTCCTTGAACGGTGCCCTGGACATGGACCGGGTGGAGGTGCGCCTCCTCACAGCTGCCAAAGACCGCCGGGCAGAGGGAGAAATTGTCAAAGTGCTCGAACGCGGGCGCAGCAAACTGGTGGGCCGTTTCGAGCTGCACAAAAATTTTGGTTTTGTCATCCCAGACAACGATAAGCTGAATAAAGATATCTTTATCCCCGAACGCTATATGTACGGTGCCCACACCAATGACAAGGTTGTTGTAAGCGTAACGGTCTGGCCTGACGGCGGCCAAAATCCTGAGGGCCGTATCGTGGAGGTTCTCGGAAGCGCTGACGACCCGAGGATTGACGTTCTGTCCATTTTCAGAGAATTTGATGTGCCCATGGAATTTTCCGAGGAGACTCTCCGGGATGCCAATATGCTGAGTGATACAATCACACCCGAAATGTTAAAAAACCGCGTTGACCTGAGAGGCGAGACGATCTTTACCATTGACGGTGACGACGCCAAGGATTTTGATGACGCCGTCTCTCTGAATATGAATGAAAAGGGCCATTATGTGCTGGGCGTTCACATCGCAGATGTCAGCCACTATATCACCGAACGGGGTGCCATTGACCAGGAGGCTTACGAACGGGGGACCAGCATTTATGCCATCGACCAAGTCATCCCAATGCTCCCCTTCAATCTTTCCAACAACGTATGCAGCCTCAAGCCAGACGTGGATCGTCTGACTATGAGCTGTATCATGGAAATTGATGGCAAAGGCAATATCTTAAGCTACGATATTTTCAAATCCGTGATTCACTCGGCTGCCCGCATGACCTATGGCCAGGTAAACCGGCTGTTGGACGGTGTCCATGATGGGGGCACAGCAGCCCTCGAGCCATTTGAGAGCATCCTCTTTCAAATGGAGGAGCTGATGTCCATTCTTTATAATGAACGCCGGATTCAGCGGGGCGCGGTCGACTTTGATTTTCCAGAGCCCAAAATCACGCTGGACAAAAAGGGTTATCCCTGTGAGATTGTTGCCTTGGAACGCGGAATCTCCGAACGAATTATCGAGGAATTTATGCTGGCCGCCAATGAAACAGTCGCCGCCCATATCGAAAAAACCGGCCTGCCTTTTATCTTCCGCAACCATCCGGAGCCCGATCCCGAAAAACTGACAGCCTTCCGCACCTTTATCGGACGCTTTGGCTTCAGCCTTGGCGAGGAGGACACCCCAGTGACGGGGAAAGATTTTCAGAAACTACAAAAGGATATTGAAGATTCCTCCGAGGAAAATGTCATTACCCGTCTGATGCTGCGGACCATGCAGCAGGCCGTCTACGAAGGCAATTGTAAGGGACACTATGCCTTGGGCGCCAACTATTATACCCACTTCACTTCGCCCATCCGCCGTTATCCTGATCTGGCTGTCCATCGAACCCTGTCCAGGGTTATGGACCACGCGCTCAACCCCAAGGAGATAAAATACCTGAAGGGCCATATTGATGAAATGGCTAAGCATTGCTCCGAACGGGAACGCCGGGCAGATGATATTGAGCGTGAGGTCGACAAGATTAAAATGGTCGAGTATATGTCAAGGCATATCGGCGAAACATTCTCTGCCCAGATCAGCGGTGTGACCTCTTTTGGCTTTTTTGTCGAGCTGCCCAACACCATCGAGGGCCTGGTTCGTCTCCAGAGCCTTAAGGACGATTACTACTATTACGATGAGGAAATGCACCAGCAGGTAGGCGAACGCTTTGGCAAAATCTACAAACTGGGGCAGGACGTCACCGTCAAGCTTACTCACGCCGACATCAACAACCGGCAGATTGATTTTGAAATTGCCCAGATTCCAAAGCAGGGACGGCCATAAGCCGCCCCTGTCCCCAAAATTTACCCCTTGATTAATCGCTTTGATTCTGGTATAATAAAACACTATCTGAAAGAAAGGAAATGGGTGCTATGGCCGATTCAGTCAAAGTCATTGCCAAGAACAAAAAAGCCCGGCACGATTACTTCATCGAAGAAACCTATGAATGTGGAATCGTCCTTGCCGGAACCGAGGTCAAATCCCTCCGCCAGGGCAAGGCCAGCCTGAAGGAAAGCCATGCCGACATCAAAGACGGCGAAGTTTATGTTTATCAGATGAACATTACCCCTTACGAGCACGGGAATATCTATAACAAAGACCCCCTGCGCCCGAGAAAGCTGCTCCTGCATAAACAGCAGATCCGCAAGCTTATTGGGCTTAAGCAGCGCGAGGGCTATACCTTGGTGCCTCTGTCCCTGTATTTTAAAAACGGACGGGTTAAGCTTGAGCTGGCACTGGCAAAGGGTAAAAAACTCTATGATAAACGGCACACCATCGCAGAGCGGGACGCTAACCGGCGTATCCAGAAAAACCTGCGGCACAGCGTTTAGCTTTCAGAGATACCCAAATGGGGACGTAAAGGTTTCGACGGGGATGTTGAAGCTTGAGTAGCGAGCCGATGCGCTGATCATCGTTAAAAGTGGCACTTAAATATAAACGCAAAAGAAAACAGAAGTTACGGTATGGCTTTAGCTGCTTAATTGCAGTCTAAACCCGTATTAAGACTTACCGCAGCATAATAATTGCTGCACGCTCCTCCATTTAACCTGCGATTTGGAGATCAGCGTTCATAACAGTAGGGAACCGTTTGGGGAAGGGCCTCGGTCCGCAAACGCATAAGAGGCTAGTTCTGCAGAACCTTTGTCATTGGAGATCCTGCAGGGCGAATGTTAATCAATGACTGCGCTCGGAGAAGCTCCTGTGAATGCATTTTCGGACGTGGGTTCGACTCCCACCGTCTCCACCAAATCAGGAACCGCCAGTTTAAGCCATTTTCGGATGGTTTAAACTGTTTTTTTTAACTTCTCTAACAAAACTCTAACAAACCTGTCTCACGAGCTTGTTTATATATAAGAAAACGTTCATGTTACAGCCATCAAATATTGAGTGTATCACTCGCTTTTGATACATTTTGTCAATTTCAAAATCATTCACTCATGCTGTTTTTATTCTAACAAAAATCCTAACTTGCTTGTTTATTTGTTTTGAATTTTTTCTTCAACATGCGCATAGACTTTTATTGTTGTCTTGATACTGCTATGCCCCATATACTCCATGATTTCTTTTGGTGAAAAGGCAGGACTACCATCTCTGTTTCTTGCATTGATCATAACCGTCGCATTGCCCTCCCTCCATCGTCATCGCGAAAAATCTACCACGATTTTTTATAAATATGGTTCATCGTAAAGTGCCCATCCTAACGTCGCTCCATACCGGAGCAAGGGTTTTTATCCAGATAATTTTCATTCAGTTTTCAAAGACCGTGAAAATAATTGCGTTCAAGTTGGGGAATTTGGATAAAAACAACTTAAATCTTCCGCTACCTATATAAGGGAAAAAATCACAACTTTTAGCCTGATTTATTTCAAAAAAACAGCAGGAAAAATTCTTGCCGTTTTTGATTAGCACAAAACATTGATATTATGCGATTTTATAATCTTCTACACTCAAAAAAATAAGTTGGATTATATCTATATATCACCAAATTTTATAATTATTTTATCATAAATTGCCCCATTAGAATTTTATCTGTTTTAAAATCAAACTGTATCCAACATAAATTCGATAAAATATCTGACTTTCATGCCAAATAGCAGCCAGGTATAACACTATAACATCCCGCTTGAAATCTGCCATTGATAAATAAACAAAAATTTTTCACTTTGAAAGCAAAAGGGTTTTCTAAAGTCTTATAGTTTTGACATTTCATTCAAAACAGAAAAAAATAATTAAATTTTTATAAAGATACTAACTTTTTATTATTTACTCCTCCTAATACTTTGAGTCAGTGTTAAATTTATGACGTTCCTTCGCTGATACACTCCCTTACGTGCCAATAATCGTTACAATTACTCTGATTTCCCCCCTGTCCATTAACTCCTCCCTTTTTACTTTAGGTTTAGATCTTACTTTAACGCATTAAACATCTCGAGTGTGAGATAAGGTCTGTTGTAGATGCCGTCATTTGCGATAAAGAGTATGTGTGTACTAATGCTTTCAAAATCAGCCGTTCCTCCTTCATATGTTGGTTCAGTTCTTTCAAAGAGCAATCAACATAAACATTTAAATAAGGAAAGGTAGCAAATCTAGAAGACTTTCTACTGATATACATTATGTTTGATGAAAAGGGATTCCCTGTCTCCAAAAACAACCGATTGTAGGTACTTCTGTCATCAATGTTGGGTTTACTATAAACTGGCTTGAGTTCTTTCACGCCATAAAGCGGTAAATTTTCTCCTAAATAGCGATGGACGTTTGTTCCCTTATAGCGCTCTCCAAAAACATTTTTCGCATATGTCTTGACTTTTTCAAATTTTCCAATTTCTTCTACTTCTTCTCCTAAGGTTGTGCTATAGGTGCCTGTGGCCTTGCTGTCGGTACTGTGAAATACATAAAAATTCAGGTCAAATTTTGGCGAATAGCCCAGATAACAGGTCTCTGTCCTTGCTGGAGCGTTCCCGTAGATACAGGATCCATCAATGCAGAACAGTGCCTCTCTATAAGGTTCAACATGGTTCTCTTTTAAAAGTTTTATTTCGTAATAATCCTTACCGTAGTTACTCTCCAGATAGGCTAAGGCGCCCTCGACACTGGCAGGCTCTACTTCCTTCTGTTTTTTGCATCCGGATGAAAACACCGTTGCCAAGCTGATTAAAATACAGATTAAAAGCCAGCTTCTTTTATTTATTTGTTTTTTCATGGCTCATTCTCCTTGTTTTTACTCTGGTCTTAATCGTTTGCTATAAAAATATCTACAACTGGATTGTACAAAGCAAAATAAAATGAGATAATTCCTAAAAATAATATATTATATCGAACAACTACGGTAGGATTAACAAGACAAACCCAATAATCAAACCGAATACTGTATAAGAGATAGGTCTTTGCCCTGCTGTTCAGATAGCTGAATTAATCATTTTAGTTTATGCTGAATATTTTATATGTTTTATATTGCATAACACTTCTAATATTATAAGAATACGTTTTCATTGTCTTTTCAAGGGTAAAAATTATCACCAAAAGTCTATTTAAAATAAAAATATCCACAGCTATAAAAAAACAGTTTGGAAAAATTTTTTCTTCAAGCTGTTTTTTTGGTTTGCATTTGATCCACTTTTAATATCTCTTTGCAATTTTTTTGTGTCTAATTCAGAAAATCATTTATTTTTTTAGGCCGTTCGTTTTTATGCTTTCTTTCCCAGGTTTTTACTGTTTCATGTCTGAAAAACCTGTGTTAACAAAAATGTACTTCCTTAATTAGATCCAGATCAATCTTATTTACCAGAATCTATGGATCATTATTTATTCGTTGTACTTAGATTGCGTATTCAAGTTCAAAAAAACGCAGGAGTTGTGCAGAAGAATTTATCTGCACATCTTTTTTGATTACCTGACCCACTGCTCCAAAATGCCGACAAGCTTTTCTATATCAATAGGCTTTGAGACATGATCGTTCATACCCACACTCTGGGCCCTGACCATATCGCTTACAAAGGCGTTAGCCGTGAGGGCAAAAATCGGTAAGTTCGAATCTGCCCGGCACATCGCCCGTATTTTGGCCGTTGCCTCGTAGCCATCCATGACCGGCATTTGAATATCCATCAAGATCGCCTGATAATATCCCGGCTTCGATGCTTCGAACATCTCTATGGCCTGCTTTCCGTTTTCCGCAGTCTCCACCAGAATTTCCTGCATTTTGAGAAGCTCGACGGCAATCTCACGGTTGAGGTCATTGTCCTCAGCCAGCAAAACACGTTTACCCAAAAGCCGGGCGTGGAATTCTTCCTCTCCGGTCTCCTCAGTCTCTGTCTTATCTGTATAACAGAACAGCTGAAGCACATGCAGCATTTTCGATTTAAATAGAGGTTTGGTAATAAAGGCGTCTGCCCCCGCGCTCAAAAATTCCTCCTCAATATCCGAAAAATCATATGCGGATATTATAATGATAGGCATCTCCTCTCCCATCTGCCTCCGGATCAACCGGACAGTCTCAAGACCATCTATTTCAGGCATTTTCCAATCTAGAATGACTGCAAAATAATCCTCACCCTGGTGATGGGCCTTTTGAACGCTTTCAACTGCCTCGGCACCGGATAAAACCCAACATCCGCGCATCCCCAGCTCATTCAGTAGCAGCGCAGCGTTTTCACACACGATCTGGTCATCGTCCACCACCAGTACCGGCAGGCCTGCTAGCGCATCATCACTTTGCACTTCCTCGATTTGCAGTTCCAACGGTACCGTTACAATAAACTGGCTTCCCTTTCCCGGCTCGCTCTTTACATCAATGGTTCCGTTCATCATATGGACTATGTTATCCGTAATAGCCATTCCAAGGCCGGTTCCCTGGATTTTGCTGATACGCGAATCTTCTGCACGGGAGAAGGGCTCAAAAATTTTCACAAGAAATTCCTGTTCCATACCAATGCCATTGTCTGTAAAAACAAATTCATACTGAGCCTTTTTAGAAATGATCGAAGGCCTCTCATTAATCAGCAGGGTGATCTTTCCTCCCTCCGGCGTATACTTAATGGCATTGGACAGCAGATTCAGAAAAACCTGTTGCAGGCGGTCCCCGTCAGTGATGACCTTTTCGTGCTGTACTTGTCCGACAATCACCTTGAAATCATGCTTTTTCTCAGTCAGAAGCGCTTTACACATATCCGAAGCACCCTGAATAAGCTCGGGGAGGTCAACGGCTTCAAGCACCAGATCAAGCTTTCCGCTCTCAATCTTTGACATATCCAGAACTTCATTAATCAAGCTGAGCAGATGGCGGCTGGAGACATTAATCTTGTTCAGGCAGTCCCCCACCCTTTCCGGGCTTTCCATGTTTGCCCTGGCAATGGCCGTCATGCCCATGATCGCGTTCATGGGCGTCCGAATATCGTGGGACATTGACGATAAAAAGTCAGTTTTGGCCGAGTTGGCGACACGAACCGCCTGATACGCGTCCTCCAGTGCTATGCGCTGCCGCTGCTGTTCCTCCCTTTCCTCCGTGATATCCAGTCCGATACTGTAAAAGGAGGGAATGCCGTCCCAGCTGTCCAAACCATCCACATAGCACATGGTAATGGTTAAAATACGCTGTTCTCCCGACCGTTTTTTGATTCGCACCTCAAACACTGTGTTCTGTCCTGTAGCTTGCGGCTCGATGATTGCTTTTTTCACCCGGGCGTGGTCATCGGGATGTATATAAGTGCACTGGGAATGCAACTCTTTTTCGAACTGCTCTTTAGTGTAGCCGATCATGTCTAAAAAATCCGCCCCATACCAGAGAACCGTCTTAAAGTCTCGGGCGTCCAGGCGCGCAAAACCTCCGGGAATGGTCCTGAGCAGGGCCTCCCGCTCACGATCCTTTTTCGCAAGTTTATACTCTGCGCTATACATATCGTGGGACAACTCAATCCGGGCTTTATGCCCATACCAGTTCACAATCCGGTTCTTAATCATAAAAGTTCGATCTAAAACCGGGTTAAAAAATTCCCATTCATAAAAGGAATCCTCGCTCAACCGGTCATTAGTGCAGAAAGGGCAGGGTGTTGACCGTCCCTGTATCACCTCATAGCATTTTTTCCCAATAATATTCTCCATTGGCCGCTGCAGTGTTTCGCAAGATACTTTGTTCACATACAGAAGCTCATAGGTAGACATATCGCTGATATAGATGTTGCCGACATATTCATCCAGCATTAATTCAAAATAATGCATTCGTTGCTCCTGCAAAAAGACCATATCTGTAACGTCAACAAATACAACGTTAATTACTGAGCTGTCTGACTGTGGAGGCTCTGCCATGGTCGCAGTCACCTGAAACCAGGCCATCCCATTTGAGACAGGCATCTGGCAGTTTGTCCGCACGCGGGTCTCCCCCGCGTCAAAAGCATGAAGCAGTGTATTCTTAAAAATTTGAAACGCTTTCGGATATGCCTGATAATAGTGCCTGAGACTTGAAAACCGCTTCTGATATTCCTCTTCGGTATAGCCGGTAGCCCTGTAAAAATCCATGCTTGCCCAAAGCACTGGCAGATCTTCATTTAAAAGAAGCTGGCATATTACAAGCCCCATGCTGCCAAACTCTATCTTCGCCTTGGCTGATTCTAGCTTTGTTTCTTTTTTATCTTTCATTAAAAACCATTCACTCCTTTATGATCGCTTTCAATCATAATCTTATTACTTGTTCATATTATATCTTAATAGATTTCTAAAATCAATCAATCCTTCTGGATTGCTACGATTCTTTTCCGAATCTTTAAGCCGGACTCTTCTTCCTGCTGTTTTTAAAAATGATCCTTTTGGCGTAATGAATTTGAAAACTTCAATTTACATCTGCATGGTGTTATGGTATAATCACTATGGTAAATTATTGTATGAAATTTGCTGTAATATAGCTAAATCGGCACCAAACAGGCTTTGGATTTATCCCGCCTGTTTTTTATTGCCGGTAGTTTCATTTTTTATTACTTTGCAGGTCTATTTTTACTTGTATTTACACTGTTTTATGCTATAATAATAACCGTTTAAAATTTTGAAATTATTGTTAATCAAGGGAAGGTAACCATGGGAAAATACTACGAAAAAAAGATGCTCATTGAGCAATTACAAAAGAAAGCCGTTGAATTAGGACGCATACCAGGTCCTGAAGATATGATCGATCCACCGGCAAAGGCTTATCTTGGCTTTTTCAAGAAATGGGAAAAGGCGGTCAAAGCTGCCGGCATCAGCGCTTCTGCCCTTAATCTGACACTGGTCAGGGAGGACGCTCCTGTTGTTTCCGAAATTGCTGAACCTGCCGAAGCAGTCGCCAATGATCCTGAACCCGTCGAAGAAACTGCTCCCCAGGGACGCCGCCGTTACTCCAAGAGCATCATCACTCAGATGCTGCTGGATGAGTTTAAACGCCTTGGCAAAAAGCCAACCCGTAAGGAAATAGATGCAAACAAAAATCTTCCAACAGTTTCAACCTGTCTCAACTATTTCGGCACGACCCGGATCGGTGATGTGTGGGATGAAATTTTAAAGGATCTCTAAAAAAAGATGGGGTACCGTTTAGGCATCCCATCTTTTTTAGATACAAACCCCTCCGCAATTTATGCGGAGGGGTTTGTTTTAAATAAATTCAAAATCCTTTTGTCCAAATTCCTGGATCTCGTATTTTGTGGATTTTACGTTTCTTTCCTGTTCGGCCTCCTCCTGGCTCTCCCAGGGAAGAACATCTCCTGGCTCCTTCAGGTATTCTAAAAGCTGCCAGATCCCTTCTCCGGTATAAGAGCTCACCGGAAAGATCGGATCAGCACCAGTCAGTTTAAGCCATTCGATGGCCTGCTCTGTATTGGCACAGGGATGGTCGATCTGCGTAACAATCCCAATCACCGGCCTGTTTGCCACAGGAGCAACGTTTGGCGGATATAAGGAATAGGGCTCAGTCGCATTAATCAAAAGTGCCACCACGTCCGCCTCGTAAGAATAGAGGGCCAGCGCCCGCGCCAGTGTATTGGTTTCGGCGTATTCGCCCGGTGTATCAATAATTACATCGAAGTGATTGACATACTGCGTTTTTTCATACTGAATGGTATCACCCTTCAGCGCCTGACGCAGCGTAGTTTTTCCGCATTCACTCCTGCCAACCAAAATCATCTTTTTCATAAAGTCGCCTTCATCCTATGTTGTTGTAATTTCGCAGATGGTAAAGCCCAATGTCCCCTGAAGGTAGCTCAAAATTGCATTGACCGCTGACTTAACATCGGAAATACGACCTGTAAAAATTAAGGTGCCGCTGAAACGGTCAATAAAGCCCATATCGATCGGGGCAGTCTTGATGGCCATATCCCCTGCGATAACAGCAATTTCCGCTGGCGTCATGCTCAAAATACCAATGGCCGCCTTATTATAATCCACGCTTGGGTTTAAGCCCAGCTTCTGGTAAACGATCGGGTCCGGACCAGCGATAATATGGGCCAATGTAACCTGTTTGCCCGGTACGGTTTCCTGTATGATACGAAGCTTGCCTTCGTTTGATCCCAATATATTGTTCACATCCATTGAAGTCCCTCCTAAAAATCCCCATAACTTTTCATTTTTTATTATTGTATTATTATGTATTGTAACATTTAATCTTTAAGCAAAACATGGAAATACTTGTTTGATAAAGCTATTTTTTGTATTTTAAATCATTAACCATCGGAAAATTCGGTGGTATGAACCGGCCCTGAAAGTGCATTTTGCTATGGTGCCCTGATATGATCCCCCTTAAGTAGACAAGGTAAATAACCAAAATCTACTTAGGGGGGATTTTATGTATAGAAAATATACATCTGAAGAAAAATTGAATATTGTGGAGGGATATCTGAATGGGCTTTTTTCCTTGGAAGAAAAAGCCCATGAGTTAGGATATAAGTCAGCACCGGGGTGCTTTAAACGATGGGTACAGCAGTATCAAGAGCAAGGAGCAGAGGGACTCTTGTGTTCGGCAGGTAATAAATCTTATACAGCAGAATTCAAAACAATGGTGGTTGAAGAGTATCTTTCTGGAAAAGGCTCCGCAGTTGAACTTGCCGCAAAACACAAAATTAGTACAGCAGATGTTTTGTTGCATTGGGTTTCGTTGTATAATGCCAATAGAAAGCTTAAGGATTATAATCCTAAGAGGGAGGTCTATATGGCAGAAGCACGGAGAAAAACAACTTTGGAAGAACGAGAAGCAATTGTTAAATATTGCATTGCCCATGATAGAGATTACAAAGAAACCGCTTCTTTGTTTGATGTTTCATACAGCCAGGTTTACTCCTGGGTGAAAAAATATGATGCTAATGGTGAAACTGGTTTGGTTGATCGGCGCGGGCACCATAAAGCAGATGACGAAGTGGATGAACTGGAACGGCTGCGCCGAGAAAATATACGGCTCAAAAGCCAGCTTGAAGAAAAGGATATGGCAGTGGAACTGTTAAAAAAAGCGAAAGAATTCGAAAGGATGTGAGATTTGGAAAACAACGCTTCGAATCGAAATATATGGCGATTCAATATTTTATTGAAAAAAAACAATGGAGCATCAACTGGATGTGCAGACAGTTGGAAATTTCACGCGCAGCTTATTACAAATGGCTGCACCGCTCAGTTCCTGAACGGGAGGCAGAGAATTTAAAGCTGGCAGAATTGATAAAAGAGTACGATGAACGTTTTTGCCGCATCTTAGGCTACCGGAGAATGACAAGTTGGATAAACCATTTCAATCATACGAACTATAGCAAGAACCGGATTCATAGGATTATGAAGAAACTTGGAATACATTCTGTTATTAGAAAAAAGAAGAAAACATACCATTCTTCCAAGCCGGAAGCTACTGCTGAAAATAAGCTCAAAAGAGATTTCAATGCAGGAAAACCTAATGAAAAATGGGCTACGGATGTAACAGAATTTAAAATTCCCGAAACCGGAAAGAAGTTGTATCTCAGCGCCATATTTGACCTTTATGACCGTTATCCAGTAGCTTATGTTATCAGCCGGAGAAATGACAACAAGCTTGTATTTGATACATATGACAAAGCAGTGGAACAGAATCCGGAAGCCAGACCACTCTTTCACAGCGACAGAGGCTATCAGTATACGAGCAAGGTATTCCAGACAAAGCTTCAAGAACAGGGAATGGCTCAATCCATGTCACGTGTCGGACACTGTATTGATAATGGACCCACAGAAGGCTTGTGGGGAATTATCAAGTCTGACATGTACTGTATGTATAAGATCACCGACGAAGGCTCTCTGTATTCTGCCATCCATGGATATATGAAATTTTATGCCAATGAAAGACCACAGGACAGATTTCATTGTAAAACACCATCTGAGGTAAGGCAGGAGGCACTGGCTTCAGAAGCAGCTATTCAGTACCCGATTTCTGAAAACAAACGGCTAGAAGCCTACAAAGCCAAATGGTGTGCATAACATAAATATCCGCCATATCTGTGTTCTGATATGGCGGATACCTATCGTCTTATTTTAGATATTTTACTTGTCTACTTGACAAGGGGCTGATCACCCTTCCGGGCTCTGAAGATTTGACAACCATAGCGCTTTTACAGGCGGCCCCTCAAAGGGGCTTTTTTCTATTTGCCTATTTCACCGATTCACCCGTAAACGGGTCAATATATTCCTTCATGCTTATTTGGTCGCTTAATTTATCTTCCCATAATTGCTGCTGTATGTACTCTTTGATTCTTTTCTCATTTTTTCCAACAGCATCCACATAATATCCTCTCGCCCAAAATTTGCGGTTTCCATATTTGTATTTCAAATGCGCATGTCGATCAAAAATCATTAAGGTCGATTTGCTTTTTAAGTATCCCATAAAGCTCGATATGCTGTATTTCGGTGGTATCTCCACCAACATATGAATATGATCCGGACACGCTTCTGCTTCAATGATTTCAATCCCTGGCTTCCTTTCGATTAAAGTTCTTAATATTTGCCCAATATCTCTTTTTAATTTGTTGTAGATTATCATTCTCCTATATTTGGGGATCATAATGATGTGATATTTGCATTGATATACCGTATGTGATAAATTATTTTTGTCTTTCATAAAAACTTACCTCCTATTTGGATTTTAAGTATGGCTGCCAAACCTTACCTTATTTTCCCCTTGATAGGAGGTTTTTTGTACCCTCGCTTTAAGCTTTTCCGGACCACTTGCATAGCAAGTGGTTTTCTTTATAAACAAAAAAACACTCCAGATCAGGAGTGTTTTAAAGTCCTATTCGCCACCATTTAAATGCTCGCCGCCAAATTTTTTCCTCAGGACAATGATACCACCAAATCCGACGATCACAAGGGCCAGACTGATGAGCTGGGCCACCCGAATATTCATAAACATCAGGCTGTCCGTCCGCAGTTCTTCAATAAAGAAGCGGCCTACAGAATACAATGCGAGGTACAAAAATAGCAACTCACCGTTAACTTTTTTGAATTTCTTTTCATAAAAGAACAGGAATCCAAAAACGAGCAAATCCCAGATAGATTCATATAAAAATGTAGGATGAACACGTATCATCCCCAGAATCGGATCGCTTACTGTAATGGCCCAAGGCAGATCCGTAATGGTACCATGAGCTTCCTGATTAAAGTAATTCCCCCAGCGCCCAATGGCCTGCCCCAGCGGCAATGCCGGGATCACCGTATCTGCCAACGCAAAGAAATTGATCTTCTTTACCCGACACAGGATAATCCCGACAATCACTCCGGCAATAATCCCGCCGTGTATGGCCAGACCGCCGGAGCGCGTCATAATAATCTCATTAAGGTGTTTTGAATAGTAGCCCCATTCAAAAATAACGTAATAAAGCCGCGCGCCTACAATAATGGACGGAACCAGAAACAGAAAAAAATCCATGATATCATCGCTCTTAATCCCGTATTTCGCACTACGCTTGACCGCAATCAGCATCCCGATTACCAGGGCAGCAGCAATGAGGATTCCGTACCATTTCACCTCAATATTGAAAATCGTAAACGCTGTAGGGTTCGGTGTTGGCATGGTATTCCTCCAATTATTTTAATTTATTCTTTTTCCGGCAGGTCTCCAACCATCGGAAGCGGACTTCCATCGTCGCAGATGGTCAGGTAATCAATCGTAGCGGTTTCCTTATCAACGATACAGGCCAGCTGTCCGTTGCGCGCACCGGCTGCGTTGCCTTCTTCAATATCAATGTGCATTTCCATTTTGTGTTTATCCCCAACACGCACCAGCACATTATTAAAAATCAGGCCGCGAGGTCCCTTCAGACGAACCGAAACAATATCGCCGTCCTTCAGATTATAGTTAGCGCCTTCTTCGGTGGATAAGTGGATATGTCTTTCAGCGACGATCATCCCTTTTTCCTTAACTACTTTCCCCTTTGGCCCGATAATGGTAAAGCCCGGTGTACCCTCCAGGTCACCTGATAAACGAATCGGAACCTGATGGATACCTAACTTAACGCCGTCTGCGATGTTTAATTCCAGCTGTGTTTCCGGACGAACCGGACCTAAAACACGTACCCCTGCCAATGTGTTCTTTGGTCCTACAATATCGACCTTTTCAACCGCTGCAAACTGTCCAGGCTGAACCAGAAATTTTTTCGGTGTCAATTCATAGCCTTCACCGAATAAAGCTTCTAAATCCTCCTGGGACAGATGAATGTGTTTGTTTGATAATCCCAATGGTACTCTGCGTTCCATAATTACTAATCTCCTTTTCATTAACCATTAATTTTAAGTTTCTCTACCTTGCTTTATTCTACCTAAAAATTATTCACTTGTTAATGCACTATTTTGTTCATTTTGCGCATTTCGCATTTTGAGGACTGCTACTATTTTGTCTTTTTTAGTTTTTTGGTCATTTCCAGCATTTCGGCAGCATGGTCAAGGGTCGTTTGAGTCACCTCTGCACCGCTGAGCATCCGGGCCAGCTCGTTCTGGCGTTCCCGCTCTCCAAGCGGCCCAAAATTCACCTCCACACTGTCGTCGTCCGATTTTTTCTCGACCAGAAAATGCTTATCCGCCATCGAGGCAATCTGTGGCAGATGGGTAATACAGATAATCTGGTGGGTCTTGCTAAGCTCAAAAACCTTCTCAGCCACTGCCTGAGCTGTCCTCCCACTGATACCGGTGTCAATTTCGTCAAAAATCATTGTCTGGATCCGGTCGCGGTCGCCGAATATACTTTTGATGCTGAGCATGATGCGGGAAATCTCCCCTCCCGAAGCAATTTTGCGCAACGGCTTCGGCGGCACCCCGGGGTTGACCGAGATCAAAAATTCAACCTGATCCTGCCCCTTCGGTGAGATCAGCTTCTTTTCCTGGCTGATTTGTACCTGCACCACAGTTTTTTCCATAGCCAGGTCTTTCAATTCACGTTCAAGGGCTTCCTTAAAGACTTGACCGGATTTTTTGCGCATTTCATGCAGCGCATTTGCCCGGCTTTCATAGTCTCTCAGAATCTTTTTATACTGTTTCTGAAATTTCTCGATCTGTTCATCGCGGTTTATGAGCCCTGAAAGCCGTTCTTCCAAAAGCGCGCCATATTCCAGAATTTCACTGATCGAGCTTCCATATTTTCGTTTGAGCCCAGTGATCACACCCAGGCGTTTTTCCACTTCATCTAGATTATTCATGTCAAAGTCAATGCCGTCTATATAGCTGCGAATTTCAAAGGACAAATTCTCAAGCTCCTGATAGGCCGATTCCACTACGGCATCATAGGCTTTAAAACCGCTGTCGATCTCCGAAATATCCCTTATGCGGTCGCCCAGCTCGGTCAGCAATGCCAGGAGGGCGGTCTGGTAAGCATTTTCGTCCCCGTTCAAGACCTGGTAGGCCTCATTAGCACTTCTGAAAAGCTGCTCGCTGTTGACGAGAATCTTTTTGTCGCTCTCCAGACTTTCTTCCTCACCGTCGATCAGCTTGGCTGCCCGGATCTCCTTGAGCTCATACAAGAACATTTCCTTCTGGCGTTCCATTTCCCGCTCGTCCTTTTCAAGACCGCGGATTTTCTGACTAAGCTCTTTGAGCCTCGCAGCGTCTCCCGCCACATCGTTCAGCAGCTCCCTGGCCGGGTCACCTCCAAAATCATCCAAAAAATGACGGTGGTTCTCCCGCTGAAACAGCGACTGGTGCTCATGCTGCCCGTGAATATCAATCAGGTTATCACCGATGGCCCGGAGCTGTGTTACGGTAATGATAATCCCATCTGCCCGACACACATTTTTCCCCTTGGTATCAATCTCACGGGTTAGTATGAGGCGCCCATCCTCTGGCTCAATACCAAATTCGGCCAGTTTAGCGGATACTGCCTGATTTCCGTCAATATCAAACAACCCCTGCACCACCATTTTATCCGCTCCGTGGCGAATATTAGACTTATTGCCCCGCTGTCCCAGCAGCAATGTAAGCGCATCGATGACAATGGACTTACCGGCTCCAGTTTCCCCAGTAATCACGTTGAGTCCTGGATCCAGGTCGATATTTAAGGCCTCGATCAGGGCGTAATTTTTAATGACGATATTTAACAGCATAAAAACCTCTCCTGTGCTTTAATCTGTCGGCTATTTTTACCCGATGCCGTCAGGGCTTCATCAATTTTTTAAAGCGGCTTACAATTTCGTTGACGTCATCTTGTTCCCGGACAGCGACAAAAATAGTGTCGTCGCCTGCCACAGTACCAACCACCTCATTCCACTCCATAGAGTCAATAGCCAGAGCCGCCGCCTGAGCCATGGCTGGCAGTGTATGGAGCACTACCAAAAAGGTAGCAGTATCTACCGTTAAAACGGATTCTCTGAAAACAGCCACCACTCGCTCATCGTATATGGTGCCCATATCCTTTAAGGAAGAATAATACTGACGTCCGTCCTGCCCCATAACCTTAATGAGCTTAAGCTCCTTAATATCCCTTGAAATCGTGGCCTGTGTCACCTTGTAGCCACTCTGCTTTAGGTGCTCGGCTAGTTCTTCCTGGGTTTCAATCTGATTATTTTCAATAATTTCAATGATTTTAGTCTGTCTCGCTACTTTCACGGCAGCTACCTCCTGTCTTTATTGCTGATATTGCTGAGCACATCGTCAGAAAGCTTTTTCCTCAGACGATCGTAGAAATTCACATTATTGAGCCGAACTAAATTGGCAGTATAGGGTGCTTTTTTCACCACGACCTCATCTCTCGCCCCAATGGGGATAATGTTTTGTCCATCAAAGCTCACGATAATGTCCCGTTCGCGCTCATCAAAACGAATGGTGATATTTTCCTCTGCGGCAATTACATAGGCACGGTCATGAAGCCGATGCGGGCAGATGGGATTGACAATCATAACATCTGTTCCTGGCGCCACCACCGGACCACCAGCCGCCAGCGAATAAGCCGTCGATCCCGTCGGACTGGCAATGATCAGCCCGTCCGCTCTGAAAAAATCGATCATGTTCTCCCCTTCTTTACCCGCGTAAGCTTTAATATCCATCATGCGGAATCCGGTATTTTTTACCAGAACGTCATTAAGAGCCAGAAAGGTCTCGCTCTCACCATTCGGCCGGTTAATGCAGGAGGACAGCATCATCCGTTTCTCGAGGAAGAACTCCCCGTTGCACAGCGCCTTTAACAGGTGCTCATAGTTAGAGGCTTCACCTTCTGTCAGAAAGCCCAGCTTTCCAAGGTTAATGCCAAAAAGGGGCATATCGTAAATGCAAGAAGCCCTGGCAACAGACAGCAGTGTTCCGTCTCCGCCCAATACCACAATGCAGTCCGGCTTTTTATAAAATTCATCCTTAGGGTATATATGCACCCCAGGGTCCCCGTCTGGCTCCATCTGATTATTGAGCAAAGCGACCTGTATTCCCCGCCCTCTTAGATAGCGGATGCACTTCGCGGCCATTTCCACACTGTCGCTTTTATCGCAGTTGAGATAGATGCCGACTTCATTCATCATTGTTTTCCCCATCCTTTTTACTGTAGGCGCTATGGGCTGCATTAACCACCTGTTCAATCATTTGTTCCCGGTTTTCAAACCTTGCTGTCTTACACTCCGGCAGCTTCTCAACAAAGCAAAGAAACTCTATATTTCCCTTAGGGCCCTGTATGGGTGAATAATCCAAGCCAAAAACTTTAAAATGCTTTTCCATAATCTGCGAAAGTGTCTGGTCCAATACCTCTCTGTGAGTTTTTTTATCCCGAACAACGCCATTCTTGCCCACCTTATCACGTCCCGCCTCAAACTGGGGTTTGATGAGCCAGATTCCTTTTCCCCCATCCTTTAAAAACAAGCGAATCGCGTCCAGCAGTTTTGTGATCGAAATAAAGGAAACATCCATAACTGTTCCGTCTACAATATCCGGGATAGCGCCCTTTTCCAGATTTCTGAAATTAGTCCGTTCCATGGACACTACCCGTTCATCTCCGCGGAGACGCCAGTCAAGCTGCCCATATCCCACATCCACCGAGTATACTTTTGCGGCCCCGTTTTGCAGCAGGCAGTCTGTAAAACCACCAGTCGACGCACCGATATCAAGGAAAATACCACCCTGCACTGGAAATGGAAAAACCTCAAGCCCTTTTTCCAGCTTGAGCCCTCCCCGGCTTACATAAGGGATAGGATTGCCCTTGATCTCGATAACGGATGGGTCCAAATCCACCACCAGCTGATCCCCCGCTTTATCCTTGACCTGGCCGCTCACCATGACCAACCCAGCCATAATTGCTTTTTTAGCCTTTTCCCGAGAATCAAAAAAGCCGTGATCAACGAGATATTTATCAAATCGTTCTTTTTTCATACATTCTACTTTCTCTTTATAAGATGATACCGGTCTTCCGACATAATAAGCCCAGCAAAGCCAGGCTGCTATTCGCAGCCCTTGAATAAAATTTTAACGGTTGCCACAGGCAGCGAAAAGCCGTGGATAATGGATGTACTGTTTTTCATTGCAAGGTCCTTTCCAAGGGCCTTACCCCCGACCGTCAGGCAGGCGATACAGCCGCTCATTACCAGGCTCAAAACAACCGCGTTAAAGAGCGGATAAAACCGCAGAAGCTGTGTGGCAATGCTGACACCAGTAGCGCCACTGACAATACCGCAGATATCTCCGATAACATCGTTGCAGACATTGGATACCCTTGGGGCATTCCTGACCAGCGAGACCGCGGTCTTAGCGCCCTTTAACTTCTTAGCTGCCATGGCGTTAAATGGCTCAATATTGACTGCAGTCACAGCCACGCCCACAATGTCCGCCAGTATCCCAAAGGCAATAATGGCAAATAAAATAAGAAAAGAAATCAGAAGGCCCGTATGAGCTAAAAGCGTATCTGAAATATAAGTGACCAGCATGGTCGAAAAGAAGGTTCCAATGGAAACTCCAATCACCCAATGGCGGTGCTTGCGCTCTTTTAATTCCTTTTTAGACAAATTTTTCTTGTTTGTTTTCATCAATTCTCCATTTTAAACTAAAAAGAAAGGAATTATGCGACGCATAATTCCTTCACATTCTTTCATGGGGTGGTAGCATAATGAGTAAACTTTGCGACATAGGTTCAGTAGGATTTCCCAAAACATGACTAAGACGTCGCCGTCAAAGCGGTTTCCCTTTACATGTAGTCTGCAGCGTCACCGAATGCAGGACTGAATTACCACTAAGTGTGCACTATAATCCCCACTATACCTCTTGCGAGCAGTCTAGGAGTTTTCCTCGACAACACCCATTGATCCTTAGCCTCTTTTGCAGATTAGGTTTCGAACGCAATATTTTATACTCTCCGGGCCCTGGAAATTATAAAACTGTCAGCCCATCCACCTAAGCCACTCAAGGCAGGCTACACTGTTTCAGCACTCCATTCCACTACAGAATGAAACACATTCACAGGTTTTCCCTATCATTAGACAGGTCTCCACGGAAGCAGGGTCAGAAGCCCGCATGCCATTGCAGGTTGCCCCATCTTCCTTAACCCCCAGTGAACACCCCCAACTGGGCGTCAAAAGCATTCACAAGGGACTTCATCGATATGCCCTTCGACGGATTTTTAGGCCCGCCCTGGTGATCAACAGTGCCGACTAGAATACTGCACCACCTGTATAAGATTATATCACCTTCCTTTCTTTATCACAAGCGAAAAACTGTATAAATATGTAAAGATTAAACAATATTTAAGCTGCTTTTACCAAAAATCATGAATATTGAGTGAATATGTCCCAAAGTATCCACTAAAATCACATTCGGCTCTCCATTTTTATCATTAACTTTTTATAAAAGATTAATAACGCAACAAAGGCGGCATATTTTTTTACGTCCTTATTTTCCAAATCAGGGGGGCTTCCTTCCTAAGGAAAGAGGATATAATCCCAGGAACACCCGCTGCTGCACAGATCAGAAAAACATGATCTATCGATAATGCAATGACTGCTTTGCTCCAACAACGTGTTAAAACTGTCAACAAGGGATGCCGGCATGACGACACAAATATGATCGACTGCATCTGCGCAAGAGAATGATAAAAGACACAACCGAAAGTCTTGGCGCTTTTCCGTATTTCAAAATCATTCTACCTGTAAAGTTACTGGCAATCAACAGTGTCATCATCACGGGAATAATCATAATGCCCGTTGCCGAAATTCCCATGATCCCTTTACAAAAGTCAATACCTGATTCAGAACGCGCCTTTTACAAATATACTTAAATAGCTTCACCAATTTCATACATTGTGTTATAATAAGACCATAAAATGTAATCGGAGGTGTAGCAAATGCGGATCTGTCCACATTGTCAATATGAAATGCGCGAAAGCTTTGACATTAAAATTGACAGCACAGGAAATGGCCTAAAAGTTACAAAAGAGGGCACATTTGGTGAAGTGATCGGAAAGCCAAAGGTTGCGGTCTGTCCAAAATGTGGCGAAGTCTCAATTTATTTAGATGAATCTGACCTGTCCGCCATTGCGCCTCACAAAATAGAATACTGACATAAAATAAAAAAGCAAATGAAGGCCCTTACTGGGGACCCCCTATTTGCTTTTGTTATCGTGCTGTTTTATTTATTGTTCATGTTGGTGACTTACAAGAAAGAGACGGATGATCTCTTCAGCGTAGTTGATCTTCTCTTTGGGGCATTGAGCCAATACATCCAGCAGACTTGTTTTTTTACCGGCACCTTCCGATCCGTATAAAATGGTCTCCGCGGACATTTTAAGCACCTGCGAAAAACGGTTTAGACTCTTAAGTGAAAATCCTTTCGTTCCCAATTCGATATCTGTCAAAAATGTGGTGGAAACTCCTATTTTCTGCGCCAGCTCTTCACGGCTCAATTTTAGAAGTATCCGCTGCTTTCGGATTCTTAAACCAATGGCTTTGTGATCAAGTTCCTTCATTTCTGGGCTCCTTTCTTTCCTTAGAAGCTGTATCATCGGGATCCGAGGTCGCCTTTAGCGCTGTTACCACCGAAAGAATTTCCTTTTGAAATTCAGGTGTGGCCTGACTTAAATGCTCGAGAATTTCCTCAACAACTGCATTTTCTTTACTCACTGGAATCTCCTCCATTCATCAGGTCTAAGTATATGTATTTTATATTCTTTTTCGTTTATTAAATTCATTTTATATTAATTCACTCTGAATGTCAACTAAGTATTTAAAACAATGGTAACAGAGGAGTTTATATCTTCCAATTCCCTGATTGACAGCGGGTCTCAAGTATGGTAAATTAAAAAACAAATACGATAAAAGGGGGTTGACTATTGAGTATCGGAGAACGGTTGAAAGAAGCGCGCAAAGCGAAAGGATTTTCTCAGGATAAACTGGCTGAAGCAATAGGCACCTCACGTACGGTCATTACAGATATCGAGCGCGACAAAACAGAGCACCCGCGTGTCTCTTATGTCGATACCATCTGTAAAACACTGGAAATCAGCAAAGAGTGGCTGCTCCGGGATGAGGGTCCAATGGCCTATCCGCTTCCTGAATGGAACGCCAATGAGATTTTAACACAGATTCATGAAATTCTGGTTGATCTCCGCCCTGAAGAACAAATCTATGTGCTGGACATGATAAAGACCTATGAAAAGCACCGGATTGCCCTTAATAAAGAAACTTAGATGCTGACCTCTCCCCAAAAGGGGAGTTTTTTATTTTCTAACAGCTGAATAAAGCAAATGCGGCATATCCATTTCGTAGTAGTGCTTGACGATTTCGCCTTTCAATGTCATCCCATTACGTTTTGCAACAGCCTGTGAGGCGATGTTTGTATCACGGATAATGGAGTAGACCTCCTTAACGCCTAAAATCTCAAAGGCGTACTGCTTACAAGCTTTGGCCGCCTCAATTGCGTATCCTTTATGCCAGAAAGCCTTCTTAAACAAATAGCCCACCTCTAAAACTTTCTCTTCCCCCACATTTTGCCAGGTCAGGCCGCACTGTCCGATCATTTCTCCTGTTTCTTTAAGAAGCACTGCCCATAAGCCAAAGCCGTCTTCGCTGTAGCGTCTTTTCTGATTCTCCAGCCACTGTCTTACTTCCTCATCCTCAAAAGCATGCTCATAAGCTGTCATAACAACAGGATCCTGAAGCATCTCGCAGAGATCTTTAAAATCATAATCGCTCATTTCTCTAAGGGATAATCTTTTTGTTTTTAAAATCATATTTATTCTATCTCCTCATTCAATAAAACCATATGGATGTGGTCCTCCCATACACCGTTAATCTTTAAATATTTAGTGGATAAGCCCTCATTCTTAAAATCAAGCTTTTCGGCCACCCGCAAAGACGCCTTGTTTTTGGGCATAATATTGGCTTCAATTCGATGAAGCCCTAGCGGTCCAAAGGCCGTTTCAATTCCCTTCTTCAACGCTTCTGTCATGAGCCCTCTGCCCTGCCTCTTTTCATCCAGCCGGTAACCCAGAAAACACGAGCAAAATGGCCCCATAACGATATTATTAAAAGAAATGTTACCGATAATCCTCCTTTCATTTTCTGGCATCAGCCAATATCTTAAGCCATGCCCCTGTAAAAAATCTCTTTCATCCTGCTTCAAAGCTTTTTGCTGATAAGCCTCTGTATAAAACGCTGAATCATGCGCTGCATCCCAGGCTTTCAAAAAATCGGCGTTTCGTATAAAATAATCGGTCACCAGTTCCGAGAGTGCTGTCTCTGACCGCCTGAGCACTAATCTGTTAGTAAAAAGCATTTTTTCAATCATACCTATCCTCCAATCCCATAAAAGAGGTCTTTAATATTACCACCTTTTTCAAAAAAAGAAAAGCTTTTTTATACTCCACCCCCAGTTAAATCTTCTTCGCTATGGTATAATCATTAAAAGACTTCAAGAAGGAACTAAAATGCCAAACGCGAATAGAATGTATCCCAGAAACGGCGATACCAATAGTATTTATCTCAAAAACGCCATAACAGACCCTGCAATTGAAGTAGGTGATTTTACTGTTTATAATGATTTTGTCAATGATCCCCGTGATTTTGAAAAGAATAATATCCTTTATCACTATCCCATTAACCATGACCGCTTAATTATCGGGAAATACGGGTCGATCGCCTGTGGTGCCAGGTTTATTATGAACGGAGCCAACCACGCAATGAGCTCACTGTCTACCTTTGTTTTTCCTCTCTTGCTGATGATTGGAGCACTCAGCTTCAAATGCAGGATAGCTGGGAAAACAAAGGAGACACAGTTATCGGAAGTGACGTATGGATTGGCTATGAGGCTGTCATTTTTCCAGGTGTCCAGATCCGCCACGGCGCCATTGTGGCTTCCAGAGCCTTGGTTTCAAAAGATATAGAGCCCTTCACTATTGTTGGCGGTATTGCAGCTAAACCGATAAAAAAACGTTTTGATGAAAAGACCATTGATAAACTGCTTGAAATAAGCTGGTGGGATTGGCCTGCCGAAAAAGTTCAGAAACACCTGGAAGATATTACATCTGGAAATATTGATGCCTTTATGAAGAATGCTTAAATTACAGCTCTTGACTTGACAACAAAAAAACACAGTGGTATTATTTTTACATACCAACCGAATGTATTTAAAGAAGGAAGTATCTATGGCAAGAAACAAACATCCCGAGGTAACAATTAACCGTATTCTGGATACCTCATGGGAATTATTTATGGAAAAGGGCTATGAAGCCACCACAATTCAAGACATTGTCAATGCGCTCGGCGACCTGAGCAAGGGCGCGATCTACCACCATTTCAAAAGCAAAGAAGAAATTCTCGACGCCGTCACCGACAGGTTTTATAAAGAACAAGGGCTTTTGGATGTGCTGACTCAGAATCCGAAAAATAAAACCGGGTTAGAACGCCTGCAGCAGTGTATGATCATATCACTGGAAAGCCCCTTTAACCACGCTGTTTATCATATGGTCCCCGACTTGTTAAAAAACGCGCGGATGCTGGTCATGCAGGTTAAAACATCGATGGAGGATACTGCGCCTTCCATTCAGGTCCTGATTGAACAGGGAGTAGCAGATGGGTCAATCCATACCAAATATCCTAAAGAACTAGCAGAGACCCTGATTTTACTGTCAAATCTCTGGATTACGCCTGCGCTGTTTACCAAAACGCGGGAAGAGTTTTATGAAAAAATCAAATTTCTTGACGCCCTTCTTTCTTCCCAGGGATTGAACCTTATTAATGAGGCTGTTAAAAAAGCCATCGACGTATTTGCAGACGCTGTTTATTCAGAAAAATAAATTTAAACATCACCGCATACCCAGTGCCCGGTTAATGCATTGGATATGCGGCATTGATACCGCTCCTCAAGAGGAGCCATTTTTTAATCTCATTTACATACCATCGGTCGGTATTAAAATTATTTTGGAGGTCATTACCTTGAATACTAAATCAAAACTTTTTAACCGGGATTTTACCTTGGTTGTTATCGGACAGATTATTTCACTGTTCGGAAACGCAATTTTGCGCTTTGCCCTGCCGCTTTATCTGCTTAACCTTACAGGCTCATCGGCTGTTTTCGGCTCGATCATGGCCATATCAATGATCCCGATGGCCCTGCTGTCCCCCATCGGCGGTATTATCGCAGACCGTGTAAACCGCCGGAATATTATGGTCGTTTTAGATTTTATCACCTCAGGAATTGTCATTATCTTTGGCCTTGTTTTTATTCCTGATCAAGCGGTGGTTTTGATTGGCGTTATGATGGTACTGCTCTCCATTATTCAGTCGTTTTACAGCCCCTCCGTCCAGTCCAGCATTCCTCTGCTTTCTTCCTCAGAAAACCTTATGAAATCCAATGCTGTTGTCAATCAGGTGCAGTCTCTCTCTTCGCTTCTGGGCCCTGTCTTTGGCGGTATGCTCTATGGTTTTTTTGGTCTGACACCTATTATTTTTATCGGCGGCATCAGCTTCTTCCTCTCTGCGGTTATGGAAGTTTTTATTCATATGCCCTATAAAAAGCGTCCGGCCGAAAGCTCTGTTTTGTCGATTGTCAAAGGCGATATGCGAGATAGTCTAAACTTTATTCTGTATCGACAGCCTGTTATTTTTAAAGCTCTGCTTGTCGTCTGTGCCTTTAACCTTTTTATCACCTCCATGTTCATAATAGGGATGCCCACAGTCATCACCATTAATCTTGGCCTCTCCAGCCAGCTTTACGGTATCGCTCAAGGAATCATGATGGCCGGAGCGCTGCTCGGCGGTATTCTTGTCAGTCTTCTCTCGGATAAGCTCACCCAAGACAAGGCCCACCTCATTCTAGCCGGTTCTGCGCTTTGTGTTCTCCCGATGGGTCTGGTACTTCTGCTCGGACTGCCGTCGATGGTCAGCTACGCGGTCATCACCTTTTTTGGAATGTCACTCATGGCTCTGGCCTCCATTTTTACGGTGATGATGATGTCTTATGTGCAGATCATTACACCGGAAAACTTAATTGGAAAGGTAATGTCTTTTATCATGGCAATTTCAGTCTGTTCACAACCAATCGGGCAGGCTCTCTACGGTTTTCTGTTTAAAATATTCGGCAGAGCTCCCTGGACTGTTATTTTTGGTACCGGTCTTATTGCCATTGCCATCACGCTGGCTTCGCGTAAAATTTTTCAAAGTATTGAACTGATTCCGGCAGATTAAAAAAGAGATGATGTGGCAAAACAGCACATCATCTCTTTTTCTCTTTATTATTAATCTAAACAAGCGCTCCTTTAAGTACAATGACCGCTGCGCCGCCAACCCGAATGCGTGGTTTTCCTTCTTTTTCATCAAAAATTGTTTTAATCACCGAAGGCTTTCCCATAGCTTCTCCCTGAACAAAACGATTGATCTCATTGGGCTTTACAATGCCATACTGCCTGAGATACCAGGTCAGCGCGCCATTGGAGGTGCCTGTAGCAGATTCCTCGTCAATTCCGCAGACGGGGGCAAAATTGCGGCACCGGGCAGTGATTTCGATATCCTTTTCCAGACAGAAAAGATGTATCCCCGTCACGCTATAGGCCGCAGATAACAGTGAAACTTCCTGAGCCTTTAAAACCGCTGCTTCCAATGCCTTTTGATTTTTGACTGGGAGCATAATATCACTGAGGCCAGTGTTTATAATCTGAGGGATCATCGCTTCTGGCGCGTCGTATTTATCGAGTGACAGTGAGGTATAAAGGGCTTCACTCTCTTCCTGATCAAAAATTTTAATGATTCTCGGCACCGCCATTTCCATCCAGATATCTTTTTCAGACACTTTAACCTCAAGGTCGCCGGCCATTGTCTCTGCTCTGCAGCTTCCGGCTTTAATAACTCCCTCCTTATGCAAAACAGTAAAGGCCGCGATTGTTGCATGTCCGCAAAGTTCTACCTCCTGCATCGGTGTAAAATACCTCAGCTTAAAAACTTCTTTTTCCAGTTTCTTTATAAAGGCTGTTTCAGAATAACGTAACTCTGCGGCCAACTGCCGCATATAGTCCGGCTCGGGAAAATCCTTTCCGCTTTCGAGAAGAACAACTCCTGCCTGATTACCACAAAAACGCTTTTCTGTGAATGAATCAACAATGTATATTTTCATTTTTAACTCCTTACCACCCGCCATAAAGCTTTATCAAAAGCTCCCGGAACCGCAACCACATTTCTGTAAATTCCTGCTTGATGGCCAGTACCATCATCTCACTGTCAATAACTTTGCCGCTGCCGCCGATATACCGCTCCGCAATCCGCGCGCCGCTGGTTATCTCTCCACAGGCAATATGTCCTCTTGCATACCCCCCCACTGCTATATGGGAAGCGATGGCACAGCCTCCGCTGGCAAACATCCCCACCGCCAGTCCGCCGAGCGCAAAAATCCCCAGAGCCACACCGCCGATTGCGATTCCTCCTGCGGCCACACCGCCACAGGCGAGAGCCAGTCCCAGGGCTAATCCTCCAAGCACCAGCAGACCAAAGCTCAGCGCGCCAAAAGAAAAAATCCCCACTGAAATCAAACCTATTGAAATAAGACCTGTCGCAATGTTACCAACAGCAATGATTCCCCTCGCCTTGAAGTTCGTCTTGAACCGTCTGTCATACCATCCAATATTTATATGAATCAAAGGAAGTCCTCCAATATGACTCTTGCTTTTGTATTCATAATGGCGGCGCCTAGGAACTTTCACTGTTTTTATCGTCGCCTCTTTCTCTAAAGCCGGCGGCACCTCACCTTTTATGAGTTCATCTAAAGAAACTTCAAAAATTTCACTTCAAAGAACGAGATTATTGATATCTGGATTGGCTAATCCTGATTCCCATTTAGAAACGGCCTGTCTGGAAACTCCCATACGCTCCGCGAGTGCCTCCTGAGAAAACCCTTTTTGCCTTCTAAGCTGAAGTAGCCTTTCTTGAAATGTCATTTTTCCACCTCCATTGTTTCTTTTAGAAAACGCATGGTTTATTAAGCTACCAACCTTTCTTTACATTTTGTCAACCAATGGTTGCATTCTCTATTTTCGGCCTGTTTCTGGACATTTTATCATTTAATATGCCTGGAGACAATGGCTGTCTTCCTGATATAAAAAACCTGTGCAGGCTATTTCACATACACAGGTTCCCAATATGGTCAAAGCAGTTCGCCATAACGACGTATAAATATTTTTTTCAACATTGTTACCAGAGCCATATACAACAGCACCGTGATAACGAGAAATGGAAAATACATTCCCGGAAGCGGTACCATATCGAGCGCCGCCCCGATGAAGGTAAAGGGCAAAATCGTACCGACTGCAATCCCCAGAGTGGTTAACCCTGTCAGCTGCCATGAAGCATGACTTCCGATAAAAGGCAGCTTTGGCGAACGGATCATATGAATGACCAGTGTTTGAGTCCAGAGTGACTCTATAAACCATCCTGCGTGGAACAGTGCAATAAATCCTATTTGAGCCGTTTGACCGAGGGTATGGAACGCACCGCCAAAAACCATAGGACAGAGGTAGAAAAACAGGAATAAATAGGTTGTAATATCAAATACTGAGCTCACAGGCCCCATCCACAGCATAAACTTGACAATGGAGGAAGCGTCCCATTTTCTTGGCGTTTTCAAGTATTCTGGATCGACATTATCCCACGGGATGGCCGTGCAGGAAATATCATAAATCAGATTGAGCACCAAAAGCTGCATGGGCAACATGGGCAACATAGGCAGAAAAATACTGGCGGCCAAAACAGAAAACATATTGCCAAAATTAGAGCTTGCGGTCATTTTAATATATTTTATAATGTTGGCATAGGTCTTGCGGCCCTCTACCACACCTTCTTCCAGCACCATCAGATCTTTTTCCAGCAGAATGATATCCGCAGATTCCCTCGCAATATCCACAGCTGTATCAACCGAAATCCCTACGTCAGATGCTTTCATGGCGCCAGCGTCATTGATCCCGTCTCCCAGAAATCCTGTGGTGTGCCCGTTGCTCTTTAAGGCCTTTACAATCCGCACTTTTTGCAGCGGAGAAAGTTTGGCAAAGATGTCTGTCTTCTCCACAACTTTTTCCAGTGTGTTATCATCCATTTTTTCAATATCTGAGCCTAACAGTATCTTCTGGGCGGGCATACCTACCTGGCGGCAGATCGCTTTTGTCACCACTTCATTGTCACCTGTCAGCACCTTAACACCCACGCCATATTCTTTGAGAACCTTCAAAGCTGCTGCAGTGCTTTCTTTCGGCGGATCCAGAAAAGCCAGGTACCCGATAAGTACCATATCGGATTCATCCGCTACCGAGAACACGCCGACCGGCGCTGGATTTGTCTTCTGCGCCACACCCAAAACCCGCATACCGGAATCATTATAACGCCGTACCTGCTCTAAGATTTCATTCTGAACCTCCTCGGTGATGGGCTCAACCTTTCCCTTATATTCTGCAAAGCTGCATACACTCAGCATTTCTTCAATGGCACCTTTTGTGATCATCTGAGTTTTACCGGTACGGTCAGTTACCACTACACTCATACGGCGGCGGTTAAAATCAAAGGGGATTTCATCCACTTTCTGGTATTCTTCTTTTAAAACAGTGGCTGTTCCCATATTCACATGATTGATAACAGCCTGATCCATTAAATTTTTAAGGCCTGTCTGATGCCAGCTGTTCAGAAAAGCGTGGCGCATAACGCGGTCGTCCTCATTGCCGTGAATGTCCAGCGGGTATTCCAGAACCACCTTATCCTGCGTAAGAGTCCCGGTTTTATCCGTGCACAAGACATCCATAGCACCAAAATTCTGAATGGCGCTCAGATTTTTGACAATGACCTTTTTCTTTGACATGGCCACAGCGCTTTTCGCGAGATTCGCCGAGACGATCATCGGCAGCATTTCAGGAGTCAACCCAACAGCCACTGAAATTGCGAATAAAAAGGCTTCAGTCCAGTCGCCTTTTGTTAATCCATTGGCAAAAAATACCAAAGGTACCATAACCAGCATAAAACGGATCAAAACCCATGAAACAGAATTGACCCCTTTATCAAAGCTTGTATTCTGCTGCTTTGGGCTCAGCTGGCTGGCTATAGAACCAAAAATAGTATCATCGCCCACTGCCAGCACCAGCGCTTTGGCTGATCCGCTGACCACATTCGTTCCCATAAAAGCCAGATTGTTGCAGGACAACGGATCATCCTCCGCATTTTCTACCGGGCTTCCATACTTTTCAACCGCTTCACTTTCTCCGGTCAGTGAAGACTGGCTGATAAAAAGATCACGCGCGTTCAGAATTCTCACATCTGCTGGGACCATATCGCCAGCCGCCAGGTAGATAATATCCCCCACCACAATTTCATCCAGAGGAATCTCTGCTTTTCCAGCAGGGCTCCTGTCGACCGCAGCGGTTGTTTCGACCATCTCGCCAAGCCTCTCGGCGGCACGGTCAGATTTCTGTTCCTGAAAAAAGCGCAGTGATCCACTGATCAGTACCATGACTCCGACAATTATTACGAATACAGGATCCTTTTCTCCCGGCGGTGCCATCGCTACATCTGTAACAAACGAAACCAGTGCAAGCACGATCAAAATAATCGTAAAGGGATTGACAAAAGCGTCAAAAATCCGTTTCAGGACGGAATCACTCTGATGACGGCTTAATTTATTTTCGCCATAAGCTTCTCGCATTTCTGAAGCCTTTTCTTCATTGTAGCTGCCGGCGCCATAGACTTTAATTAAAGCCTTTTCTTCTGTAACAGCAGCTTCCAGCAGTCTGTCTTTTGCATTATTTGAAATCACTTTCATTGTCTTAACCTCCTGAATTTTATTTAATCCTTTCTGTTAAGACACAAGCCTCAGTAAAGGCTGTTACCGGAAGGGGAAAAACGGGCGTGCTTCGCCTGTCTGTATCCTTCTTCCTGTGGTTCCTCCACCCTTTTGGGGCTTATGCCTTTCTCTCGTCCAACGTCCATTTTTCTCACCTGCCTCTCTGTTTGCTGAAATAAAAAACCTCTGCCAAAGCTCAAGCAATGACAGAGGACAACATATCAAAAAAATCGTCTTTTATCAGTTCACCGTTCAAGCTTTAGCTTCACAGGGCGGTGAAATTACATTAGTCAATGCCTTGTATTCGACATAAACTGTTGACCAACTTGTAGTGTCTCCACTAGTTCGCGGCAGTAATCCATATCCCTGTGGTAGCCTCACCTACCGAAATATTTATTTCTTTGCTATTTTACTTCCTTTGTTTCAATTTGTCAAGCCACTTACTAATTTCTTAAGCTTATAACCAGAAACTCCCCTCCGATACATCTATTGGTTTATTTAAGCATGCTTTGTGTTGAATTGGGTATAATCAAACCATCTTATGAAGGAGGTTTCATTATGAAACAATATACCCCAAAATCAACCAAGGTACCAGATACGTACAAAAAGCCTGACGGCCAATCCTTAAAAAAGACACTATCGCCAGAAGCCTACGAGGTAACACAAAATAGTATGACTGAGTGCGCCTTTACCGGTGAATACTGGGATCAATTTGAGCCGGGGATCTATGTGGATATCACTACCGGTGAACCTCTTTTTTCCTCATCTGATAAATTTGATGCCGGATGCGGATGGCCTTCCTTTTCGAAACCCATTGATCCGGATACGATCCGGGAACACAAAGATACCAGCTACGGCATGGTCCGGACAGAGGTACGCAGCCGGAGCGGCGACGCACATCTCGGCCATGTCTTTGATGACGGACCTGCTGCCTTTGGCGGAGAACGCTACTGCATTAACAGTGCAGCTCTGAGGTTTATCCCAAAAGAGCAAATGGAAGCAGAAGGTTATGGCTGGCTTCTCCCTATTATACCATAATTTCAAACTATAATTCTTCTCCCAGTTGTTTTATCTTTTACTTAAAAGGGTATTTATAAAACAAGTTAAGGAGTTGATTAAATGTCTTCAGTTAATTTAGAAATTTTAAAAATAGATCCTTATTTAAAATCTTACACATCCGCGATCGAATGGCAGGTAAAGCGATTTAACATGAAAAAAAAGGCTCTTTTAAAAAATAAAAAGGGCCTTTCTGATTTTGCGGACGGTTACCTTTATTTTGGCTTTCACAAAAAGGCTGACGGATGGGTTTACCGTGAGTGGGCTCCGAACGCCCAATCTGTTTTTCTCATTGGTGATTTTAACGGATGGGATAGAACCGCTACCCCCTTGAAGCCTTTGGGCAGCGGCAATTGGGAAGTTTTTCTCCCTGGCGAAAAATCCCTAACACACGGCTCACGTGTTAAGGTGCATATTAAGACTGAGGGACGGTCCTTTGACCGCGTACCGCTTTATTGTAAACGTGTGGTTCAGGATAAGAATACCTTTGCATTTGACGGACAGGTTTGGAATCCTGCGCAGCCCTACAGATGGCGTGAAAAAACCTTTCATCCCGACCAGTCCGTACCTCCGCTCATCTACGAAGCTCACATCGGCATCGCCGGAGAAGCCCCAGAGGTTTCAACCTTCAATGAATTCACACAAAATATACTGCCGCACATTGCCGGACTTGGCTACAATGCCATCCAGCTCATGGCGATTATGGAGCACCCTTACTATGCTTCCTTTGGCTACCAGGTTTCTAATTTCTTTGCGGTTTCCTCCCGTTTTGGTACTCCTGAGGATTTAAAGGCGCTCATCGATACAGCACACCGTCTGGGCATCGCAGTCATCCTCGATTTGGTACACTCTCATGCCTCCCGCAATGTTCTGGACGGTATCGGAGAATTTGACGGAACAGACTATCAGTTTTTTCACGCTGGTTTGGAGGGTGATCACCCCGCTTGGGGTTCTAAGGTTTTTAATTATGATAAGCCCGAGGTTCTCCACTTTCTTTTATCCAATATAAAATTCTGGCTGGACGAATACCATTTTGACGGCTTCCGTTTTGATGGTGTTACCTCTATGCTATACCATAACCATGGGCTTGGCATAAACTTTGATTCATACGATCAGTATTTTTCACCCAACACGGACATGGCAGGCCTCACCTATCTCCAGATGGCTTCCAGCCTTGCAAAAGAAATAAAGCCTGATTGTTTTCTAATTGCTGAGGATATGAGTGGCTTTCCTGGGATGGCGCTTCCAGTCTCTTTGGGCGGTCTTGGCTTTGATTACCGGCTGGGCATGGGTCTTCCCGATTTCTGGATCCACACTTTAAGAGATGTAAACGATGAGGACTGGGACCTAAAAACTCTCTGGCATGAGCTTACACAGCGCCGGCCAGGCGAAAAAGTCATTGGTTATGCCGAATCCCATGATCAGGCGATTGTCGGCGATAAAACTATCATGTTCTGGCTGGCCGGTCAGGATATGTATAACGATATGAATGTCTTTAACCAAAACCCTGTCATTGAGCGCGCCATGGCTTTACATAAAATGATCCGGCTGATCACCTGTACCTGCGCCGGCGAAGGCTATATGAATTTTATGGGTAACGAGTTTGGTCATCCCGAATGGATCGATTTCCCCCGTGAGGATAACGGCTGGAGCTACCAGTACGCCCGCCGACAGTGGCATCTGGCAGAGGACACCAATCTTCGATACCGCTATCTTCAGGATTTCGACAGCGCCATGATCCATTTTGCAAGAGATACAAAGCTGCTTGAATATCCTTCAGAGCTTTTACTCATCGATACCTGGGCAAAACTGCTACTTTATTCAAAAGGCCCTTACCTCTTTGCCTTTAATTTTCATCCGACAAGAGACTTCAACGGATTTATCCCGCTTCCTGGCAACAGTGGTTATCAACCCGTTCTTAACACAGAGTCCCATCATTTTGGAGGATGGATAGACACAGAGCCTGCCCCAATTGCTTCAAAATCCGATTGCCCCGGTATGCTTACCACCCTGTATATTCCAAAGCGTTCAGCTGTGGTCTACTCCTCTGTGTGCTAAAAAGAGGGCACGGATATTGCAATAAGCGGTCCGTGCTTTCTTGTATTTTTGTTCCACAGATGTTATAGTTACAGAAGATGAGACGGCGTAACGACACACTGTCTTCTCATTGCGAAAGGAGTCCTTTAATGAAAACTTCTATTTTATCTCCTAATGACCAAAATGCACTTAAAGAAAAAATCATCGTCGCGGTTGATCCCAAGCTTACACTGCAACAGGAAGGTGTTGATTTTATGCTCTATCCTGACATGAAAAAAGAAGGCTACGCCCTGATGCTGGAGGAAGACGGCGGCTGTGACTCTCTCAGCGCTTTACAAAAGGGAACCGAACAGCTTATCGCTGCCGGCGCCATCGTTGTTACTCCCTATGGTATACTCGAATACCTTTAATACCCAAAGCTATCGTTGATAAGGTGTTACTGCCCATTTAATGCAGTGATCCAGCTTATTCTCAAATATACGGTAGCCCTCTAAAATATCATTAAGAGGAGCCTCGTGCGTTATGAGAAATTCTGTATTGATGCGCCCCGCCTCAATAAGCTTCATAATGCGCTCACAGTGGACAGCGTCCACACCGCCGGTTTTAAAAATCAGATTCTTTCCATACATTTTTTCAAGTGGAAGTGTCTGGGCCTTTCCGTACATGGCAACCAGGGCGACAACACCGTTAGGCCTCGCGAGTTTCCAGGCCAGCTCAAAGGTGTTCTCACCGCCAGCCGCCTCAACCACGCCGTCTGCACCACGGCCATCCGTTAAGCCCTTGACCGCCATCTCGGCATCTTCTGCTGATGGGTTGACTGTTTCGTCTGCTAATCCCTGCTCTACCGCTAATTTCAGACGTTCATCCTGAATATCCAATGCGATAATCCGGGCCGCGCCAAACAGGCGCGCGCAGCTCATAGCACAGAGCCCCACTGGTCCGGCTCCGATAACAGCAATGGTATCACCAGGTTTAATCTCGCAGAGCTCTGCGCCAAAGTAGCCGCTTGATAAAATATCCCCCAACAGCAGTGCCTCTTTGTCAGTGACAGAATCTGGTATTTTAGTCAGTCCCATATCCGCAAAGGGGACTCTTACATATTCTGCCTGGCAGCCATCAATCCGACATCCAAGCTCCCAGCCTCCTTTTTCACAGTTATTGATAAAGCCCCACCGGCAGTACCCACATTCGCCACAAAAGGTAATACAATTGGCGGCAACGCGCACTCCCGACTTTAGCTTTTTAACGCCCTTTCCCACTTCGATGACTTCACCTACAAATTCGTGGCCGAGCACTTTTTCTGGTATGGCTCTCGGAACTGCTCCATGCATGATATGAAGATCGCTGGTACAAATTGTTGAGAGTGATACGCGGACAATGGCGTCTGTATCTTCCACAAGCCCCGGAACCGGCACATCCAAAAGCTCGATGGTGCCGTCCTTATGGCAGACAAGCCCTTTCATCATTTTTTCTGATTTCATTTTTATTCCTCCCTTATAAAGATTCTGGCAGGCCATGTAAAATCATATCGAGAGCGTCCTGATTTCTTACCAGAGCCTTTATTGTAGCAGGCACCGAGCTTACATAAATTTCCGGATAGTCCCTCTCGTCATACTCTGGACGGACCGGAAAAGCCAGATGCTCTCGTTCTGGATGCGCTTTATTAAACTGAGCGTTCTTTCCAAGGGTATTTCCCCGTGCGTCAATACGTATCCACAGCTTTTCAGTTTCCAGGTAAACACCGTTCAGACAGTGTATACAATAACCTGTATCCGGTGTATCCCCAATGGTCAGGCGCTGATAACAAAAGCCTGCCGGTATCCCTTTTCGTCTCAGCAGGGCCGCCAGCAACATAGCTTTAGCATAACAGATACCCTCGCCGGCCTTTAGCACCTCAGAAGCCGTTCGTATTACCCTGTGGCTCTGTATATCCCAGGAATGATCGATGGCATCCCGCACAAAAAGAAACGCCCGTTCTGTATAATCCAGTTTGTTTTCAGAAAGCCTATACAGGCTTTCTGACTTATCCACAACGGTATGGTCACTGTAATCAACATATGGGCTCTCCTTTAAATAATCTTCCAAATTTTTGCTTTTCGGTATGAGTTTCATTTTACCTCCCAAAGTTCAGTCTTCCTGATCTGGTAAAAATATTATAGCATAAAAAAGACCGGAACAACCGGTCTTTTGCTTTAACTATTTTTAATAGGCTGGCAATTTGGACAGTAATAAATGCTGCCGCCAAGATAGGTTTCCTTAACAATGGCGCCGCCGCAAACCGGACAGGGCACTTTATAGGTATTTTTAGATAATATACTTTTATATCCGCCCTTCATACCAAAAATATCCTTCTCGGTATCCCGCCCTCCTTTTATAGTCATCTGATGTAAGGTGGATTTAACGGAGCCAAACAGGTGCCTAAGTTCCTCCGCCGTCAGATATTCCAGCTTTGTTCTGGGGTTGACTCGAGCGTTAAAAAGAATATCCTGCAGGCAGCCATTGCCCAGGCCTGGAATTCGCTGCTCCGTCGCTAGAAGGGCCTTAGCACTTGTATTTTGTTTAGCCGCAGCTACAATAGCGTCGAACCATTCCCGATCAAATTTTCCACTTAAGGGCGATGGCTTTTCTCTGGCAACCTGATGGTAATAATTATCATTTTCACCTTCTACATATGCCCAGATCGCGCCGTACATAGCTACTGAAAATACTAAGGCGGTCTCATCCTCAAAGGTCAGCAGGAGTTGATGCTTCTTGGGCTGCTTTTCCTTTGCCTCTAGGTAACGTATATTGACACCGTCCCCCAGCAATAGACGCTTATCTCCAAATTCAATTTCCACATAGCCGCCATACGATATGGCTTTGTCTACACGCATTCCTAAAAGCAGCTCGCGGCAGGCCTCTGGCTCGCCATTGAAAAAAGCAAATTTATGTGGCGACGCTCCCGCAACCACCTGTTCGATCTGTTTCCCTCTAATGATCTCATCTAATTGTCCAGCTATGGTATAGCTTTCTGGTAATTCCAGCATGTTGCACCTCCTCTTTTCCCGTATTATACCCTATAAACACTGACAGGTTTTGTCATATTTTACTGCCACTTGCTTTTTTTGCAGTAAACAATCCCCAAAACCGCTGAAATTAACGGCGACAGAGCCTCTCCCATATAAATTCCCACAAAGCCAAGGCTTAAGCTAAACCCCAGAAAGGCACTAACCCCCAGCCGCATCACCACAGAATCCAACAGTGAATTAGCCTGGCAAAGGTGGCGTGGCCCGTTCCAGTGGCAAAAGCATTGCAGGTGTACATAACCGTGTAAAATAAGCCGTTAATCGAAGCACAGATTCTTAGGTAAAGCACGCCTTCACTCAGCACTTCGGGATCTGTATTGAATATTCCCACAACTTAAGGCGCCGTACACTGAATAAAAAGTGTTCCCAGCATTACAATGATCAAATTTAATTGAAGCCCGTTTTTTAATATCTTTCTGACCCTGTCCGGCTTCTGTGCCCCCATATTTTGCCCGACCATAGTGGTTACCCCCGTTCCAATGGCCCAGCATGGCATAGCTAAAAAAGTATTGATTTTCAAACCAATTCCTGCAGCAGTCGCATTGGCAACACCATAAACATTAAGCATTGAGGTCACCATAAGGTATAAAAGATTTACAACCGCTAGCTGAAGTGCTGATGGCAGTCCTATTTTTAAAATAGGGATCAACATCTCAGAGGATATCCTGAAATGCCTGGGCTTGAAATCAAAAACAAAATCACGTTTTCTGAGATAAATGACCGCAATGATAAATGCACTTCCCTGGGCTATAACTGTCGCCGACACAGCGCCCTGTGTCGCCAGCTTAAAACTACCTACAAGTAAAGCATCCAGAATAATATTGATTACACTGGCAGCCGCTACAAACAGTAACGGACTTTTGGCATCGCCCAATCCCCGGACTATTGCACAAACTGCATTGTACCCAAAAACAAAGAATACCCCAATGCTCATAATGCTCATATATTCGCAGGCGTAACGCATCGCTTCTGGCGGAACCCGCATCATGTATAAAATCGGGCGGTACAGGCAGAGGCTGATCATCGTAAGGGCCGCCGCCAAAGCTGAATAAGGTTCCAATAGCACGTTTCTGCCCTTCTTCATCTCCCGCTCCTTTAAACTGAGCCGCAACCACACTTCCCCCCCATGGTCACTCCCATACAAACCGCATTTAAAACAAAACAGATCATGGCAGAGCTGCTGATCGCCGCTAAGGCCGCGCTGCCGGTGAACTGGCCAACAAAAACCATATCAACCATTTCATAGACAGACTGCAGCGGGTTTGCCAGAAATAGAAGAAAGCTGAACCCCACCAACTGTCTTGTAATATTTCCACTTGTTAAATTATTTAATTTCATTTTGACTTTGCCCCTTATTATTTTTTTGATCTTAAGTCTGCAAAGCCTGCGGCAGTTTTATAATCGATGAAAACCACTGCCTGATCCAGACTCTGCATCGATTTTTACAATTCCAATGACCACTGCATCCACCTCCTGTTCAAAATAAAAAAACAGAGCACCAACATTTACGGCCTCTGTTTTAAACTATTTAAAAAAGGCTCCGGACAGACAATGTCCGTAGCCTTATAACACTTTTATTTTGGACTCAATCTGTACAAAGGTATACAAATAAAGCCTTAAAGGCTTTTTTACCCTTTCGATACAGTCATTTGGCCAGGCTCCGCACAATGTTCTGAAAATCAGCTTGCTTGGAGCCTTCTGCAATACAATTCCTGCCATATAGTGTTTCTAACATTGTACAAATTCCTTTCCTTTTTCTGCTCTTATTGTAACAAGGCCAAGCTCCCTTGTCAATGCCCCCAAAATTCTGAACACTCTGCCATAATCTCAGCGGCTGGCTTCAGGGTTGCTTCTACAATAGGGACGCCCGTTTTTTTGAGATAATGGCGGATCATATGATAACCGCAGGCATACCCCGCGCAATAGGGCATCCCCACCGGAAAGAAATGCTGTATCTCTGCTATCTCGTCACCGTAAAGCCAGGGTGTAATACCGTCAAAGCCGGTTACATCAAAAGCTTCAACAATCTTTGGTTTTATAACCTCTTCCAAAACTGACGCATCTGTTTTAGTTACCCATGGACCAACAGCTTTTTCGCCGTAGAGAGCCGCGACAAAATTTTCGGCCAGTCCCTCACTTACCATCATTTCGGCCAGCGTAATATCCGGCCGCCATTTCTGGAATTGAAACCGCACATTGTGGTTGCACTCATGGGCCAGGGCCGCAGGCATCCTGGCGACCGTCGTTTCACTCGGCACCAATGAGCCCAAAATATAGCCTGGAATGCCGCCATCCCCGCAGTACCCCTCACTCATCTGTGTATATGGATTATCCGGATTGGCCAGAAGAAGGGTAAAAAAGTATTCCTGAACCGGCAGTTCGATACCCGCCTTTACAAAACAATCCAGCGATTTCTTTATCGCTGCCTCACTGGCAGACCAAAGACTTTCTTCTTTAAGCCACTCCACCGCTTCTTTCTGTGAATGATCCACCCTTTCTGGTGGAAAAAGCCCCATCATTTCAGAGGCCATCACCACATCGTAGCCGCCTTTCCGGGCAGCCTTAATCGGCACATTGATACATGCCCACTTGTACTCAAAAGGCTTCATCATCTCATAACGGTAAAGGTCATCTCTTTTTCCGGCAGAAGCGTTCATCATCTTTTCATAAATTTTTCCAGAATAAATGGCATTGATTTTCATAAAACGTCATCTCCTTTCGTGTCTTAATCTCAGTTTAAGGGATAACGCCACGTAAGGGTCAAGCTTTATTTAAAAGCCTGAGGACATTTTTTCATTAAAAAGCTTTTGAAATCAGCGGCACTGCCGGCCGTAAAGCCATCCTTATCAAGAATATGCATTTTTCCGCCAACCACGATCACAAAAGCATGCCCTGTTTCATAGATTTTTTCAATCTGTTTGTAAAAAACAGGCCGTTCTGCCTCATCCGTTTTCCAAACCATCTTATCCTTGGTAATAATCCATTTAAAGCCACTGGCCGGAAAAATATCTTTTTGCTCATTGTAGGCTCTCTCTGCCGAAAAGCGGTATCCCTGAAAATAGACAAGCACCAGCAGTATTCCCATCACTATAAATATCACGCCTGCCGGCCAGGACGCTCTCGACAGATAATAGTAGGCGCAAACAAAACAAAAAGCAGCCATGAGTAAATAGAACCAGCGTTTTTTCAGAGCGTTTTTCTGATACCATTTTCCCTGTGCCTCAAGATAAATTTTTTTGCTGTAAATGGTTGTGTTTTCAAATAAAGTTTTCATTTTTTATCCTTTTATTTTTTTGATAATGGCTTTATTATACACCAACTGTACCGCAAATGGTAAATTTAATTTTTATCTGGGCATTCCGTCCTAAATTCGTTATAATGGGTATAAGCTTTACATCATCAATTTCAGAAAGGAAAGATCATGGATAACAATACCATCAATTTAAACTCTGAATACTCCGCAGGCTTTCAGATTGAACTCCTGGATTTAGATATGGATAAGCTGGAAGACCCAATTTTAGTTGTGGGTTCCGGCGCTACAGGGAATCTCGTCTTCTTTTTAAACGCACAGGGCCACCGCGCCTGCGGCATTGACCCCAGCGCCGAGGATACAGATGTTACGCGCGCATCCGATTTTTTACACGTCGATTACGGTAAGGACTACTGGGGCAGTATTCTCTCCCCTCTTGCCTTTATTAAAGAAATGTCTGCGGCCATGTCCGCACAGGACGGCAGTGACCTGGAATGGGTAAAATGCTATAAATCTATTCTGACAGCACTTAAAAAGGGCGGCTCCTTTATTTACGCCCCTTCCCTCCCCTATATTGAGGATATTCTGCCAAAAGAGCAATTTGAAATAACCCGCAGCACCATTCGTGAAAATCTGTCCCGCACAAAGATCACCAGAAAATAATAAAAGAGATGATGCGGCAAAACGCCGTGTCATCTCTTTTTGCTTTTTGAACCGGCTGCCGCAGCAGCATCCCTCTGCCGATGACCGTTTTTCTGCACATACTTATCAGTTCTCAACACCAGCACAATGGATAGAACCAGTGTCAGCGCCAGCACCGTACAGCACAGGGGCAGGTTATAGGCAAAGCCTTCTGAAAAGGCGCCTGGATCAATTCTGTAATTGATAAGGGCAAAGCCCGCTGTGAGCGGATACACATTTCCAAGTCCGTGGCCTGCCACAAGACCCCCGCAAACCCCGTAAAAGAAGGCAAAGCCCACGCCCGCGACAAAGCCGCCCGGCTTTTTACTGGTAAAAACAATGATGGGCAGTACCGCAATATACACGCACAGGTTCATGACCACCATCTGCACAAGCGACTGCACTGCCAGATTTGCCGTAAAGCCTTCCAGCTCGGATATTCCGGCAAACAGTACGGTTGCCAGGAAGCTGCCGATTCCCGACAGCGCCACCAGAGCCGCGATAACCAAAAGCTTAGCGGTCAGCAGCTTACTGAAGGGAACGGGTATGGTCAGTAGGTTTTTAAGGGTATCATCTGCCCACTCTCTGGAGATGATATAACCTGCCAACAGCGTAAAAACCAGAGGATTGACCGCGTCAAAATTTGTCCAGATAACATTGTCTGAGAAATCCGGAAAGGCATAGGTTCCGCTGGTATCCATGGAGATGGTAAACCAGGAAAGCAGCGGGCCGCAGAGCATGGCGGCTGCCGCCACCCAGACAATGGGGTAGCGCTTGAGCTTCAGTAATTCTGTCTTAATCAATTTCAGCATTTTTCTTCTCCCTCCCGCCGGTCAAATAAATAAAAATAAAAACCGCCGCAACACACAAAATCCACTTTAGTTTTCTCACAGCGCACCTCAGCTTTCACGTTTTCCGTAGATAAACAGAATACCCACGATGGACAGCACCGCGATCAGACCGACAACCCCGGCCGCCAAAGGCAGGGAAACCGCCGTTTCTTTGACCGCCGCCGCGGCCGCGTCGCCCTGGATGGCCAGCACCTGCCAGCGCCAGATGAGCGGGACAGGCAGAATGGTGAGCAGCGGATTGGTGAAGTTGCCGCTTGTAAAGCTGGTACTCGCGACACCAAAGCCCCCTACCGCATAAATCAGGGACAGAAGAATCGAAAAAATATAGCTCCGATTGAAAAAGACAATGGCAATGACCACCGGCAGGGTTCCGGCGGTCAGGAGAATACCTGTCATAATGCTGATCCACAGCTTATAGCCCACCCCATTGATACCGCCGCCGATCAGTCCGCCCACCATGGATGAGGCCATGAGCGCAACGGAATAAAAAATGCCTAATATGAACAATGTAATGATCTTGGCCGCGATAATCTGATTACTGCTTAAGGGAATAGTTCGCAGATTTTTTAGCGTGTCGTTATCCCTTTCCATGTAAAACAGCATGGCTGCCACGATCCCGATAATGCAGGGCATGGAGATAAAATTTCCAAAGCCCACAATCATACCAAACAGGCCGTCGTACATTTCCGCGGGCGGCATCACATTGTCCGCGCTCTGCCCGATGCCGGTTTTCAGGACAATGGCCGTAAGCGGAATAGGCATGATACAGGCCGCCAAAACGATAAAAATCACAAATTTTTTGCGTTTCAGCTTTAAGAACTCACAGCGCACAAGCTTAAGCAATGCCGACACCCCCCGTAACCTTTTTGAAATAATCCTCCAGGGTATCCTCACAGGTGTGGGCGTCGTCTACCACCAGCTCATTCTCCACAAAGCACTTGGTCAGCGTACCGACCCGCAGGCTGGTGTCAAAGAGCCGCAGCGTGTGTCCGTCGTCAATACTGAAATCATTGGTTTTAAAGACCTTTTCCAGAATCCGCGCTGCTTTAGCCGTATCGGATAAAACAAAACGAATATACATCTGGTTTTTATCCCTGAGCACAGACATACGCTCCTCCTCCAAGAGCACACCGTTATTAATAATGCCCACATCATCGGCCAAAAGCTCAATTTCTGAAAGAATGTGGCTGGATACCAGAATGGTTTTTCCCTTTTTCGCAAAGGCTTTGAGCAGATCACGGATCTCTGCGATGCCGATGGGGTCCAGGCCATTGATGGGCTCATCCAGAATTAAAAGCTCGGGGTCGTGCATGACAGCCAGGGCAATGGCCAGGCGCTGTTTCATACCCAGCGAATACTTGGAAAAAAGCTTTTTATCCTTGTATGGAAGCCCCACAAGCTCAAGGGATTCTTTGACTGCATCCTTCCTCGGAATGCCACGAAGCGTGGCAAAAACACTCAAATTCTCTGTTCCCGTCAGGTTGGGATAAAAGCCCGGCGACTCGATCAGGCTTCCAATTCTCGGGTACAGGGCCTTACCGTCCTTAAGCGGGTCTTTCCCAAAAATACGGATAGTGCCCTGAGTGGGCTCAGTTAATCCCAGGAGCATTCGCATGGTGGTGGTTTTTCCTGCGCCGTTGCGGCCCAGCAGGCCATATATCTTTCCCCTGCGCACATGCAGATCAAGAGACGAAACGCTGACCTGATCGCCATAAACCTTTGTCAGATTTTTTGTAGCGATAACATATTTTTCCTTCATAGTTCAGTTCCTCCTCTGTTGATACTGCCATGATACCACCTGTGTCCTGCCCCAACCTTGCCTCAACCTTGCTTTAACCTTGTCTTTCATCAAACCAGCTTAAAATCCAGGAGAAAACGCGTCCCCTTTCCCACTTCGCTCATTACACGGATACCGCCATTCTGCAGCCGGACCAGCTGCTCCACAATGGAGAGCCCAAGGCCGCTGCCCTTGCCCATTCTGGCAGGGTCACATTTATAAAGACGATCAAAAATATGGTCCAGCTCCTCCGCTGGTATCCCCCTTCCATTATCCTTTACCCATATCTCCACACTGTCTTTCTTTTCCTCTACACCAACAGAAATCGCAGAAGCGCCGCTGTGGCTCACTGCGTTTTGTATCAGATTATTTAAAATCCTTCTGTAAGCCGCTGTGTCCAGAGAGACAGTCATGCGTTTTTCCGGGATAAAAAAAGCATAATTCATTTCATTTTGCTCAAAAACCGGAAGCCAGTCACTCAGAACGGTCTGGGTCATTTCCGTCACATTCACCGGAGCGATTTCCAGCACCCGCTCGTTGGAATTCAGCTTAAACCATTCAAAAAGATCATCCACATACATCTGGAGGCTGTGGGCCTTCTCGCGGGCTGTTTCGATGTATTCTTCCCGCTCCCCTCCCTCAACCAGATGGCTGTGGACAGCGTCCAGATAGCCGATCAGTGTGGTGAGCGGCGTCCGGACGTCGTGGGAAAGGCTGGTCATCATCTGCCGGTTGGCCTGATCGCGCTCATTGAGCTCCGCGATTGTATCGCGATACCCCTCCATAATAGCGTTGATTTTATAAAAAAAAGGCGCCACAATATTATCCGGCACTGCCAGCATACGGCGGTTCAGATTGCCGTTTCGGATATCTTCAAGTGCCTCATTCATATCCCGGACGCTTTTGCGTGCCTGATAGAGTTTCCCTGCCAAAACAAGAACCGCGCTGCCGGCAAGGAACAAAAGCGCTGACAGCAGTATTTCCAATCCTTCCATGATCACACCTCCGCGTTAAAACGGTAACCTACACCCTTGATGGTCTGAATATAGGTCGGTTTTTTGGAATCCGGCTCAATAAGTCTGCGTATTTTGCTGATATGCGCCATGATATTGCTGTCATCATACAGGTATTCTTCCTTCCAGACCTCCTCATAGATCTGCTTCTTTGTCAGGGCGCGCCCTTTGTTTTTGGCCAGATAATACAAAATATCAAACTCCTTTGCCTGAAGCTCAATCCCTCTGCCGCAAACTGTAACCAGCCGCCTGTCCGGGTCGATTTCAAGATTTTTAAAGCTCAGCCTGCCAAAGATTTCCTCCCCGCTTCCGTTGAGAATGGTGTAGCGCCTCACCAGCGAATGAACCCTGGCGCTGAACTCATTAATATCAAAGGGCTTTGTGAGATAATCATCCGCCCCGAGCCGGAGCCCGTATACCTTGTCGATATTATCGTCCCGGGCTGTCAGCATCAATACTGGTACCGCACTGGTTTCACGGATTTTCCTGAGCACCTCAAAGCCGTCCAGACCGGGCATCATTACATCCAACACCACGAGCACCGGGCTGCCCTCCTCCAACTTTTCAAGCCCTTCGTGGCCGTCACTGGCGCAGGCCGCTTCAAAGCCATCGCAGGTGACACATTTTTCGAGCAGGGCGCACAGCTTAGGATCATCGTCAATGATTATAATTCTATTTTTCATTTTGTTCCCCTTTTGTCCATGATTATCTTTTCATTCTAACATCTTCCGCTGAAAAAAAGAACAAAAAATAAAAAAGGGAAGGCCGCGAAACGCCGTGTCATCTCAGAAATGACAGCTGTTCACATTGATACCGGCCTTTGTAATCTTTGATAATATCTTTCATCCTGAAATTGAGGCCCGCCTGACCGCAGACATTTTCTAAAAACGTGTAAAGTTCATGTGCTCTGGAAGCTCCGCAGCTATAATCATTGCCGTATCGCCGCATATACTTTTGCCGGAGTCCTGGAAAATGCTGGTCCAGCTGACTAAAATAATAATCTCTCTGGACATCTCTAAGGGTAACACCAAAACCGGGATAAATGAAACGTGCGCCGCACTTTGCCCCCTGCTCCACAATCGACTGGATATTGTCTGTGTTGTCCTCAATAAAGGGAAGAACCGGCATCAGCAAAATACCGGTATAGATGCCTGCATCTGAGAGGGCCCTTACTGCCTCAAACCGTTTGCTGCTTGGCGGGGCCCCAGGCTCGACAATACCGCTCAACGCATCGTCCGCCGCTGTGATCGTGACCTTACAGATAACCGGGGAGTGGCTCTGTATACGCGACAGCAGATCAATATCCCGTGTGACCAGGCTCCCCTTGGTCGCGATGGCCACGCCAAAGCCATAATGGTCAATGAGCTTGAGCGCTTCCCTGGTTAGGCACTCCCTTCTCTCAAAGGTATTGTAGGGATCGCTCATGGCACCCGTACTTACCACACCTTTTTTCTTTTTACTTTTAAGGTCACGGGCGATGAGCCTGAGGGCGTCCTTCTTTTTCTTTACTGTGTCAAAATCCGTATTCTGGTAGCATTCGCTGCGGCTATCACAATAAATGCAGCCGTGGCAGCAGCCCCTGTAAATATTCATACTGTATTCTGTTCCAAACCACGCGGTATTTTTATTCTTGGTGACCAGTATTTTGGCCGGTATTGTTTCCATTGATATCTCCTTTTTCTGTCTCTATTATACCAGACAGAATCTGACAGGTCGTGTCATATTTGAACAGCAGCGCTTCTTCTTGCATTTTGCTGCTTTTCTGGTTATACTGAACTGCGTACAAGGAGGTACCTATGACTGACGAACCATCAAAAATACTCATCGTTGAGGATGATCGCGCCCTGAACCAGGGGCTTGTACTGTCCTTAAAAAACGATTCTTATACCACACTTTCCGCCTTTTCCATTAAGGAGGCCAGAGAAAAACTGACAGACAATACCTTTGACCTGATCGTTCTGGATGTAAATCTGCCTGACGGCAATGGGCTGGAGCTGTGCCAGGAGATACGGCGCCGTTCCGCTGTTCCCATTATTTTTCTGACCGCCAACGATATGGAAATGGACGTGGTCATCGGCCTTGAAAGCGGCGGAGACGACTATATCACGAAGCCCTTCAGCCTGGCGATTCTGCGTGCCCGCATCGCCGCGCTGCTTCGCCGAAGCCAGAAGGAACGGCAAAACTGCATAAAAATCGACGCCTTTACTTTTGATTTTGACCAAATGGTTTTTTTTAAAGGCGAAGATGAGCTGACGCTCAGCAAAACGGAGCAGAAGCTGTTAAAGCTGCTGCTGGCAAACCGCGGCAGCACAGTCACCAGAGAGCTGCTGCTGGAAAAGGTCTGGGGAGACAGCATGGACTTTGTGGATGAAAACGCCCTCTCTGTGACCATACGCCGTCTGCGCAGCAAGCTCGAGGACAATTCCTCAAAGCCTGTGTATATTCAGACAGTCTATGGCCTGGGGTATACCTGGGCGGTGAAGTAAAATGAACGCAGCCGTTATCCTTATTTCAATATCGGCCATTCTTCTCGGTGGCTTCTTTATCCTTTGCCTGTTCCGCTTAAGCCGGACGCTTACCCGTCTGGACCAAATGCTTGACAACGCTCTTGAGAACACCTTTAAAGAAAATGCTTTTGACGAAAGCCGCCTCTCAGCCCTTGAAACCAAGCTTCATCATTTTTTGAGCGCCAGCCGTGCCCGCAGCAGCCGCATTGTATCTGAGCGGGATCAGGTCCAGACCCTTATCGGCGATATTTCCCACCAGACCAAAACGCCCATTGCCAACCTGAGGCTTTATTCTGACTTGCTGGCAGAACAGTCAGGCCTGCCAGAATCTGCTCAGATGCTGGCAGATGAGATTGGCCGGCAAAGCGCAAAGCTTGATTTTCTGATCCAGTCACTGATCAAGGCCTCCCGGCTTGAAAACGGCATTGTTCAGGTTTCACCCGAGACTTCCGCCATGGATGTGCTTTTAGAAAGCGCCGCGCTGGGGGTATTAAAAAAAGCTCAAAACCGTTCTGTCACGCTTATTATGGATGTTCCGCAGAACCTGTCCGCCTGTTTTGATCTCAAATGGACAGCGGAGGCTCTTTATAATATTCTGGACAACGCACTCAAATACACCCCGCCGGGCGGAGAAATCCACGTCACCGCGCAGGCCTATGAATTATTCTGCCGAATCGATGTCTCAGACACTGGAATTGGTATTTCCGAAGACGAAATACCCAAGATTTTCAGCCGCTTCTACCGTTCCTCCGCAGTCAGCCAGGAAGAAGGCGTTGGCATTGGCCTTTACCTCTCCCGGGAGATTATCACCTTGCAGGGCGGCTATATCAAGGTTTCCTCCGAACCCGGTAAAGGCTCCTGCTTCTCTGTTTTTCTGCCACGCTCTTTTCAAAAAAAGGAAGAAACTTCTGCCTTTTAAATGAAATCTGTCAAAACTGTAAGATTCCGGAAAGAACATGGAAAGAAGTTTTTGTTATAGTTTGTTTATGGAGTTCTTACTCCGTACAGACTATCAATTATGGAGGTCATTATGATCATTCTACAGACAAAACAGCTAAAAAAATATTACGGTACAGGTGAAACCACTGTAAAGGCTCTTGACAATGTGTCCCTTGAGATAGAAGAAGGCTCATTTTCAGCCATTGTCGGCACCTCAGGCAGTGGAAAATCCACACTTTTACATATGCTCGGCGGACTGGACCGCCCTACATCAGGCTCCGTAATGGTGGATGGCAAAAACATCTTTGATTTGAAGGATGACGCCCTGACCATTTTTAGACGCCGCAAAATTGGATTTGTGTTTCAAAACTACAACCTGGTGCCAGTCCTCAATGTTTATGAAAATATCGTCCTGCCCATCGAGCTGGACGGCCATGCAGTTGACAAAAAATACGTAAGCAGAATCATTGATATCCTCGGGCTTAAAAGCAAGCTTTACAGCCTTCCAAGCCAGCTTTCCGGCGGCCAGCAGCAGCGCGTCGCCATTGCCCGGGCCCTTGCCTCTAAGCCGGCCATTATCCTGGCCGACGAACCCACCGGTAATCTGGATTCCAAAACCAGTCTGGATGTTCTGGGTCTTTTAAAAATCACCAGCGAGCACTTTCATCAGACCATTGTGATGATCACCCACAATGAGGAAATCGCTCAGATGGCAGACCGGATCATCCACATCGAGGATGGTCAGATCACAGGTGGTGGCCGCTATGCTTAAGGTCAAAAATAAAAAAGCCGTGGGCAGGATTGCCCTCAAGAGCTTTAAAGCCAATAAGCTCCGCAACCTCATCGCCATTGTGGCTATTGCCCTGACCACCATTCTGTTCACCACGCTTTTCACCATGGGCACCGGTGTAGTGGAAACCTTTCAGCAACAGACCATCCGCCAGGCCGGCGGGGACGGGCACGCGGTTTTAAAGTACCTGAACGATGAAGAATTTGACAAAATCAAAAAACATCCTCTGATTAAGGAGATCAGCTACGACCGCCTGATGGCAGACTCAGTAGACAACCCAGAACTGCTGAAACGCCGGTCTGAGATGTGGTATAAAGACGATACAGGCTTAAAATTCGCAGGTATCCGCCTGACAGAAGGACAGAAGCCCCAGTCTGCCAATGAGATCATCACTGATACTAAAACCCTCGACATGCTGGGCCTGCCTCACGAGATTGGCGTCACTGTTCCCCTGACTTACACCATCCAGGACCAGATTTTTACCCGTAACTTTATTCTTTCTGGCTACTGGGAAAGCGACCCGGTTTTTAATGTCGGGCAGATTTATGTCTCTCAGGCTTTTGTCTCTGAAAATGCTGATATTCTCAGCCAGGATGACCCGGGAGACGGCCAGATGGCCGGAGTGGTAAATGCCTATATCCTGTTTAGAAACAGCTTTAATCTCGATGCCAAGCTTCATCAGGTGATCACCGAGAGTGGCTTCAACGCTTCGGATTCCGAAGCGCCTGACTACATTGCCTCCAATGTCAACTGGGCTTACCTGTCCTCAAACTTCTCATTAAGCCCTGCCACTGTTCTGGCAGCTTCATCTGCCATTATCCTCATTGTGTTCACAGGCTATCTGATTATTTACAATATTTTTCAGATATCTGTTATCCGGGATATTCGTTTTTATGGCCTGTTAAAAACCATTGGAACGACTGGGCGGCAGATTCGGCATATCCTTAACCGGCAGGCTGTTCTGCTTTCAGCCATCGGTATTCCCATTGGTCTGATTATTGGCTTTTTCACCGGGAAAGCACTGATTCCCATTCTTTTATCGGCCAGTAACTACAGCGCGGATAACGGTGTTTATGTCTCACTGAACCCGCTGATTTTTGTCGGCTCTGCCCTGTTTGCCATTGTGACAGTTTTCATCAGCACGCGCAAGCCTGGGCGTGTTGCCTCCAGAGTATCCCCCATTGAGGCGGTTCGTTATACCGAAGGTGGAAAAGAACGAAAAAAACAGAAAAAATCAACAGACGGCGGCAGGCTTTACCGCATAGCCTTGTCCAATCTCGGCCGCAGCCGGGGTAGAACGATCCTTGTAATCATTTCACTGTCTCTGAGCCTCGTGCTCCTGAACACGGTGTTCACGCTGTCCAGAGGGCTGGACATGGAAAAATACGTAAGCCGATGGGCCAACACTGACTTTGTTATTGCCCACGCTGATTATTTTAATTATGACTATACAGGCCCTGAGAACACTCTGTCTGACAGCTTTATCCAATTGGTCGAATCTCATCCAGGCTTTGAAGCGGGCGGGCGGGTCTTTGGCGGAAAAAGTCAGAACATCAAAATGGACAATCCTCCCGGAGAAACCGAATACAGCAAAAATGGTGAGCAGGTCTTCGCCTCTGTATACGGTGTGGACCCTTTCGTGCTGGATAAACTCACGGTCTTAGAGGGAACTGCAGACGCTGAAAAGCTTGCTAGCGGAAACTACATCATTGCCGCTTATGAGTGTGACGATTACGGCAATCCCTATCCTTACAGTGCTCCTTTCAGCCTTGGCCAGTCCGTTACCCTGTATGACAAGAATGGTACGCCGCATACTTACGAGGTGCTGGCAAAATCCAAAGTAAACCTGAACGTGGCATCGGACCGAAGCAGCTGGGGCTACAACTTTTATCTCCCATCCGAGGTGTACAGCAGTCTTGACCCCGACCAGCCTCTGATGGAGTACACCTTTGACGTGTCTGACAGCCTGGAGGGTGAAATGGAAGCCTTCCTGAAAAATTATACTGAAAAGAGCGAGCCCACAATGGACTACGAATCCCGCGAGCTCATTATCAACGAATTTGAGAGTATGCGGCAGATGATTCTGGTCATCGGCGGTATTCTGACTTTTATCATTGGTCTCATTGGTATCCTGAACTTTGTCAATTCCATTCTGACCAGTATTATTACCAGACGGCGGGAGTTCGCCATGCTTCAGAGCATTGGTATGACTGGAAGCCAGCTGACGAAAATGCTCTGTCTGGAGGGGCTTTACTATGCCCTTGGAACCATTCTGTTCTCTCTGGTTCTTGGCATTTTCTTCTCTGCCATTATCCTTCGTGGAGTTACTGCGTCCCTGTGGTTTTTCTCCTACCACTTTATCATTACACCGCTGCTCATCACCTACCCCATCCTTTTAGCCTTATCTGTGCTGATTCCGGTTATTTCTTACCGGAGCACCATCAAACAGAGTATTGTGGAACGTCTGCGCGAAGCAGAATAAGAAAAAACAGAGGCTGATTTCAGTCTCTGTTTTTTTTTTGCTTTACTCTTCAATCCCCGGGATTTTCGGCAGGCTGTCAAAGCCTTTCTGCAGGTCCTCATCGCTTGGGATATAGTCGTTCATTCTGCCTTCAAGGTAGGCTGAGTAGGCGGTCATATCAAAATAGCCGGTGCCGGTCAGGCCGAAGAGAATGGTCTTGGCTTCGCCGGTTTCCTTGCAGCGCAGGGCTTCATCCATGGCGGCACGGATGGCGTGGGCAGATTCGGGCGCTGGCAGAATGGTTTCTTTTTTTGCAAAATAAACCGCTGCTTCAAACACTCGGGTCTGCTCTACAGAGGTGGCTTCCATATAGCCGTCGTGGTACAGCTTGGATAAAATCGGAGACATCCCGTGGTAGCGCAGGCCGCCGGCATGATTGGCCGATGGAATAAAACCGCTGCCCAGGGTATACATCTTCGCCATCGGGGTGATCTTGCCTGTATCGCAGAAATCATAGGCATAGCGGCCGCGGGTCAGCGACGGACAGGACGCGGGCTCGACGGCAATGATTCTGGGATCGGCTTTTCCAGTGAGCTTATCCTGCATAAACGGCGCTATGAGACCGCCGAGGTTCGAACCACCGCCAGCGCAACCAATGACAATATCGGGATATTCTCCCAGGATCTCCATTGCCGTTTTGCTCTCGAGGCCGATGATGGACTGATGCAGCAGCACCTGATTGAGAACAGAGCCAAGCACATAGCGGCAGCCTTCGGTTTTGACTGCGGTTTCCACGGCCTCGGAGATGGCGCAGCCGAGGCTTCCGGTTGTTCCCGGGTTTTCCGCTAAAATTTTTCGGCCGATGTCGGTGGTTTCACTGGGGCTCGGCATTACTTTTCCGTCAAAGACCTGCATCACAGCCTTCCTGAAGGGCTTTTGTTCATAGGAAACCTTTACCATATACACGGTCAGGGGGATATCGAAATAAGAGCTTGCCTCTGAGAGGGCTGTTCCCCACTGGCCGGCTCCGGTTTCTGTTGTCAGGCTAGTCAGGCCCTGCTCCTTGGCGTAATACACCTGGGCGATGGCTGAGTTGAGCTTGTGGCTACCAGAGGTATTGTTGCCTTCAAATTTGTAGTAGATTTTGGCCGGAGTATCCAACGCTTTTTCCAGGTTGTAAGCCCGGATCAGCGGGGATGGACGATAGATTCGATACATTTCCTGAACGGGTTCTGGAATATCGAAGTACCGGGTTTCACCATCCATTTCCTGGTGCGCCAGCTTTTCACAGAATACAGGATACAGGTCGGACTCCACCGCGGGCTGCATGGTGCCTGGGTTGATCAGAGGGTCTGGCTGCTCCTTCATATCTGCCCGCAGGTTATACCACTGCTTTGGCAGGTCCTCTTCACTTAAATAGAAACGGTAAGGTATTTTTGCCATTGTTCTTTCTCCTTCTGTATGTTAATTTTGCCCAAATAATCAAAAAAGACTTTTGTCCCATACTAAGGGACAAAAGTCTGTAACTTCTGCGATACCACCCAAATTGATGCACTGCCTTACAGCACACCCACTCATTTTACATACCATCATATGCACCCCGCTGATAACGGATGGGGCTCCCGTCGGCGCCTACTCCCTCATGGTTTCAGACCGCACTCCCAAGTCCATTCAGTAATTTCTGTGCTGCCGCATTTCCACCTGCCGCGGCTCTCTGGATACACCCGTCATTACCTACTTCTCTCGTTCGTCGTTTTGATTATTCTGGATTGGTGCTATTCTATAATAAATCCAAGCTTCTGTCAAGCTAAATTTAGGCTTATTTGCCGTTGAAAAGTTTTATAATGAAATTACAAAGTACTTAAGGGGTTGTGCTCTTTACTTTGAATAAACTTATAAGAGGTAATAATAATGAAACAACAAGCAGTATGTGGATTAACCGAAGAACAGGCAGGCGAAATCATGAAACGTGCTTTTGAATATGCACGATTACAATATCATTTTGGCTGTGATACGACTTATGGCATGGACGTAGATGCTTTTTACAAATCTTGTGACGAGCGTCAACAAGCTTTAAATGAATTTCAAGATTATGTTAATGCTTTGGTTCAGAGGTAAGCACCATGAGAAACCTCAAAACAAACGAAACCTACAAACTGACCCTTCTTTCATGCAAAGGCACCAAGGACGAAACGGAGCAGATCATTAACAGTATCTATGAAGAAATCTTTGATTTTCCCGACCATATCGTGGTCAGTAAACGGGAATTACGGCTACTCTTTAACCAGTGCTTAGCCACGAACAAAGTCAAAGAAGCCATTGAATATGTCTTTGTCGAAATCTTTACAGGAGGATACTTAAAATGACGAAAGATGAGAAGAGACAATTGAAAACAAAAATCAACTTAGCTTTAGATCAGTATTATCAACTTGGTTTTCGGGCAGGTGTTGAATCATGCGGATATGAGTATACCGGGAAGATTAATCCTAAGTCTACTTGTTATTTAGATTTGGAGCAATACCTTCTTACTTTAAAATAAAAATCAGCCTGACGAGTCTCTGAGAATTGAGACGAAACCCGGTAGCGCCTTACCGGGTCGCTGATAGAGCAGAAAGGAAACAAGAAAAATATGAACTATTATTTCGCAGGATATCAGATTTTAAATTTTGAAACCAAAGATGGAGGACGCATTGACGGCTTTAACATCTTCCTGATGTCCAAAGACGAAAACGTCAAAGGCCAGAAAGCCGAAAAAAAATTCATCTCCCGCGCCGACTACGACAGAATGCGCGTCAACTTCGACACCTTTGTCGGCAAGAACGTCACCATCTTCTGTGACCTCAAAGGCCACCCCGTTTTGATTCAGGAACACAAAACCGCCGCATAAGGACCGCCATGGACAAAGCAGAAAAGAAAGCGTTACAGGAACGCTACAACGATATTTCACAGATGGCCTTTGAAGCCTTTGCTACGTACTACCTCTGTGACGGCATCTTAGAAGAAATGCTGGAAGACTACCCCTTTCTTGACCCCGCAAGGGCCATACAGCAACGGGCGAAAAATTAGGCAAGCTCGGCGAAGCGTACTTGTCTGATTTATTCGCTCGCCCCACGCCGTCGGCGTGGCCGGATTGGAACCACAGGAGGCACCATGAATATTCAATTAATTTTTCTTATGCTTGGAATGGTCGTAGGCCTTGTTTTAGCCTATAAAGACTGGTTTTAAGCCACAGGAGGACACATGACAACCCTACAGATAATGACCATAGAAGCAACCATGGCAGGCCTGATCTTCGGTGCTGTACTCGCCGTACCCGTGACCCACATGCTTTCAAAGATATTTGACAGGTTTTAACATGGAGCTACAATTTTTTGAAATCTTTATTCACTTTGCCGTCTTAGGCTTTTTGGGAAGTATTTTCCTCTGGATATTCGCATTCTGTGGCTATCTGGTCTTTAAAGCCTTTTGGAATTCCACGCACTGAAAGGGGGTGACACCATGGAAGAAAACGCAACCACTGCTTTGATCACTGCTATGACTGGTAAATTTACTGAAGTGATCGGCCAGTTACCCGGCGCTGTACAGGGTATCCTGATTGCTGGTATTGCCATTGCTGTTGTTTTCGTTGTCTACAAAATCGCAAAGAAAGCCTTCAACAAATCCACATCTTAACGCACTCATTAAAAAAGCCTGTCGGCCTTCCTCTTTAGGTTAGCAGACAGGTTTTTTAGTTTTCTATGGCAATACAGCAATAAACATTAAACTTGTTAATAGTATATACAAATAAAAAACGAAGTAGCCAGCAGTTAGGCATCTATATACAAGTTTTACTGCTCTGCTTGTACTAATGTAATAATCTATTCCCCTTAGAGGTTTTATGTCAATTTTATTATGATGTTGAAGTATCACAACCAGTAGTAAAACTGCTATGATAGTTAGTGGTATTAAAAATAATGGCATATTAATCTCCTTTTTCTATAGATTATATCACTTGTGAAGGGAAATTACGATATGGTTTTGAGATTTATATCAAATTAGTTGATTGTCTTGAAAAATGCTTGATTTACGGGCATATTCGCAGGTTTGCAGATTGATTTTACTACTCATTTACTACTTTTAACGGATTGCGCCTTGATATGCAAAAGCACCTGCGAAGCTGCCGGATAGACCGCTACACCACCTTGCGCGGCACGTCGATAAGAAAAAATAAAATAAGCACCACCTATAAGGCGGCGTTTCTTACTCCTACACAGGAGAACAGGAACGCTGCTTTTTTTATGCCCTCATGTTACGCAGTAAGGGCAAAAGAAGTCTTGATTTATGTGGCTCTTAGAGCGCGGAGATAAGAAAGACAAGGGTTGATACCTTTTCCCTCCAAACCGCGTTTCTACTGCGTAACAAATCCAACGAAAAGGAGTGACGAAGCTATGGCAGTTTTTCGCGTGGAAAAGAACAAAGGTTATACGGTTATGAGCAACCACCATTTACGCAACAAGGAACTTTCCCTAAAGGCAAAGGGCTTGTTATCGCAAATGCTCTCACTTCCCGAAGATTGGGACTACACCCTTGCAGGGCTGTCCCTTATCAACCGGGAAAGTATCGACGCTATCCGCACCGCTGTATGGGAGCTTGAAAAAGCCGGATATATCACAAGGCGGCAGGGACGCGACGAGAAAGGCAAAATGACCGCTATCGAGTACACCATTTACGAACAGCCACAGCCCCCGGCATTGGATTGTCCGATATTGGAAAATCCAACAGCGGATAAGCCGATATTGGAAAATCCGACACCGGATAACCCGACGTCGGAAAATCCAACGCAATTAAATAAAGAACTATTAAAGACTAACTTACCAAACAAAGAAAAATTAAATACAGATATATCAAGTACCCATTCCATTCCTTTCCATTCCCTAAATCCCTCTCCCTTAGAGGACGCGGCACAGCCGCCGGAACGGAAGCGAAAGGAAACGACAGACGCATATAGCGTGTATGAGGAAATCATCAAGGACAATATCGAGTACGACTATCTGATACAGGACAGATACCTTGACAGGGACAGGATAGAGGAAATCCTTGCCCTTATTCTTGAAACCGTCTGCACCAAACGAAGAACAATCCGTATCGCCGGGGACGACCACCCGGCAGAGCTTGTAAAAGCAAAATTTATGAAACTGAACAGCGAACATATCCGCTTTGTACTGGACTGTATGCAGGAAAACACCACCAAAATCCGCAACATCAAGCAGTACATGAAAGCTGCCCTTTTCAATGCCCCGTCTACGATTGGCAGCTATTACACGTCCCTTGTATCTCACGATATGGCAGACGGCACATTTTATGGGAAACCGAAAAAATCCGGCATACCCGATTACACCTGCGACGAGGGCGAAAGCCTGTAAACCAACCCAAAGGAGGATTTTATAATGACACAGAAAACAGGAGCTTTGATTTTTGATGAAACCGCTGACCGCTACGACATTCGCTTTGACGTAAACGACTATTACGGGGGCTTGCATTGCGGCGACTGCATGGAGGTCTTTGTGCGGGGCAAATGGAAGCCTACCCGTATGGAGTATGGGGACAACTGGTATCTTGTGGGTATTCGGGCGGCAGACCTTTCCGGGCTGCGGGTACGGATTTAACAGGGCGTCGTGAAAACGGACGCTCTTTTTTTCATGCCCGCCCCACTTCCCGGCGGCGGGCATACCACCATAGAACACGAAAGGAGGAAACCCATTGCAGGAGGAAACCAACGAAAAGACCATAGCCCTTTACATCAAGACCGGAAAGCTGACGGCGCAGCAGCTCCAAAAGGCTATGAAAGCCCTGCTTGCACAGATGAAAAAGCAGCATGACAAACAGAAAATCCCGCATGGAAAGCAGACTCTAAAGCAGCTTATGAAGCAGAACGCGGGCGTTTCCAACATTGAAATCACAAAGGACAATATCAAAGCCTTTGAGAGTACGGCGAAAAAATACGGGATTGACTTTGCCTTAAAGAAAGACAGCACCGAAACCCCGCCCCGCTATTTGGTGTTTTTCAAGGGACGGGACGCGGACGCACTGACCGCAGCTTTCAAGGAGTTTTCCGCAAAGAAGCTGACGCAGGAACAAAATCCCTCTATCCGCAAACTGATTGTTTCCCTCAAAGAAAAGGCGGCGGCTCTGAACGCACAGCGGGACAAAGTAAAAAACAAAGACAGGGGGATTGCAAGATGAACGCTATCAACTGGAAAAAGCTGCTGCTTCCCAACATTCCCTATCTGCTCTTTGTGTATCTCTTTGATAAAGTCGGGCAGGCGGTACACCTTGCGCCGGGGGCTGACCTGTCCGGCAAGGTGCTGTCGCTTGGGGAGGGCTTTTCCGCTGCCTTTGCAAACCCGCTTCCGAGCCTTGCCCCTATGGATTTACTGATAGGAATTTTAGGCGCGGTACTTATCCGGCTGATTGTCTATGTCAAAGGCAAGAACGCAAAGAAATATCGCAAAGGTGTGGAATACGGCTCTGCCCGTTGGGGGACTGCCGAAGATATTAAGCCCTACACCGACCCGGTATTTCAAAATAACGTGCTGCTGACACAGACGGAACGGCTTAGCATGAACAGCCGCCCGAAGCAGCCGAAGTATGCAAGGAATAAAAATATCCTTGTTATCGGGGGAAGTGGCAGCGGCAAGACGAGATTTTTTGTGAAGCCGAATTTAATGCAAATGCACTCAAGCTACGTTGTAACCGACCCGAAAGGTACGGTTTTAGTCGAGTGCGGGAAGCTCTTACAGCGGGGCGGCTACCGGATAAAAGTGCTGAACACGATTAACTTCAAAAAAAGCATGAAATACAATCCCTTTGCCTATCTCCGCAGCGAGAAAGACATTTTGAAACTGGTAAACACTTTGATTGCCAACACCAAAGGGGACGGGGAAAAAGCCGGGGAAGATTTTTGGGTAAAATCGGAACGGCTCTTTTACTGCGCCCTTATCGGCTACATTTGGTACGAAGCCCCGGAGGAAGAAAAGAACTTCACGACGCTGCTTGAAATGATAAATGCCAGTGAAGCCCGCGAGGACGACCCGGAATTTCAGTCCCCCGTTGACCTCATGTTTGAACGGTTGGAGGAAAAAGACCCGGAACACTTTGCCGTCCGGCAGTATAAGAAATTCCTGTTATCTGCGGGAAAGACAAGAAGCTCTATCCTCATTTCCTGCGGTGCGCGGCTTGCACCCTTTGACATTAAAGAGCTGCGCGACCTTATGGAAACCGACGAAATGGAGCTTGACACCATAGGCGACCGCAAGACCGCCCTGTTTGTCATTATCAGCGATACCGACGATACCTTTAACTTTGTAGTATCAATCCTTTACACGCAGCTTTTCAATCTCCTTTGCGACAAGGCAGATGATGAATACGGCGGCAGGCTGCCCGTCCATGTGCGCTGTCTGTTAGACGAGTTTGCAAATATCGGGCAGATACCGAAGTTTGAAAAGCTCATAGCCACTATCCGAAGCCGGGAAATCTCTGCTTCCATCATTTTGCAGAGCCAGTCGCAGCTAAAGGCGATATACAAAGATAACGCTGATACTATCGTCGGCAACTGCGACACCACTCTTTTCTTGGGCGGCAAGGAGAAAACCACCCTCAAAGAAATGTCCGAAATCTTGGGGAAAGAAACCATTGACAGCTTCAACACTTCCGAGAACCGGGGGCGGGAGGTATCGCATGGGCTGAACTATCAAAAATTAGGTAAGCAGCTTATGACGGAAGATGAAATTGCGGTCATGGACGGCGGGAAATGTATTTTACAGCTACGAGGGGTGCGCCCGTTTTTCTCTGATAAGTACGACATAACAAAGCACCCCAACTATAAATACCTGTCTGACTATGACAAGAAAAATACCTTTGATATGGAGAAGCATTTAAGGCGCAGACCCGCCCTTGTGAAGCCGGACGAAGTATTTGACTACTACGAAATCAGCGAAAGCGATTTGCAGGAGGACACCGACCATGAATAAACGTATCAGAAAGAAAAAGGACAAGAAAATCACAGAAGCCATAAACGGGCTTGTTTTCATTGCCGAGCGACGGGAACAGCAACGGCAGGCAGCTATCCGGCAGTTTGTGAAACGGTGTGAAGCCCTGTATGAGCAGAAACGGGTGCGGCGGGAACTTTGATTTTACGGGAGGTTACACTATGAGCAGACAGAAAACAAAAACTGATGATATACGTCGTGAACATTATTTTACAAAGATGATAGAAAATGCAGAAAACGCTCTGCGGGAGGATTTGCAGGAACGCGGAGGGGAACAGACCCTTTACGTTACCGAGTATATGCAGCGCAGGAGCTATCTTTTGGAATGACGAAAAATGTGTGTTCCCGGCTGAAAAGAAAGGAGGAATTGACGCAGTAACAAAGAAACAGACAACTTACAGAATACGCGCCCCTACTGGAAAATCCATAACGCCCACACTCAAAACTGAATACCGCCGCGCGGCAGACACATAGGCAGCGCGGGGAACCCGCCACAATCCGGCGGGCTTATGACCGCGGCAGTTACAAAACTGACCGCCGTTTTTTATGCCCTTTTATAGGGCAAGCCGCATTTGCGGAAGAAAGGAGCTTTATGGAATTTTTTAACTCTGCTATCGACGTATTACAGACCCTTGTTATCGCACTGGGCGCAGGCTTAGGCATTTGGGGCGTTATCAATCTCTTGGAGGGATATGGAAACGACAATCCGGGTGCGAAAAGTCAAGGCATTAAGCAGCTCATGGCGGGCGGCGGCGTTGCCCTTATCGGCACTATCCTTGTACCGCTTCTTTCCGGTCTGTTCGGATAAAGTTACGGAGGGTAGCCTATGGAGAGCATACTGGAAGCGATTAACGAATGGATAAAAGAAATCCTTATCGGAGCCATTAACGGCAACCTTTCCACTATGTTCGGGGACGTAAACGAAAAAGTAGGCACCATTGCCGCGGAGGTAGGCAAGACCCCGCAGGGGTGGAACGCAAACATTTTCAGCATGATACAAAACCTGTCGGAAAATGTGATTGTACCCATTGCGGGGCTTGTCATTACCTATGTCCTCTGTTATGAGCTTATCAGCATGGTAACGGAAAAAAACAATATGCACGACATAGAAACATTCATGTTCTTTAAGTGGTTTTTCAAAGCCTTTGTTGCCGTTTTCTTGGTAACGCATACCTTTGATATAACAATGGCAGTCTTTGATATGGCGCAGCATATTGTGTCCGGTGCGGCGGGGGTAATCGGCGGCGATACGAATATCGACGTAACCGAAGCCCTTGCCGCCATGCAGGAGGGACTAAAAGATATGGAAATCCCCGAACTACTGTTACTTGTCATGGAAACGAGCCTTGTAAGCCTTTGTATGAAAATCATGTCCGTACTGATAACCGTTATCCTCTACGGCAGAATGATTGAGATATACGCCTACTGTTCAGTTTCCCCTATCCCCTTTGCCACCATGACAAACCGGGAATGGGGACAGATTGGGAACAACTACCTAAAGGGGCTGTTTGCACTGGGCTTTCAAGGCTTCCTCATTATGATATGCGTCGGCATTTACGCAGTTTTGGTAGGCGAAATGGTCTTAGCGGATAACCTGCACAGCGCGATTTTTTCCCTTGCAGCCTATACGGTTATCCTCTGTTTTTCCCTGTTCAAATCCGGCGCACTGGCAAAATCTATTTTTAATGCACATTAACACAGCACACGCGGGCAAGCCCCGCAGAAAGGAGGTTTTTCTTGGCGTATGTACCTGTACCTAAAGACTTATCCAAAGTCAAAACAAAAGTCGCTTTCAATCTGACAAAGCGGCAAATCCTTTGTTTTTCAGTGGCACTTCTTATGGGACTGCCGCTTTTCTTTTTGCTCAAAGACAGCGCAGGGACGAGCCTTGCGGCAATGGCAATGATTGTCGTTATGCTTCCCTGCTTCTTGGTTGCCATGTATGAAAAGCATGGACAGCCCCTTGAAGTGGTTGTAAAGAACATCATTCAGACAAAATTTACCCGTCCCAAAGTGCGACCGTATCAGACGGAAAACCTATATGCACTCTTGGAGAAACAGCGGGCATTAGAAAAGGAGGTATCAGCGATTGTCAAAAGGACAGACAAAAAAGACGCGGGAAGCCGCAGGAAACAGGCGTAAGCTGACCCGCGCGGAAAAGAAACAGATAGCGGCGGTTATCCGGCAGGCAAAGGGGGACGGCAAAGCACACACCGCACAGCAGACCATTCCCTACCTTGCCATGTACCCGGACGGTATCTGCAAAGTGGCACAGCACAAGTATTCAAAGAGCATTGCTTTTGAGGACATCAACTATCAGCTTGCACAGGCAGACGATAAGACCGCCATTTTTGAAAACTGGTGCGATTTTCTCAACTACTTTGACGCAAGCGTGAACGTGCAGCTTTCTTTCATCAATCAAGGCTCACAGCAGGAACAGGCAGCGAGGGCAATCCATATCCCGCCCCAAAATGACGATTTTAATTCTATCCGCACCGAGTATTCCGATATGCTGAAATCGCAGCTTGCCAAAGGGAACAACGGGCTTGTAAAGCACAAGTACATCACGTTTTCCATTGAAGCGGACAATCCGGCGGCAGCAAGGGCGCGCCTTTCCCGTATTGAAACGGACGTACTCAACAACTTCAAGGTGCTTGGGGTATCGGCGCACCCCTTATCCGGCTATGAACGCTTAAAGGTGCTGCATGGGGTATTCCACCCGGCAGGCGAGCCGTTCTCATTCTCTTATGACTGGCTGACCCCGACCGGGCTTACTACAAAGGACTTTATCGCCCCGTCCTCTTTCAAGTTCGGGGAGGGACGCTACTTTGCTATGGGGAAAAAGACGGGGGCGGTATCGTTCCTTGAAATCTTTGCCCCGGAGCTAAACGACCGTATCTTAGCGGATATGTTAGATTTGGAAACAGGCGTAATCGTCAACTTACATATCCGCAGTATCGACCAGTCGGAAGCAATCAAGACCATTAAGCGCAAAATCACTGACCTTGACAAGATGAAGATTGAGGAACAGAAAAAAGCAGTTAGAAGCGGTTATGACATGGATATAATCCCGTCCGACCTTGCCACTTTTGGAAATGAAGCAAAGAATTTATTGCAGGATTTACAGAGCCGCAACGAGCGAATGTTTCTCCTTACGTTCCTTGTGGTAAACATGGCAGACACGAAACGGAAACTGGAAAATGACATTTTCGCGGCGGCGGGCATTGCACAGAAATACAACTGCGCCTTGACCCGTCTTGATTATCAGCAGGAAGCGGGACTAATGTCCTCTATCCCTTTGGGCGAGAACCTTATCCCTATTCAGAGAGGGTTGACGACGAGCAGCACCGCTATTTTTATCCCGTTCATCACGCAGGAGCTATTTCAGACCGGGGCTGCCCTGTATTATGGCTTAAATGCCCTGTCAAACAACATGATACTCTGCGACCGTAAGCAGCTTAAAAACCCGAATGGGCTTATCTTGGGAACACCGGGCAGTGGAAAATCCTTTGCAGCAAAGCGGGAAATCACAAATGCCTTTCTCATTACCGACGACGATATTTTTATCTGCGACCCGGAAGCGGAATATTTTGCCCTTGTAAAACGGCTTGGCGGGCAAGTGATACGCTTATCCCCAACCGGAAAAGGCATGGACGGTACGCCCCAGTATGTGAACCCTATGGATATGAACCTTAATTACAGCGAGGACGACAGCCCCCTTGCACTGAAAAGCGATTTTATCCTTTCCCTCTGCGAGCTTGTCATTGGCGGCAAAGAGGGCTTGCAGCCCGTAGATAAGACGGTTATTGACCGCGCCGTAAGGAATGTGTACCGGGACTATCTTGCTGACCCTGTACCGGAGAAAATGCCTATCTTGGGCGACCTTTACGACGAACTGTTGAAGCAGCCGGAGCCGGAAGCTGCCCGCATTGCGGCGGCATTGGAGCTGTATGTTTCCGGTAGCCTTAACGTATTCAACCACAGAACCAACGTGGAACTGAATAACCGCCTTGTTTGCTTTGATATTAAGCAGCTTGGAAAACAGCTTAAAAAGTTAGGTATGCTCATTGTGCAAGACCAGATATGGAACCGCGTTACCATTAACCGGGCAGAAAAGAAATCTACCCGCTACTATATGGACGAATTTCATCTGCTCTTAAAAGAGGAACAGACCGCCGCTTATAGTGTGGAGATTTGGAAGCGTTTTCGTAAATGGGGCGGCATACCGACAGCCATTACGCAGAACGTCAAAGACCTTTTGGCAAGCCGCGAGGTGGAAAATATCTTTGAAAACAGTGATTTTGTCCTTATGCTCAATCAAGCGCAGGGCGACCGTACTATCCTTGCAAAGCAGCTTAATATTTCCCCGCAGCAGATGAAATACGTTACCCACACCGAAGCAGGCGAGGGACTTATCTTTTATGGGAATGTGGTGCTGCCCTTTGTAGACCATTTCCCGAAAGACACCGAGCTTTACCGCATTATGACGACGAAGCCGGAGGAAGTGAGCAGCCTATGAAAACCGACGTGATTATCAACAGGGACGCGCTTTGTGCCTTAAAAGAGCTGCCCTCTGAAAGCGTCCATTGCTGCGTTACAAGCCCGCCGTACTTTGCGCTGCGGGACTATGGGCTTGACGCACAAATCGGACAGGAGGATACGCCGGAACAGTATATTGACAGGCTGACCTCTGTTTTTCGCGAGCTTTACCGGGTGCTTAGAAAGGACGGTACGTTATGGCTGAATATCGCAGACACCTATTGCGGCACAGGAAATAAAGGCGGCTATGCTGACCCAAAAAACCCAAAGGGACGCACCGGACAGCGGATTGCAAGGAACAGCCGCGTTACCGGCTGCAAACAAAAGGACTTAATCGGTATTCCCTGGCTCTTGGCGTTTTCCCTGCGTGAACAGGGGTGGTATCTACGGAGCGATATTATATGGCAAAAACAAAATCCTATGCCGGAAAGCTGCAAAGACCGCCCTACCCGCTGCTATGAACATATCTTTCTGCTTTCAAAGGAAAAGAAATATTACTATGACGCTGCCGCCATTGCGGAACCCTTAGCACCTACTATCGCAGAGCGCGCAGCACCAACAGCAAATACACACAGGAAATACCCGGACAAGGAAAGGTGCAGGGACTAAACCGACCGCGGGACGGTGGCTACTATGACGACGCGCTCATGCCGACCACGCGGAACAAGCGGGACGTGTGGCTGATTAACACTGTCCCATATAAAGGGGCGCATTTTGCAGCTTTTCCCCCAAAATTAGCGGAAACCTGTATCTTGGCGGGCTGTCCCAAAGGTGGGATTGTCATAGACCCGTTTTTCGGAAGCGGAACCACAGGATTTGCAGCAAAAAGCCTTGACCGCCATTATATCGGGATTGAATTAAATGCAGAGTATTGCGCCCTTGCGAGGGCGCGGATTGGAGGTGCAGGACTATCAAACAATTAAAACCACGCGATAAAATCACACAGAAAATGACCCGCGACGGCGTGGTGGAAGTCAACGAAACACAGCAGACCGCCGAGCGTATCAGCAGCCGGGAAGCAGACAGCGACTTTTCACAGCCGGACAGTGCCGCAGCGGAACGCGTCATAGAACATCTTGACGCAGCACATACCCGAAAGGCAAACAAAAAGGCAGTCAAAAAAGAGCAGGAAGCTACTGCTTTGCGTACTTCCACTTCCCGCTTGCAGTTTACCGAGGAAGAACTTGCCGCCCCGGAACTGGAACGCTATATTGAGAAATCAAACAAAGCCGCTGACCGACTGGACGCGGCAAAGGCAGCTATCCCAAAGCAAAAGAAACTGGTTAAGGAGCGCACCTTTGATGAAGCCACAGGAAAAGCAAAGACCCGCTTACTCTTTGAAAAACAGGAAAAACCGATACCCGGCGGCAAAAAGGGAAACCCGCTGTCCCGCCCTGCACAGGAAGCGGGGATTTTCGTCCACAACAAGATACATTCGGTTGAAAAAGACAATTCCGGCGTTGAGGGGGCGCATAAGTCGGAGGAACTTGCCGAGCGCGGCGCGAAATACGGGGCGCGGAAGTTAAAACAGGGCTACCGCAGCCATAAGCTGAAACCCTACCGGGAAGCAGCGAAGGCAGAAAAGGCAGCATTTAAGGCAAACGTCAACTTCCAGTATCACAAGACCCTGCACGACAACCCGCAGCTTACCTCTAACCCGCTTTCCCGTTTCATGCAGAAACAGCAGATAAAACGCCAGTATGCAAAGGCGGCAAAGAAAGGAGGGGCAAAAGCCGCAGCGGAAGCCACAAGAAAGACGGCGAAGAAAACCGCCGAGGAAACGAGGAAAGCCGCCGCATTTGCGGCAAGACACCCGGCGGGCATTTTGATTGCAGTTGCCGCGCTGCTTCTCTTTATTATGATTTCCGCAGGGCTGTCCTCTTGCGGGGCTATGTTTTCGGGCTTGACTAATGGCGTGCTTGGCACTTCCTACACGTCCGAGGACAGCGACCTTTTGGCAGTTGAAAACAACTATGCTGCATTGGAAAACGGGCTGCAAAGTGAGATTGACAATATCGAAAACACCCACCTCGGCTATGATGAATACCGCTATGACCTTGACAGTATCGGACATAACCCACATGAACTTGCGTCTTACTTGACCGCCCTCTTGCAGAGCTACACCCCGCAGAGCGCACAGGCAGAGCTTGAACGTATCTTTGCCATGCAGTACACCTTGACGCTGACCGAGGAGGTTGAAATACGTTACCGCACCGAAACAAGCACCGACCCAGAAACCGGGGAAACCACCACCGAGGAAGTCCCTTATGAGTATTACATCTTGAATGTGAAACTGACAAACAAGCCGATTTCCGAGCTTGCGGAGGAACTTCTTACGCCACAGCAGCTTGAAATGTTCCATGTCTACTTGGAAACAAGCGGCAACAAACCGCTGATTTTCGGCGGTGGTTCTCCCGACGGAAGCCCGTCCGAGGATTTAAGCGGCGTGGAGTTTGTAAACGGTACGCGCCCCGGAAATCAAGAACTTATGGAGCTTGCAAAGCAGCAAGTCGGAAATGTGGGCGGCTACCCTTACTGGTCTTGGTACGGCTTTAACAGCCGCGTGGAATGGTGCGCCTGTTTTGTATCATGGTGCTACAATCAAGCCGGAAAAAGCGAACCGCGCTTTGCGGGCTGCGAATGGCAGGGTGTCCCTTGGTTTCAGTCAAGGGGACAATGGGGCGCACGCGGCTATGAGAATATCGCACCGGGCGACGCTATCTTTTTCGATTGGGATTTAGACGGCGTTGCCGACCATGTGGGGCTTGTGCTTGGCAGGGACGGCAGCCGCGTCTATACCGTTGAGGGCAATTCCGGCGACGCCTGCAAGATAAAGAGCTATGACCTTAACTATCAATGTATCAAAGGCTACGGGCTGATGAACTGGTAAAGCAGCCCCAAAAAGAAAGGAGAAATGACCTATGGCAAACAATAAAATCGACCGTATCAATAAGGAAATCGCAAAGACCCGCGAGAAAATCACAGAGTATCAGAACAAGTTAAAAGGACTGGAAGCGCAGAAAACCGAAGCGGAAAACCTTGAAATCGTACAGCTTGTACGAGCTATGCGTCTGACCCCGCAGGAACTTAACGCTATGCTGTCCGGCGGCGGTATTCCCGGCATGAACGCCGCACCCGCTACCGAAGCCGCAGACTACGAAGAACAGGAGGAAAATGCAGATGAAGAATAAACTGAAAAAGACCCTGACTGCCCTTTGTGCCGCCCTTATCCTTATGGGCGGTTTTTCTGTCCCTGCCTATGCACAGGGCGCAGCCACAGAGCCGCCCGCAGAGGACGCAACTAATGACAGCGGCGTGATTGTGGAGGAAAAAGAAGAAACGCCGCCCCTTACCCCAAAGGGAAACGCAACACTGGTTGACGATTACGGCGGCAATAAGCAGCTTATCACTGTTACCACCAAAAGCGGCAACTACTTCTATATCCTCATTGACCGCGCCGCCGAGGGGGAACAGACCGTACATTTCCTAAATCAAGTGGACGAAGCCGACCTTATGGCACTGACCGAAAACGGCGAAGCTGCCAAAAAGCCGGAAAGCTGTAACTGTACGGAAAAATGCGAAGCCGGAAAGGTAAACACGTCCTGCCCGGTATGTGTTACCAGTATGACAGGCTGCACAGGCAAAGAACCCACCCCAACACCAACAGAGCAGCCAGAAGAACCGAAAGAAAAAGGTGGCAATCCCGGTGTAGTGCTTGCCTTAGTCCTCTTTGCCCTGCTTGGTGGCGGCGCAGCGTTCTACTACTTTAAGTTTCTAAAGCCGAAGCAGAATGTAAAGGGCGATACCGACCTTGAAGATTTTGAATTTGAGGATTACGACGAGGACGAGCCGGAAACAGATACCGGGGAAACTCCCGAAGATGAAGAAACGGAGGAAGAAACCCTATGACCCTGTTTACCGACAATCCCTTTGAAAAGATGATGATACAGAAACCGAACGGGCGGCGTGATAATGCGCCGCCTGTTCCTTATCCCCCGGCTTGCACTTCCTGTCCTTACAAGGGACAGTCCCCTTGTGTGGGGTACTGTATCAGAAAACTGGAAACCAAACGACAGACGGAACGATAAAAAGATGTACTTGCGATATGGAATATGATATAATTGTTCCAACCATAGGAAATGACAGAGTTAAACAAATAAGAATTTGAGGTGGAAATATGGCATCAAGCAAGGAATACTTAGAGTTTATTTTAGGGCAGCTATCTGAGTTAGAAGAAATTACTTATCGAGCTATGATAGGAGAATTTATTATTTATTATCGTGGCAAGATTGTAGGCGGTATCTATGATGATAGATTACTTGTTAAACCAGTAAAATCGGCAATTAGTTATATGCCGACAGCTCCGTATGAATTACCCTATGAGGGAGCAAAAGAGATGTTGTTGGTAGATGAAGTTGATAATAAGGAATTTTTGACAGGCTTGTTTCATGCAATGTATGATGAACTGCCAGCCCCAAAACCGAAAAAGAAGAAATAAACAACTTCCGGTTTGTCAAATTATTTTACTATTTCATATCGCACAATTTTATACAATCACTTGTAGGAGCAATCGAAAAATCGGTTGCTCTTTTCTTTTACCCGAAAGGAGGATTTATCATTGATTTTAGTTATCGCAGAAAAGCCCAGTGTAGCGCAGACAATAGCTGCCGTACTTGGGGCAAAGGAAAAGAAAGACGGATTTCTCACAGGAAGCGGCTATATCGTTTCTTGGTGCGTGGGACATTTGGTAGGGCTTGCGGAAGCTGCCGCCTACGGGGAACAGTATAAAAAGTGGAGCTATGACAGCTTACCGATTTTGCCGCAGGAATGGAAGTACACCGTTGCGGCTGACAAGGAAAAGCAATTCAAGACCTTAAAGGAGCTTATACACCGGGCAGATGTTTCCGAAGTCGTCAATGCCTGCGACGCAGGGCGCGAGGGTGAACTCATTTTCCGTTTTGTTTATGAAATGGCGGGCTGCAAGAAACCTATGCGCCGCCTTTGGATTTCCTCTATGGAGGACAGCGCAATCAAAGAGGGCTTTTCCCGTCTGAAGAACGGCGAGGAATACGACGCGCTCTTTGCTTCCGCATTATGCAGGGCAAAGGCTGACTGGTTAATTGGTATCAATGCCACCCGCCTTTTCTCTGTCCTTTACAATCATACCTTGAACGTGGGGCGCGTACAGACCCCGACCTTAAAAATGCTTGTTGACCGGGACGCAGCGATTACCACTTTCAAGAAAGAAAAATACTACCATGTGCGCCTTGCCTTATCCGGCGCGGAAGCTGCAAGTGAAAGAATTTCAGATAAGGCAGAAGCCGACGCATTAAAAACGACTTGCGAAGCATCGCGGACAGTCTGTACTTCCCTTGTGAAAGAGAAAAAGACCGCAGCCCCGCCGAAGCTCTTTGACCTTACTTCTTTACAGAGGGAAGCAAACCGCCTGTTCGGTTATACCGCAAAGCAGACCCTTGACCTTGCACAAGCCCTGTATGAAAAGCGTTTGCTTACTTATCCGAGAACCGACAGCGCATTTCTAACCGACGACATGGGCGACACAGCGGCGGGCATTATCAAGCTGCTTTGTGGGAAATTTTCTTTTATGGCGGGAAAAGACTTCACGCCGGAGCTTGCAAAGGTGCTGAACAGTAAAAAGGTATCAGACCACCATGCCATTATCCCGACTATGGAGCTTTCAAAGACCGACCTTGCTGCGCTGCCGGAAAGCGAAAGGAATATCCTTACCCTTGCCGGGGCGCGTCTGCTCATGGCGACCGCCGCACCGCATACCTTTGAAGCGGTTACGGCAATCTTTGAATGTGCCGGACAGTCCTTTACCGCAAGGGGAAAAAGGGTACTGTCCGACGGGTGGAAAGAACTTGACCGCCGCTATCGGGCAGCCTTAAAGAACAAGCCCGAAACGGACGACGCAGACAGCGACACAGAAAAGACCCTGCCGCCATTTACCGAGGGACAGACCTTTGAAAATTCGGCGGCAACGGTAACGGAGCATGACACAACACCGCCAAAACCTCACAACGAAGCGTCGCTGCTCTCTGCTATGGAGCGCGCCGGAAGCGAGGACACCGACCCGGACGCAGAACGCAAAGGGCTTGGAACTCCCGCCACCCGCGCCGCCGTCATTGAAAAACTGGTAAAGGGCGGTTTTGTGGAGCGAAAAGGCAAGCAGCTACTTCCCACAAAGGACGGTATCAACCTTGTGTGCGTCCTGCCGGACACCTTGACAAGCCCGCAGCTTACCGCAGAATGGGAAAACAATCTGACGCAGATTGCAAAAGGCAAGGCAGAACCCGCCGCATTTATGGAGGGTATCGAGGATATGGCGCGGGAATTGGTAAAGACCTATCCGTTTCTTTCCGAAGCTGACAAGGGGCGTTTCAAAGAGGAAAAGCCGGAGCTTGGGAAATGTCCCCGCTGCGGTTCTCCTGTCTATGAGGGAAAGAAAAACTACTATTGCAGTAATAAGGAATGTATCTTTACCATGTGGAAAAATGACCGTTTCTTTGAAGAACGAAAAGTAACCTTTACCCCAAAGATTGCCGCTGCACTCTTAAAATCCGGCAAGGTAAATGTGAAAAAGCTCTATTCCCCAAAGACGGGCAAAACCTACGACGGAACTATCGTATTGGCTGATACGGGCGGGAAATATGTCAACTACCGCATTGAACTACCGAAGAAAAAATAACTGAATAGCAAGCATAGGAAAAGAGTACCCTTTTCCGTAAAATCCCTGCTTTCTCTACCGAGAACGGCGGGGATTTTTGCTTGTTGGGAAGTGTCCCAAACCCTCTGTTTTGTGGAGGGTTTTACCCTCTGAAATCTTGAAAAAATCTATAAAATCTTTGGCAAAAACGCGGGCGCGGGGTACTGAATGATGAAACCGGAACATGCAGCGTCCGCGCTGCCCTTTGGAAAGGAGGTTACACATGGCAAGTTTACGGGACACCGTAAAGGACTATCAAGAAGAATTACGGGACGGTATCGCTTGGGTGACGTTTTGGAAAACGGGACGTTCTTGGAACGCCGAATATTTCCACCTTGAAATGGGCGACTACCTTTACCCGGAGGACAGAAGCCGCATGGAAGAAATCAAGCAGGCTGACCCTGCCGCCGTTGTGGTAAACGGCTATTATTCCGGCTATCTTGGCGAGGACAGGAACCTTGACGAACTGACCGCCGGGGTGCGTCGCCACTACGAAAACGGATATAGCAATATCGGGGAATTTATCGAAGCCCACGACGACAGGCTGCCGCCGGAGCTTATCGAGGAAGCAAGAGCCGCCGCCCACGCTGCGGGGCTGCCTTTCTCTGAAAAAGCCTACCGGGACGGCGAAGAACCCGACCCCTATCTATTTGACGGGAGCATGAGCATAGAGGACTACGAACTTATGCACCGCATGATTGAAAACGAAAGGAGTGAACGCATGGCAGAAACGATTTTAAGCGGGTATCTTTCTAATCTTGGAAAGTACACCGAGGGCAGACCTGCGGGCGAATGGGTATCATTCCCCACGACTGCCGAGCATTTGAAAGAAGTCTTTGACCGTATCGGGATAGACGGCAAAAACTACGGGGAACTGCATATCACAGAATACCAGTCCTCTATTGCAGGACTGGCAGGGAAATTGACCGAGCTTGAAAGCCTTGACGAACTGAACTATTTGAGCGAACTTTTGAAAATGCAGTTTGACGACGACCGGGAAAAATTTGCTGCGGCTATCACATACGGCGACCATACAAGGGACTTGCAGGACATTATAAACCTTGCACAAAACCTTGACTGTTACTGGATTTATCCGTCCGTAAAAACCGAGGAAGATTACGGGCATTATCTGATTGAAGAACTGGACGAGTTGGAGCTGCCGGAAGAAGCAAAAAATTATTTCATGTATGAGGAATACGGGCGGGACGCTGCTATCAATGACGGGGGCAGATTTACCGAGCAGGGATATATCTACAACAACCGCAACACCTTTACACAGTGGTATGACGGGCGCGACGTGCCGGAGGAATACCGGGTAACGCCGCAGCCGCAGGAACAGGCAGACCTTGACGCTGCCGCAGCCATACCGACCACTGCCACAGAGCAGCCCCCGGTTCTCCCGATTATCCTATCTTCCGAAAAGCCCGCCGACAAAATGAAAGAGATTACCGACCGACTGGAACAGGGCATTTTGGGGATTTATGAAAGCGACCGTTACGCCGACTATCTGCGTACTATGTCTAAATTCCATGATTACAGCCTAAACAATACAATCCTTATCGCCATGCAGGGCGGCAACCTTGTAAAAGGCTATAAACAATGGGAAAAGGAATTTGACCGCCATGTAAAGCCGGGAGAAAAAGCTATCAAGATACTTGCGCCCGCGCCCTTTACCGTTAAGAAACAGGTGGAAAAAATCGACCCGGACACGCAAAAGCCTGTTTTCGATAAGAACGGGAAAGCCGTTACCGAGGAAAAGGAAATCCAAATCCCCGCCTTTCGTGTGGTATCTGTTTTTGACGTGTCGCAGACCGAGGGTAAGGAGTTGCCCGACCTTGGGATAAAGGAGCTTACGGGCGACGTGGAACAGTATCAGGATTTTTTCGCTGCCCTTGAAAGGACTTCCCCGTTTGCTATGGGATTTGAAGCACTAAGCGGCGGCGTAAAAGGACGCTGCAATTATGAGGAAAAGCGTATCTCTATCAACGAGGGTATGGACGAATTGCAGAACATCAAGACCGCAATCCATGAAATCGCCCATGCAACACTCCATGACATAGACAAAGACGCGCCGGAACGTCCCGACCGCCGCACCCGCGAGGTACAGGCGGAAAGCGTTGCCTATGCGGTCTGTCAACATTACGGGCTTGATACGTCCGACTATTCTTTTGGGTATATCGCCGGGTGGAGCAGCGGAAAAGAACTTGCAGAACTGAAAGGCTCTCTTGAAACAATCCGCAGCACCGCCGCAAGTCTGATTGATACCATAGACGGACATTTTGCAGAAATCCAAAAGGCACAGGATAAGGAACAGACCACCGAACAGGCACAGACCCCACAGGAAGCTACCATACAGCCCGAAGCAGAAGCAGCCGCGCCGGAGCTTCCCGAAGAAACAGCCCCGGTACAGGAAAAAGAAGCACAGACCGAGCCGGAAGCTGATACAGGCGCAAACAGCGAAGCACCGCAGACTACACAGCCGGGACAGGCAGCCCCCGCCGCACCTTATTACACAATCAATGAAGCTGCCGCCAAACGTGCAAAGGATATGAACAGCTTTTCTGATTATAAGCAAGGCAGCGCGACGGCTGAATACAGGCACTATGTAGATGAAGCCGTACAGCTTGCAGAAAGGCAGAAACAACGGGTAGACCCGATGTACCATGAGAAAATCGACAGCCTGCTTGACACTTACGCCCGGAAACTGGCGGCGAACATGAACAAAGGCTATGAGATTGACGCGCGTGTTCCCTCTATCCTCATTGCGGGCGGCTCTAACTTCCCCACAAGGAAGAAAGAAAAGCAGAACGCAGCCCGCGACAGCAATTACCGGGAATGGCAGGACATACAAGGACTTCTTGATAAAATCCGCAGCACCGGCATGGGCGGTATCAGCGCAGACGACCCGCAGGCAGTACAGAAGTTGGAGAAGAAACTGGAAAACCTTGAAAAATCGCAGGAAACCATGAAAGCCGTAAACGCCTACTACCGCAAGCATAAGACCCTTGACGGCTGCCCGCATTTGTCGCCGGAACAGCTTGAAAAACTGAAAGCAGACATGGCGAGCAGTTGGCATTTGGGGGACAAGCCTTTTGCGACTTGGGCGTTATCCAACAACAGCGCAGAAATCAGGCGCGTAAAAGACCGTATCAAATCCCTTTCACAGCAAAAGGAAATCGGTTTTGTGGGTTGGGAATTTGACGGCGGCAAGGTGGAAGCAAACACCGAAGCGAACCGTCTGCAAATCTTCTTTGAAGATAAGCCGGACGAAGCCACGCGGGAAGCCTTAAAAAGTAATGGCTTCCGTTGGTCGCCCAAAGCAGGGGCATGGCAGCGGCAGCTTACCAGTAACGCCTACTATGCGGCTGATTATATCAAGGCGATTGCACCCTTTACCGGGGAAAAGCCTACCGAGATACAGCGGGCGCATATCCGGGCGCAAAAAGAAGCGGCGCAGAAAAAGCCCGAACAGGAAGCCATTTACAAGGTACACGCAAATCCCCGCAGCGACAGCAGGGACAACCTGTATCTGCTGCAAGCCTACATTCCGCAGGAGGACGGGAAAGCAAAGATAGGCGACGTTTTGTATATCGGAACGCCGGAGAAATGCCGAGAGCTTATGGCGCAGCTTACCGCCGGGGAGCTGACACAGGGAGAAGTCAAGGAGCTTTACGCAAAGACGCAGACCGCCGCGCCGGAAATCCCTATGCCAGACCCTACAATCAGCGTCAAGGATATGCAGGAATACGGCTATGCTTGGGACGGTATGCTTCCGCTTCAGCAGGAAGCCGCTGAACGCCTTTTCCATGAGGATATGTCCGTTTATCTTCTCTATGAGGACGGCACAGAGGGGCTTGTTGATACCTTGGAGGATTTACAGGCACACGCACAAAAAGGCGGCTTGTTCGGCGTGGAAAAGGAAACATGGGAAGCCCTGCGGGAGTACAACGCCATGAAGCAAGAACTACGGGAAAGCGAGCCATCAAGGGAAGCTCTCTTACTCTATGGGAACGAGGACACTTTCGGAATTTATCAGCTAAAGAACGGCAAAGAAACGCGGGACTTGCGCTTTGAGCCTTACGACCGCATACAGGCGGCGGGAAACAGCATTGACAGAGGCAATTATGAGCTTATCTATACCGCACCCCTTACGCCGGGAATGTCCCTTGAAGATATTTACACCCGCTTCAATATCGACCACCCGAAAGATTTTAAGGGACACAGCCTTTCCGTTTCCGACGTGGTGGTGCTTCATCAGAACGGGCAGGACACCGCCCACTATGTAGACAGCTTGGGGTATAAGGACGTGCCAGAGTTTTTGCAGCCGAAAAACTATTTGAAAGCTGCCGAGCAGACCACCGAGCAAAATTACAACATGATTGACGGGCAGATAAACAACACCCCGACCGCTGCGGAACTGGAAGAAAAAGCAAAAGCCGGAGGACAGATTTCCCTTGCAGAATACGCCGAAGCATTGAAAACCGATAAGGAACGTGGCAAGCCTGCCAAACAGGAAAAGCCCTCTATCCGGGCGCAGCTTAAAGCAGCGAAAGAACAGACACCAAAGAAACAGGCAAGACAGAAAACACAGGATTTGGAAAGGAGCTGACCTATGAAGTTACAAAAATTTGAAAATGTGGACGTTATCGCTTCCCTTGAAGCCATAATGAAACAGAATACCGCTTTTTATCAGAGCGATTTTGACATAGACAAACAGATTTTGCAGAAAGCGGCGGTAAGCCCTGTCCCGGAGGACAAACGGCTTTTGTGGTTTTCCCGCCCGTCCGGGACGTGCTGCTTCCGGGAACGGGACGTTTTTCTAAAGGACACAAGGCAGCATAATACATGGCGGTTTTACGGGGAACAGACCCGCGATACTATCCTTGCCTATGCGGTGGAACTGACAGGCACAGAGCAGGAAAAAATCAAGGGCAATCTTTATGAACTGGATTATTTGCAGCATTTCCGGGAAGTAATCGAAAAATCAATCCCTGCCGACAACTACACGCTGATTTATGAGCATGGGGAGCTGACAAAACCTGCCGGACAATATTTTGACGGGAACACTGACCCGCAGCTTGGAAAGTTTATACGTTTTGAAGCACAGCCAAACGACCCGGAAGCCTTAAAAAGCATTTTGAGGGAACAGCAGAAAAAACGAACACCGCATACGCAGGGGGATTTTCAGTTACATATCGCCGCCCTGCATGACAGACGGATTGAAGCAGAAGCCCGCCGGATTGTGGAAAATGTAAAAGGGCTTGGAGAACCGGACAGCCCCGAAAAGACCCATTGTGCGGTAGAACTTTCTCCCTACTTTGTTCCACTGGCAACGGATAAGGATATGGAACGGCTGCTTTCCATGCTCCCTTACAAAAGCCTTTCCTTTTCTACGTTGGAGGGCAGGCATGGCGTTTATGCGCTGATAGATAAAAGCGAGAGGAATAAAGAGATGAAAAAGTCCCGTCCCTCTGTCCGGGCGCAGTTACAAACAGAAAAATCCCCAAAACTCCCGAAAAAGACAGCAAAATCAAAACATCACGAATTGGAGGTATGAGCATGATTAGACTGACCGTTGAAGAAATGAACCTGTTGAGTATTTACCATGAGGGAAGCAAGGCACAGCTTATGGAAAATATGACGACTGCGCTACCATTCATGGACGAGGATATGCGTCCCTTTGCAGAACGCACCTTACAGAAAATTTCCCCACTAACAGAAAACGAGTATGCGGAGCTTTCCATTTTCGCCGCTGATGAAGTATGACCGGGAGTAAGCGGCTCACGCCGCCACAGAGCCGGAAAGTCAACAGCCTTGTAAAAAAGGAGTGCTGCAACTGCGAGCGCGGACACTGTATCTTATTGGACGACGGGGAGGAATGTGTCTGCCCGCAGCTTATTTCCTATTCACTTCTATGCAAGTGGTTTCAGACCGCCGTACTTCCCCTTGATAAGTTGCTCTATGCAGAGCTTTTCAAGACCGAGGATAAAAAGCGTTGTACCGAGTGCGGCACGTTCTTTGTATCAAAATCAAACAGCGTCAAATACTGCCCGGACTGCCGGAAACGGATTACCCGCAGACAGGCAGCGGAACGCATGAGGAAACGACGCGCGGCGGTTACGCAATAAGGGCGAAAAAAGCCTTGATTTACAGGGCATAAACGGCGTGAAACTGGCATAGGCGATACAGAATACCTTTTCCCTTGAAATCGGGGTTCTACTGCGTAACATTCTAAAATCAGTACCTATAAAAGAACAGGGTGCGGGAGGTCATTACTGGCTTCCTGCACCCTGTTCTTTTTGTGTCTGACTGTCTTTATCCTGCATTTCCGGCTTCGGCTGTAATTCTTTTTCTATCCGGTTCCGGTAATGGGTTTTCCTGCGGTAAAAATATTTTGTTACTTCCTGTTCCGGCAGCCATATCCCCGCAGCTTCTATCTGTTCCATAACAGCGGCAACGATTTCCCGGTTGTTGCGTTTATGCGGCTCCTGTCCCTTTTCTATCCAAAGGCGGCGGTATTCCTCATAAAGCCATGTACTGATAGTTTCTTTTTGCCGTTGCTTCAAATGTCGAAACTGCTTATCTATCCGCAGCAGCTTCCCGTCTACCTTTTTATGATTTTTTGTCCCGATTTCTTTTTTCCTCTCTTTCCATTTCTTCAAGGGGAAATTGGGGGAGGGCTTCTATCAGCTTCATTGTGATATACTGGCGCATATCTTCATCAATTTCCAGTTTGAATGTTCCGTCCGGCTGACGTTTCTTTACAGTTGCCTGCCTGTCGATTTCGTCCTTGTAGCACATAAGCACCTTTTCCACCGCCCATGTTTCTCCGGCAACGGCGGCGCGTATGGTTTCATAATCGGGTATTGTTTGGTCTGCCATGTTTTCACGCTCCTGTCTGTATTGGAATATCTTTATCCTACCACGCTTTTATAGATATTTCTACTGTAAGCGTTCGGTTTCCCTGCTCCGTTCCGGTTCTTTTTCCAGTCTTAAAATACTGTCTATGTTCTGTTTGATAACGTCGTATTCCTTGACCTGTTTTTTCAGCTTGCCATAATCAGTGTAAAGGGCTTCTTTCTGCGCTTGGAGCTTCCCGTATTCTTCCTGCATGGCGGCGAGATTGGGGAGCTTGGTAACGCCCGACGCTTTCAGTGTCTTTGCCGCCGCTTCATGGAGTATCAGACTGCTTTCATTTTTTGCCCGGTATGCGTCTTTATCCTTTGCCCTGCGGTATGCTTCATAGACTGGTTTTGTCTTTTGATAGGTGGTAACGTGCTTCATCAGCACCGCCATATCTGCAAGACGCTTTTCCACACTCTTTAATGCGTCTGCGGTCTTTTCGTTTTCCGCAGTTATTTCTTCAATCCGGCTGACTAAATCCGCGTACTGCTCAATCTGATGTTCTGTCAAGAAATTCATGGTCTTTGCCGCCAGTTTCAGATTATGGATTTTCGCCCACTGTTCATAGCCCCGGCTCTCTTGTGCCTTGATACTGTTTTCAATGTCGATAAGCAGCGATACGCCACGCTGCTCTTTGGGAGCTTTCGCTGCCTTTGTGCGCTTGCCTGCAATCCGTTCTTTGATTGCTTCCTCTGTATAATCTGCACCGAGGGTTTTTAAGCGGGTAAACCGTTCCTGTCCGGGAGCGCGGCAGGAGATATATTTTCCCGGCTTTATCTCATAGCCCGCTGCCTGTAACCGCTGCAACAATTCTTCAAAACTTGCTACTTGGGGGATAAGCGTATCAACGGCAATTTTTAGCTTGCCTTTCCAACTTGTACCGACCTTTTCCGCTTGATATTCTGCATAGCTTTTTCCCTTGCTGCCTTTGCCCGGAACGACGACGGACAGCCCGTTTTCCCGACACAGCTTGTCGCTCATATTCCGTATGCCGTAGTAGCTGCGCTTATTGGAATTGTACTTATGGTAGTCAACAAAGTTGACCGCGCAAAAAATGATGTGGTTATGGATATGCCCCTTGTCTATGTGGGTGGTAAGGACGTATTCGTGCTGTCCCTTTGTTGCTGCGTCGGCAAGCTGCTTTCCGATTGCATGGGCTTTCTCACAGTCCACCTCTCCCGGTTCAAACGATTGTATCAGATGAAAGGCTAAGTTGTTCCCTTTCTGCCGAGCCTGCGACAAGGTATATTCAAACTCAATATCTGCCGTTTCATAGCTGCACCCAAAAGAGGACACAAGCGTTTTCCCGTCTGTCTTATCCGGATTTTGGATATAATCAAGGGCTTTGCTCAACGTGCTTTTAACAGGCTTAATCTTTGTAACCGCCATATCTCTGCAAGCACCCCCTTTATTTCCTCTATGTCCTCTTGGTAGACGCTGCCTGTCGCATTGACACGCTTTGCAATCTGATTGATGTTGACCCCGATTTTCTGTATCTCCGCTGTCATGGCTTTTATATCGCTATGGTCTGTCTGAATGATATAGCCGTCAATGGCAATCTTGCGAAGATACGCCGCCATGTTTTGGGTAGGGACGAGCTTCATTTTCTGCTCAATCAACACCCTTTCTTCCTCTGTTACATAGAATTTGATTTGTACTTTTCTTTTGCGTCCGTTCATGCAATCGCTCCTTTCCGCTTTGAGGGTTTGGGACACTTCCCAACAAGCAATTTTCAACCGACGCACCGCAGGACGGGAGGGCGAAAATACGGAAAAGGGTACTCTTTTCCTATGCTTGCTACGAAAGTTTTTTCCTCACTGGTTACTACAACGCAATGCTCTATATGCCAAAAAAGAGCAAAAGAAAAACGCTGCAATCTGTAAAGATTACAACGCTTCCTAAATCATATTCAATTTGCCGGACACATTTATTTGTCCTCTTTTTCGACTTCTGAAATTTCTTTTGCAGTTGCCGTTACAATCCGTATGCCATTATCGCTCATATCATCAAGGAGAGCGTCGAGCTGCCGCCGCTTTGTATCTTTTTGGGTGGGCGTATCTAAAAGAAACTGGTCTACGGATATATTGTAACGAAGCATAAGCTCAAAAAAGATTTGCAGACTGGGGTGCTGTCCTTTGTTTTCGATATTTGCAAGATAGCGAGGAGAAATATACATTTCATCACTTACCTGTTTGCGGCTTTCTTTGCGCCCCGTCCGCGCAGCTTTTATAGCTTCTCCAAATGCCTTGAAGTCATATTTTTCTACCGGTCTTTTTGCCATATTTATTCACCCAGTTACATTTTACTGTTCCCCTTTCTCTTTGGATATGTCTATACAGTTCCACTAAATAGCCATAATAATTCATATTTATATACTTGCTATTGTTCGTGTGTCAGACTATAATTATTATGATAAGATTTTCAGAAAGGACGGGTGTTGTTATGGAATATATGTCTTGCCCCGAAGCAGCAAAGAAGTGGGGAATTTCTGAAAGGCGGGTACAGATACTTTGCAGGGAGAAACGCATACAGGGTGTTTCAAAACTTGGGTATATGTGGTTGATACCAAAAGACGCGGAAAAACCGATTGACGGTAGAACCAAACAAGGAAAGGAGCTATACCATGAATAAAGTTTTGATTATAGATGATGATAAGGAACTTTGTGCGCTGATTAAACGCAGCGTGCTATCAGAAGATATAGAAGCTGATTTTTGTAATATGGGAAAAGAGGGATTACAAAAATTAAAAGAGAGAGAATATCAACTTGTGATACTGGACGTTATGATGCCTGGTATGGACGGATTTGAAACATTGGAAGAAATTAGAAAAGAAAGCAGCCTGCCGATTTTGATGTTTACATCAAAAAATGACAGTGCTTCTAAAGTACGCGGTTTAAGGGCAGGAGCTGATGATTATTTGACAAAACCTTTTGACATGGACGAACTGATAGCCCGTATCGTTTCCCTTATACGCCGTTATACCCGTTTCAATCAACAGGACGGAATATCACAGCAACTTGAATTTGACGGGTTGAAAATTGATATTGAAAATCGTTCTGTTACTACGGAAAATGGAACTTTTGAATTGCCTCCAAAAGAATTTGACTTACTCTTATACTGCGCGAAAAATCAAGGGAAAATTCTGACAAAGCAACAGATTTATGAAGAAGTGTGGAGAGAGGAATATTTCTATGATGACAGCAACATTATGGCGATTATCAGCCGACTTCGCAAGAAATTAGAGGTAAATCCCGGAAGTCCAAAATATATTCAAACGATTAAAGGTATCGGTTATCGTTTTAACAAGGAGGTTTGATTTTCTATGGAAGCAGTCATTTTTCTATCCATAATAATTGCACTTTTCTCTATTCTTGTTTCCTGCTTTGCTATTCGACGTGTTAAAAAACAGATAGCCGAGATAACAGACGCATTGATTGATGTAAAAAACGGAAATGGAAACAGGCGTATTTTATCTGCAACAAATGAACTGGTAGCCCCTCTTGCCTATGAAATAAATGAGATTGTTGTGTCTTATGAGAGCAGGCTTTCTACTGTCCGGCAGACAGAAGAAACAAACCGACAGCTTATGACAAGTCTTTCCCATGATGTTCGGACACCGCTTACAACGCTTATTGGGTATCTTGACGCTGCACATAAAGGAATTGTTACAGGAAAAGACAGGGACGACTATATCGAAACAGCCCGCCGCAAAGCTCACGATTTGAAAGAATATATTGATGTTCTTTTTGACTGGTTCAAATTAAATTCTAATGAGTTTGCTATGGATATAAATATTGTTGAAGCTGCGGAGCTGACACGAAATATCTTGATTGACTGGATACCCATATTTGAAGATAAGCAGATAGATTACAATATTGATATTCCCGAACAGCCTTTCCGGGTAAAACTTGATACGGACGGCTATATGCGGATATTGAACAATCTTATTCAGAATGTAATTTCTCACAGTCATGCGGATAAAATAGAAATAATCCTGTCAAAGCAGGAAAAAAATATGCAAATCCGATTAGCAGATAATGGAATAGGGATTGAAAAAGAAGATTTGAAGCATATTTTTGAACGGCTCTATAAATGCGATAAGGGACGGTCTGAAAAAGGCAGCGGTCTTGGGCTTTCTATCGCACACCAACTTGTAGAAAAAATGAACGGCACAATAACAGCAAATAGCATACAGGGAACAGGAACGGAATTTACTTTGCTTTTTCCCTTAGCAAATTAATGTTCTCCCGTCCTTTTGACGGGAGCCTTAATTATTTTTAGGACAATATTTCAAATTGCAAGGTTAATGCAAGGTTGCGGCAAGGTTAATGCAAGGTTGGTATGATAGAATACTTTACAGAATAGGAGGTTTGAATATGGACAAAAATTATATCATTGAAACAAAAAATCTTACCAAACAGTACGGCTCACAAAAGAGTGTCGCTGACTTAAATATTCATGTGCAGAAAGGGAGAATTTACGGACTGCTTGGAAGAAACGGAGCCGGAAAAACGACCACTATGAAAATGCTACTTGGATTGACAAAGCCAACTTCCGGCGAAGTTAAAATATGGGGAAAGTCTTTGCAGGGGAATGAAAAGAAATTGTTGCCCCGTATCGGTAGTCTGATTGAGTCGCCCGGTTTTTACCCTAATTTGACTGCTACGGAAAACTTACAAATTTTTGCTACCTTACGGGGCATACCCAACCGTCATTCAATTAAAAACACATTGGATTTGGTAGGATTGCCTTATAAAGACAAAAAACTGTTTTCCCAGTATTCTCTTGGTATGAAACAACGGCTTGCGATTGCACTTGCAGTTATGCACGACCCTGAACTTCTGATTTTAGATGAACCTATCAATGGGCTTGACCCGATTGGAATTGCAGAAGTACGTTCTTTTATTCGCGAGCTTTGCGATACAAAGGGAAAAACAATTTTAATTTCCAGTCATATCCTTTCGGAGATTTCTTTGCTAGCAGATGATATTGGAATTATCGACCATGGCGCACTATTGGAAGAAGAAAGTCTTGCGGAACTGGAACAAAAAAGCAGCAAACATATCCGATTTACTCTTTCTGATACCGCACAGGCAGCAAGAATTTTAGAGCGTACTTTCCATGAGAGCCATTTCTCTATACAGGACGACCACAATTTACGCTTGCATAATCTTGATTTGTCCGTAGGAAAAATCGTGACTGCTTTTGTAGAAAATGGATTGGAGGTATCAGAAGCCCATACTTGTGAAGAAAGTCTTGAAGATTACTTCAAGCGTGTGACGGGAGGCGAGGGAATTGCTTAAACTAATCAAATGCGAATTTTGGAAATTAAAACGGAAAAGATTATTATATGCACTGATGTCGTTATCGTTATTTTTTCCGTTGATTTTGGCATATATGGCAAAGGCGGGAACAGGTGCAGATACAACGGAACATTATCTTCAAACCCGATTTGATTATGTTTATACAATGATGTTGGGATATGGCTTAGCTTTTTTGCTCCCATGTCTAGTTGGTATTATTGCCGCTATTTTGTTTTTTATAGAAAGAGATTGCGATACTTCCAAAAACCTTAGAACAATTCCTGTTACAAATACACAGCTCATTATGGCGAAAATTTCTATGCTCTTTATTTTCAGCATTGCATTTTGTCTGATAAGCACATTATCTGTCGCATTGTTCTGTAAACTGTTTCATGTAGGAATGGTTTATGGTATGGCTTATAAAATATATATGAGCCTTATTTTTGGAGTTCTTATCGTAGCAGCTTCTTTGCCGATTGTAGTTTTAATTATTTACTTTAACAAAAGTTTTTTGCTTTCTATCCTGCTTGCATTTTTTTATTCTATTTTTAACTGGGGCTTAATGGGAACGATTGGGACATCTATAAGTGCTGCAAAAATTGCTTTCTTAAATTCTTTCCCAGTTATGTGTGTTATGAACTGGACAAGCGGCTTAATGATGGATAATTTGCAAAAAGATAATCTTTTGCCGGAAGCCTATGCGATTGTACCAACTACTTTCCATACAATTTTTATTATGGCAATTACAGTTGTACTTTCTTTGTGGCTGATAATTCGCTTTTATAAAAAATGGACGAGGTAAAAGATATGAGAAATATAATAAAAACTGAATTTTTAAAATTAAAACGATATTCTGTAATAAAAGCCGGAATTATTATGACAACACTTTCTCCGTTGCTGTCACTGTTTTATTCCACAGCCAACGGTGGACCGACATGGACGTTTGACTATTTTATGCAACAGGTTATGATTAGTAATTGTACCTTATTTTTTCCGATTATTATTGCACTGATTGCAGGTTATATCATAACAAGGGAATATACAGACGATACTATGAAGAATATATTAACAATTCCTATTCCATATAAACAGTTACTTTCTGGAAAATTACTTATTCTATTGCTGTTGACAATCAGCTTTAGTCTTATAGGTTGTGTGATAGCATTAGTAATCAATATTATTGTCGGATTTCCGGGAGTTCATTTTGGCAATCTACTCAATATGTTTATTCGTGTTACTGGGGCGAATATAGGAATTTATATTTCAGTCTTGCCGATTATTCTGATATTCTGTTGTTCGGCAAATAATTTTTTGGGTGGAGTTGCACTAGCTTTTGTGTATGGATATTTTGGAACTTTTGAAGGAACACTGTTAAATTATTATCCGATTAAAGCAAGCATGATTTTAGTAGACCCTACTTGTGGTGCGGAATATGGTTATACTTATCACATTTTCCCCGCTTTCATTACAATAGTTTTGACTTTCTTGATTTCTATGATTATTCTTGCAAATAAAAAGAAAGAACCTGGTACATTGACTGTTGGTAAGAAGAAAAAAGCAGTTAGAAAAAAGGGTTGGTAAATAATTTGATTGATAGTACCTGCCGAACGACGGCAAAAGAAAAAAAGCTGTCGCAGAGCAGATACACTTTCACGCGCCTTTGAAGCGGTGGCTTTGATTTTTAGAGCCGCCGCTTTTTTTGTCTACTGCTAAATCACGACAACCTATAACATAAATTAGCGGCATTTAGGAGGGCTGCCGCTATGGGGATTTCTTTGTTGCTATACAGCATACATAGGTTACATTCATTAAAAAAAGTATAGCTCCCCCACCGGACAAGTCCGACTATACAGATGAACTATCAAATCAATTAAATACTGCTGTTATTTCCTATGCGTCGGTCTGCGCCTTGCAGATGGGCGCATTTTGCATTTTACAGAAGATTTTTCAAAAACTTTGCTCTCTTTTTGGCAAAGCAAAAAGTCGCCTGTATTATCCCGCGAAAAGGGGAGGTACTACCGCCTTTCGGCAGAAAGGAGGTGATTACATGGAACCTAATCGCAGAGAATTTCAGAAGCAATGTGTCTTTCAAAGTTTCTGTAAACGGGTGTTACACAATGAAGCCTGTAACGCCCATGATGAAATCCGGCGACGCAGGAAACGGGAAGTTTCTTTTTGTGACCTTGCCTTGCATGAGGAACGGCAGCTTTACACTACGGATAAATATTTTCAAGCTGAAACAGCCGAGCCGACTTATCAAATGGCGGGAAAAGAAATAACCCCGAAGTTATTGCTTGAAGCAATACGCACCCTGCCGGAAGAAAAGAGAACTGCTATACTTCTGTACTATTTCGAGGGCATGACTGACGTGGAAATCGGAAAGATGTTCAATACGTCGCGCAGCACGATACAGTACAGACGGACAAGCTCTTTTGAACTGTTAAAGAAATATTTGGAGGAACACGCTGATGAATGGAACGAATGGTAATCAAAACGACTACCTGGAAAATGCCCTTGTTCCCTATCCCGTTATTTTGGCGGCGAGCAAAGGCGACCCGGACGCTATGAAAATGGTCTTGCAGCATTTCAGCGGCTACATAGCAAGTCTTTCCATGCGGAAGCTCTACGACGAGCGCGGCAATGTCTATTATGGCGTTGACGAGGATATTCGGGAACGGCTGCAAGCAAGACTGATGAGGGCTATCCTCACTTTTCGGGCTGAATAACCTATGCGATATTGGAACGCTTCTTTCCCCTTTTCCGTTCCATATCGCAGAACAGCCCTCTGCTCTTTGATAAAGAAAGCGGCGCAATAGAACGGCGACGCAGTATAAGGCAAATCGGATACGTTCCTTTTGTGCCGAGCCATGCGGCGGGTACGCCATGACCTTTCTCTTAATAGAAAAGCGAGCGAGAAATACCACACCGTAAAGCAGAGATAGCAGCCTGCGGGCGATAACGCACAGAATACATAATGATACTTCCTTATAGCCATAGTCCGAGCGTTAGGAGCGTCGCAGGCAATGGGTAGGGCTTCGGCAGACCGCCGGAGGGGTGCAAGTCCCATGAGGTTACGCTAATAGCCGTCCGATTAAAGCCTATGTTACAGATTGATTTTTGACCCATTAAGAAAGGGGGACGACAAATTGAACAATAACGACGTGCCGATTTGGGAAAAGTACACTCTTACCATAGAAGAAGCAGCAAAATATTTCCGTATCGGAGAAAGCAAGCTGCGGAAACTGGCAGAAGAAAATCCCGTCCCGGACTGGGTAATGATGAACGGAAACCGTATTCAGATTAAGCGTAAGCAGTTTGAAAAAATGATTGATACGGTGGACGCAATCTGATAGTGAAATCGAGCCTTGAATGTGGTACAATATAGTCAAGCATATCAAGGCTCTTTCCATTATGGAAAGGAGCATAACGATGTCGGAAAAAAGACGGGATAATAAAAATCGTATTCTCCGCACCGGAGAGAGCCAGAGAAAAGACGGGAGATATGCCTACAAATATATAGATACCTTTGGGAAACCGCAGTTTGTGTATTCTTGGAAGTTAGTGCCTACGGACAAAACCCCGGCAGGAAAGCGCGACGATATAGCGTTGAGGGAAAAAGAGAAAGAAATCCAAAAAGACCTTGACGACGGTATCGACCATATCGGAAAGAAAATGACGGTCTGCCAACTCTACGCAAAGCAGATACGCCACCGGGCAAATGTGCGGCATGGTACAAAGCAGGGGCGAAAACAGCTCATGCGGATTTTGCAGGAGGATAAACTTGGAGCCTGCCGGATTGAAAATGTGAAGCTCTCCGACGCAAAGGAATGGGCGTTACGCATGAAAGAAAAAGGTTACGGCTTCAAGACTATCAACAACCACAAGCGTTCCTTAAAGGCTGCCTTTTACACAGCCATACAGGACGATTGTATTCGTAAAAATCCATTTGACTTCCAGTTGAACACAGTCCTTGAAGATGATACGGAACCAAAGGAACCTCTATCCCCTACGCAGGAAGCGGCTTTTCTGTCCTTTGTGCAGCATGATAAAGTCTATCAGAAATACTACGACGAGATTATCATACTGTTAGGGACAGGGCTTCGCATTTCGGAACTCTGCGGACTGACGGAAGCTGACATTGACTTAGGCAAACAGCTTATCAATGTAGACCACCAACTTTTGAAGATTGCAGACGTGGGCTACTATGTGGAAACGCCTAAGACGAAAAGCGGCAACCGGGTTATTCCTATGAGTGAAAAAGTGTTAGAAGCATTTCAGCGGGTGCTGAACAAGCGGAAATATGCACAGCCTGTTATTTTAGAGGGCTACACAAAGTTTCTGTTCCTTAACCGGAACGGTTTGCCAAAAGTGGCAGTCAACTATGAAAGTATGTTCCGGGGGCTTGTAAGGAAATACAACAAAACGCAAAAGGTAGCATTGCCAAAGGTAATGACACCGCACACCTTACGCCACACATTCTGCACCACGTTAGCAAATGCAGGAATGAACCCAAAGGCATTGCAGTACATCATGGGACATTCCAACATCAATATGACGCTGAACTATTACGCGCATACGACTTCCGAAACGTCGATAACAGAAATGAAGCGGCTGATTGCCTAAGTAGTAAACGGAGAATTTACTACTCCACATACTACTTTTGAACACCAAAACATACGGGGATATAAGAAGATTTGAGAGTATCTTCCACAATGAAAAATGCCGGAAAAGCCTGTAACAATAGGCTATACCGGCATATAAGAACTTTTGAAAAGATAATCAAAAATTACTTTGTGATTTAATAAAAATATATTTATGAAATCAACTGCTATACTACTTTCATTATTCTTATTTATTATACCTTTTTTTCAACCAAAGAAGGTTAAAGCAGTGATAGGTGTTGATGATGCTATTTTAGCGGCTACTATTGCCACCGCCTTAATTGCAGGTCGTTATGTACAAACTAATGTTTTATATACACCTGAGCAAATGAATCAAATAAATGAAAAATGGACAGCGAACCTCCAGACAGCTTTTCCCGATCCAGACGATTACAACCACCAGATGAACGTTCTCCAGAACCTCAACCAGAAGCTTCTAAATGGTGAGGAAGTCGACTGGAGCAAATACAGCGGGAAAGCCCTGTACGCCGTCTTAAAAGGGGTGGTGGATGTGGTATGGCCAGAACAAGGAACCGGGTCGATAACTCATGGAAAAAATTTAAAATATATTGGTACTGCGTTTGGTTATGAATACTATGTAGCAAGTGATATTAAAGTTTCATATACGGGTTGGAATTACGCTGATCTTGATAACCAGTCGGGGGATTATGATTGCTTTGTAAAAAATGATGTAAGTTATTTGAATACTAGGATACACTGGAAAAATTTAAAAACTGGTGAAGAGGATGGTTGTACAAGTTCTACTGCAATCACCTTATTAGTATGGCCGAATAAAATCCGTATATATCGTTTTACTGGTGGCTTAACTGATAAGCAATATGGAATATATTCCATTTTCAATGTTCCGGGCGTTTCTTATCCAAGTGTATCAAATCCGCAATACGTCCCCAACATAAACGCCAAAACCGCCAACAAAGTAAAACTCCCAACCCGCCTCCCCCAAACGGTCATTAACAACATTAATAACTACATTGACAATTCGACCGAGAACTTAATCATTGCCCCCACCACCGACGAGCTCCCCACGCTCCCAGATAACTATAATCCTGTCACCGACGACCTGATCAACCTTCCCGGCTATGAAGACGTCACCCCCGATCAGGAACCCAGCACTGACCCCGAACCAACACCCACCCCAGAGCCGACGCCAGAACCCACCCCCGACTACAACGGTGACCGCTGGGTAAACCCCATCGGCGATTTCATGGACGGCTTATTGAAGTTTATGAAAGCCGCCTTTGTGCCGACCCTCTCGCTGAATCTCGACGCCCTGAACAGCATGCCCGACAACCTGAGTGAAAAATTCCCCTTCTCCCTGCCCGGTGATCTGGTGCGCCTGTTTGGTGTCTTTCAGGCTGAGCCCGTCCCCTTTGCCTTTGACTGGGAAATGGATTTTACTTCCGTTGGTGCCGGGAAGATTCCCATCAAGGGCGATTTGACCATGTTTGACAAGTATGCCCCACTGTTCCGTAATCTGGCTTTTATTGCTTTTATCATCGGCTTAGCGTGGAAAACCTTTGGCATGTTCTTTGGAGGTGGTGACGAATGATCGCGGATTTCTTTATTCTGATTATCAACTTCTTAATTACGCTCATCTGCGGTGTCATCTCATGGATTGTGAACATCCTGCCCACCTCTCCCTTTGCGGGCATTACCCTTGACGTCCCATCCGAGTTCATGGGCTACGTAAATTATTTTCTGCCTGTGAATCTCATGATGCCCGTACTCCTCGCCTGGGGAACCTGCATTGTGGGCTATAAGTTTATCAAATGGATTATGCACATACTCAGAATCGAATAGGAGGTACAAAAGACAACCATGGCAACCAAATGTTACACCGGAACCCCTGGAAGCGGAAAAAGCCTGCACGCTACCCGAAATATGGTCGGCTGGCTTGAGGAGGGCAAAAACGTCATTGCCAATTTTCCCATCAAAGTCAACGAGATTAAAAAGAACCGGGGCCACTTTTTCTATTTCTCCAATGATGATATCACGGTTCCCCTGCTCATGCAGTTCAACCAGACCATGCACGAGCCCCGGAAGATGGGGCAGACTTTGCTGGTGATTGACGAAGCATCGGTCAAATTTAACAGCCGTACCTGGAATGCCAAAGACCGCCTGGACTTCCTGTCTTTCTTTGCCCAGCACCGGCATTACGGCTATGACATTATCCTTATTCAACAGAATTTAAACCAGATCGACAGCCAGATACGGGCGCTGGTGGAAATTGAAGTACACCACCGCCACGCCAACAATTACTGGCTATACCGCTGGCTTCCCTTTCAACTGTTCATTGCGGTCGAGCGTAACACGGCCATCAAGGACAAGAACAGCGCCGACTTTTTCACCTACTCAAAATATTATGGAGGGCTTTATGATACGTTTTTTGAATTCAATCCTGCGCTTGCTGTTAAACCTACGAAGACTCTTCAAGATCAGATAAGAAGCGGCGAGATTGTGCGTTTTGGCGGTGAACCCGCAAAGATGAAACTTCATGTAAAGAAAGCGGCCCCGCACGCGGACCGGAAGCCCTCGCAAGAGGGAACCGGACGGCGGGCGGAGCCCGCTACTTGACATAAGTCACATATTACGGGAAATCCGATGTAGACGCAAAGAAAAAATGTCGTACAGATTAAAAAATTCGGTGAAGATAATTTCAAGATTACCATTTGCAAACAGATCATTAAAGGCAAGAAAGACCCCAAGCAGATGGTTAAAAAAGGACAGGGAGGTCATGATAAAAAAATGGCACATTCATTATCAAGGACAAAATCACAGGTTTTGGAAAAAGCATTGTGTAATGATTGGAACTGGTTTGGGACTTTTACCCTTGACCCCAAGAAGTACCAGCGTGATAATCTGGACATCTTTATTAAAGACCTGAGTCAGTTTATTAGAGATCAGCGGAAAAAACGCCAGATTGAGATTAAATATCTATTAATACCCGAACTGCACAAGGACGGTAAAAACTGGCATATGCACGGTTTATTAAGTGATATCCCTTATCAGGATATGGAACCTCACCCGCTGAAAAAGCTTTCTGAGAAGGGCTATATCAGCTGGGAAAGCTACCGTCAGAAGTTCGGCTTTAACTCATTGGGGCCCATTCGGGACAATGTCAAGACTGCGCTCTACATCACGAAATACATTTCTAAAAATTTAGGCAGTACAAGCATTGAGTTAAATAAGAAGATGTACTACTGTTCCAGAGGGCTTAAAACCGCTGAGAAGATTCAAGAAGGACAGTTAATTAAGCCCCTTGACTTTCCCATGGCTTTTGAAGGGCTGTATTCAAAATCCACCTTTGTCGATAGTATCGACTGGTTCAAGGATTATTTTAAGGAGTATGAAAATTTATGAAATATCTTAGAGTATTGGAAGAAATCACCCACTCAGAAAATTTATACCAATTGTATTATCTAAAAGGCTATCTGGCAGGCTTAAAGGACTGCAATTATATTAAGCCGAATGATTACCGCCAGTTAGTTCAGCATATTGAGAAAAAGAAATTAGAATTGGAGGAACACACGTCCTCCAAGTGACAGGAGGGCAACAATGAAAAACAAATATTTCACCAAAGATGAACGCACTCAGCTTGAGGGTTACCTGAAAGCCAGGATGCCTAAGCGGGAAATTGCTAAGACGATGGAAAAATCACTTAAGACTATCTATAATGAAATCAAGCGGGGTACCATCGCCCTTTTGAACTCCGATCTGACCGAGTATGAAGCTTACTGTGCAGATTTCGCACAGGCCGATTTTTTGGAAAAGCAGAAAAACAAAGGCGCCGTGCCAAAGGTCTTAAGAGACCAAGAGCTTTTGAACCTGATTCAGCACAAACTTGTCAAAGAACGCTTAAGCCCGGACGTGACCATTGGCACCCTGAGAAAAGAACACCCGGAAAAAGACATTCCCTGTACCACCAGCCTTTACTATGCCATCGATAAGGGCTTTATTCCCGGCGTAAGCAATAAAAGCCTGCTGGTCAAAGGGCTTAAAAAAAAACAGGCCATAAAGCGCGTGAACCGCACACATAAGTCAAAGGTAAGAACCAGCATTGAAAAACGCCCGGAGGAAATTTTAGACCGGAACGAGTTTGGTCATTTTGAAATGGACTGTGTTGAATCCTGTAAATCCGATCAAGAGTGTTTACTTGTCATGACCGAACGTATGACACGCCATAGCTTTGTCTTTAGAATGCGTCAGAAAACCGAAGCCAGCGTCATTAAATGCTTAGATACCTTAGAATGCAAATATAAGCACAAGTTCAAGAAAATCTTCAAGACCATCACCATGGATAACGGCTCAGAGTTTCTGGACTTTAAAGGCATCGAAAAATCACTCTACACCAAAAAGAAAAGGACGACAACCTACTATTGCCATCCTTACACAGCCTGCGAACGGGGCAGTAATGAAAACTATAATCGCTTTATCCGCAGATACATCAAAAAAGGTGAAAAAATCGCTGATTTAAGTTTACATTACATTAAACAGGTGGTCGACCGCATTAATCACTACCCGCGGAAAATCCTCAATTACTGCTGTTCTGCTGAGCTTTTCGAGCTTGAACTCTCGAAGCTTTAAACTTTTTTCGAGAATTTTGTAATTTTATGTTGACATTCACACTTATTTGCCGTTCCCGGTTTTATGGTTTATAATAGAACCACTCCACCGGAAAGGAAAATGATTATGTTCACACTTCACGAAGACGAAAAAGCGTACCGTCACGGCGATCACGGGCCAAAATACCTGATGATGGGTCCGACCTCAAATTTTGGTATTGTCAAGCTGCTACCTGGCAATGTGGTGTCTCCCCATTACCATGAGATTATGGAAGAAAACTTTTATATACTGGAAGGGACTGTCTCCATGACCGTAAATGATGTCGAAAGCACCTGCTCGGCTGGTGATTTTATTCATTTGGAGCCGGGAGAAATCCATCGTCTTGAAAATAAGGGCACTGAAACGGTTCGTTTTGTGGTTACCACCAGCCCCTGGATGGACCATGCCGATAAAATTGAAGTATAGAGAGCCCAGAAGAACGTTCAAAGAGAAGATGCGGCGAAACACCGCATCTTCTCTTTTTGCTTACTGCAGCTTTTGTACTGGAAATAAAATCCCTGTTTCCAGCTCCTCCTCATCTTTAACCATATCCACATCCTTCAGGTAGCGTTCGACCGAGGGGCCGGTTACTTTGTATTCCGGGTGCTCGGCCAGCCACGAGCAGATTGCGTCATAAGCGTTGTGCAGGCCCTCAAAGGGGCCGATATGGGTAGTGGCAACACACAGGCGCGCCGGTATGACTTTAACATCCGGGTGTTCACCGCTTACCTCTACCTGAGCCTCGACATCCATACTTTCATAGCTGAATTCCTCACTCAGATAAACCTGCTGCGCTGCGCCGCAGCGCGTAAGCCCCAGCTCATTGACTTTTTTATACAGATCATCAAACAGGTCTCCGGTTTCACTGATGTTAATTTTCCGGCGGATACCGTAAACCCGCTGCGCTGGTGTTTCCATTACAATAACGTGATACTGGTCCTTTAACAAATTGCATTTTTCCATTTTCATCATGGCGTCCTCCATCTGACGGAGCTTTTTTCTGAGGGTATATATTTCATCATAGGCCGCCAACCGCCTGCGGTGGAGTCTTACAGCCAGCTCCTGCCCGGACAGCGTGAGCAGATCGCCGATTTCAGACAGGGCGAAGCCGTAGTCCTTCAGTGTCTCGATCTCCGCCAGGGTTTCCAGCTGCGCGGCTTCGTAATAACGGTAGCCATTTTCACCAATACGGGTGGGCCGAAGCAACCCCATGGCGTCATAATACCGGAGCATACGCGGTGAAATACGCCCCAGCTTTGAAAATTCTCCAATGGTGAACATCCTTACCTCCTGTGTCATTCATTTTCTGAACCGGTTCATCTGTAGTTTATACCTTGACATGATGACAAGGTCAAGCCATTTTTTATTTTATCATCGAACACTTAAGTTATTTCAGGTATAATGGATTCACTACAACAGGAGGAACACCATGCAGCAGCCCGAAAAACGGCCGGAATTATCCATTCTGGCCCACACCCCCACACATCTCTACATCGCGCCTCATCTACTACTAAGGCCTTATATCGCGCATTACACCTTTTGCGCTCAGGGAGCACAGCCCAAAAGCCACCTTCCTGAAAAGCTGACGCTGATTCCCGATGCCAGCGGCTGTGTTGTCTTTTCTTATGACGGCAGAGCCCTGTCCGGCTGTTTCTGGGGCCCTACCACCAAAACGGTGGTGGTTTTCGGCGATGCTGAAAACATCCCACTGCGTTTTTTTATCGAGTTCCTTCCCGGCGGCGCAAATCGGCTTCTGGGGCTGAACCTCAAGGATTTTACAGACCGCAGGGAACCGCTTGAGCTCGTGTGTCCTTCCCTGAGCATTGGGATAAAGAATGCCTTTGAGCAAAGCCAAAGGGTGGCTTACCTCAGCAATGCGATTGACACACTGCTTCTGACCGCCTTAGCGGAAATGCCCGGCAATCCCCGGCCCCTTTCGCCCATTCTGAAGCATGTCAGTTGCCAGGCCACGGTCAGCACCGCAGCTGAAAAAATCGGGTATTCCGAACGCCACCTCCAGCGTCTCATAACAGAAGCTCTGGGAATGCGCTATAAAACCTTTACCCGGCTGACCCGCATCAACCTCGCCATGCAGCGCATGGAAAAAGATCCCATCGCTTTCACAAAGCTCGCGCACACGCTGGGCTACTATGATCAATCGCATTTCAACCATGATTTCAAGGCGGTCTGCGGTATATCACCGACAAAATACTATGCTCACATGTCGGATTTTTACAATGAATCCTACAAGTTTTAGTTTATAGTAACAGAACAAGGAGGTGACGCTCGTGAAAAGTGATTTACAAACCATTCCCGGCGTTGGACCAAATATGGAGAGGCATCTTCTGGAGCTTGGCTACAGCACGGTCGATTCGCTGAAGGGGGCAGACCCTGAGACGATGTATCGCAGAGAATGCCAGCAAAGGGGTGAGCAGCTGGACCGATGTGTTCTCTATGTTTACCGGCTGGCGGTTTACTTCGCTGAGAATACCGAGCATGACCCTGAAAAACTAAAATGGTGGAACTGGAAAGATTGACACCACCGGTAAAGGAGATTATATGAAATATAATGCATTCATGCTTGTCGTATCCGATATGGAAAAATCCCGCGCTTTTTATGAAAAGCTTCTGAGGCTCAAAGTTGCCATGGATCTGGGAGTCAATGTCAGCTATGACTGTGGCGTGGCTCTCCAGACAAAGGAAACCTGGCTGGAATTCATCGACAAACCGGAAAACGCTGTCTGCTTTGGCGGCAATGATAAGGAGCTGTACTTTGAAGAGGATGATCTGGACGGATTTCTCAAGGTTCTGGAAAGCTGGGGCGCCACGCTGGTACGGCCAATGTTTACCCAGGCGTGGGGACAGCGGGTGATCCGCTTTTATGACCCTGATCACCACATCATCGAGGTTGGAGAGCCTCTCTCATTGGTGATCAAGCGGTTTTTATCCCAGGGGTTAAGCATTGAGGCGACCGCTGAGCGCACCATGTGCCCGCTTCCCTATGTCCAATTCCTGGCCAAAGAGCTGGCGGAGGAAATAAATGAATAACGCTTCATGGATCGACCCCTATTGTCTGGATAAAAAGGGTGTCGAGAAGGTCTGGCAGGCCGAATGGAAGGCGATGAAATATCTGCTTCATGGAAAAATGTTCGCCTATATGGGGGAGCATAAAACCGGTGATCCCATCGTCACCATGAAACTGCCGCCTGAGGAGGGACTGACTCTCCGGGCTGCCTATCCCGGCACGGTTATTCCCGGCTATTATATGAATAAAGTTCACTGGAACACGCTCTACCTCGAAGGCGGCGTGCCAGAGGACACGGTTCAAAAAATGCTCGACAGCGCCTACGAGACAGTCCTCAAAAGCCTTCCCAAAAAAGCACAGCGCGAAATTATCGAAGCTTAAAGAAAAAGGAGAGGCTGCGGCGTTTTGCCGCAGCCTCTCCTTTTAATCTCTAAAGCAATCCCTTTAACCTACCGGGTATCCTCCACTGGCTTAAACAGGTGGATGGTGCCCGTTTCGTTCAGATGGCACAGCAGTGAGAGCACGATCGGAAAACCGAAAAGCCCTACAACGCCAAAAAGCTGCAGACCACAAACATGCTGGCCAACGTAATCACCGGATGAAGGCCGATCTGGCTTCCCACAATTTTCGGTTCAATAATGTTTCGTACCACTGTGATCACCAGATAGACCAGCAGCAGCCCCAATGCCAGCGGATAGTTCCCCTGCAGGGCTGTAATCACCGTCCAGGGGATCATGATACCACCTGTGCCCAGTACCGGAAGAATATCGAACACCGCAATGACAAAGGCGATGATCAGAGCATTGTCGACACCGATGAGGGTCAGGCCAATAACGAGCTCAACAAAGGTAATGCTCATGATGAGCGCATAGGAGCGGATACACACAAAGAGTGTTCCCACCACGTATTCCTTGATCTGAACAAAAACTGTCCTGGTCTTTCCATTTAACTGGTGCATGACAAAGCCTGTCAGACGGTCATAGTCGATGGCGATAAAAAAGGTGGAAATAATGAGTAACAGCAGCTTGATAAAAAGCCCGGGCAGCGAAGACGCAATATCCGATACGGTGCCCATAGCCCCCATGGACAGGCTGGAAACCATCTGCCCCAGAGACTGCACCAGACGGTTAAACATCTCCTCAAGGGCTGCTACCAGGGCAGGATCCATCCTGAGCACCGACTGCTCTACCCCGTCAAAAATCCCCATGAGCACTGGTTCCACATGGAGGGCATAAATCTGGGGCAGATTAAAAATCAGCTCTCTGGAAGCCGCAAATGCCTTAACCCCGAGGAGTGAAATGAGCGTGCCGATGGTACCGTAAAAGACAAGCACCACCACAATCGCCGATATTTTCCCGTTCAGGCGCAGTTTTCCGGACAACAGGCGGATTGGCCCTTTCAGCAGATAGGCCAGAGCGAAGCCGATGATAAAAGGAGCCAGCAACGGCATGGCATATTTGAGTACCGCAAAGCACAGAAGCGCAAGAATGGCAAAATACATAAAATTAATGATAAAAGCCCGCCGTTTTTCAGTTTCCATATTAATCCTTACCTCGCATAAGCTTCCTGTTCCATATCGACCGTTGTTTTGGAGGCGCTGGCCTGCACCAGCACCTCGCCGATGCTCAGGATATGATCGCCGATGCTCTCAATATCCATAAGTATTTCGGAATAAATCACACAGGCTTCGTCTGAACAGAGGCCTTTTCGCATCCGGGCAATCTGGTTTCTCTGGTAATCAAGTGTCAAATCATCCATTCTCTGTTCATAATCGGCAATTTCAGTCAGCCTCTTTTCAGTAATGGCCTCCAGCCTGCTGAGTGAGTCCAGCACGCCGATGCTGACCTGCTGAAGCGACCGCATTTCTTCCTGGGCCTCCTCTGTAAATCCGATATGTTTTTCCTCCAAAAGCCTGGCCTGTTCACTGATATTGACCGCATGGTCCCCCACGCGCTCAAGGCTGCCGCAGATTTTGAAAAACGCGGAAACCAGAACCCCATCTTTTTCATTGAGCTCATAGGTTATGACATGCGAAATGTACCTGGAAATCTCGGTATTCAGATAATTGACATACTCTTCTGATTTTGCCACATCCTTTGTATAGCGGCTGCTCTTTTCCAAAACCCCTTGAAATGCCTGTTCCAGGTTCTCTGTGACCATTTTCGCCATGCGCCGCAGTTCACGCCACACACCGTTCACGATAATGGCAGAGGTACCCATCTGGTATTCCAACGAAGCCTCAACAGGCTTGATGTATAAAAGCTGGTGCTCGCCGCTTTTTTCTGAAGGGCGCTCGGGCAGAATTCTGATCGCCGCCTTTGCCAGGAGCGTGCCAAAGGGCAGCAGCATCAGCGTTGTCGCAATATTGAACAGTGTGTGCATATTGGCGATCTGGGCTGCTGGATTTGCTGGAGACAGGGACTCGACAAAGGCCGTGAGCGGCGTCAGCATGCAAATGACTGTAAAAACAACCGTTCCAATGATGTTAAACAGTAAATGGATAACTGTGGTGCGCTTGGCGTTGCGGCTGGTGCCAATGGACGCCAGCACTGCGGTAATACAGGTCCCGATATTCTGTCCAAACAGCACATACACCGCACTAGGCAGGCCGATTACGCCGCTGACGGCCAGTGCCTGCAAAATTCCGACTGAAGCGGATGAAGACTGAATCGCAGCGGTAAAAACAGCCCCTGCCAGAATCCCGAGGGCCGGGTTCGAAAACCGGGTCATCAGATTGACAAAAGCCGGTGAGTCACGAAGCGGCATCATCGCTGTGCTCATCATATCCATACCGATGAACAAAATCCCCAGTCCGGCGACAATCAGGCCCCAGTGGTGCAGCTTAACCTTTTTGGTAAAAACCACCAATGCCACGCCGCAAAAAGCGAACAGCGGCGCCAGCGCCCCCACATCGAGCGCGATGAGCTGGCCCGTAATCGTCGTACCAATATTGGCCCCCATAATGATCCAGACCGCCTGAATCAGAGTCATCATCCCTGAGTTCACAAAGCCAACAACCATGACGGTTGTGGCGGATGAAGATTGAATGACCGCCGTGATGGCCGCCCCAACGGCCACTCCCAGAAACCGGTTGGCGGTCAGCCGCTCCAGTATCTGCTTCATACGATTGCCCGCAGCCGCTTCAAGACCCGAGCTCATCATCTGCATTCCGTACAGAAACAGGGCTAACCCTCCGAGTAAACCCAAAACATCAGTAACACCCATAACTTTTCACTTTCCTCCTACCAGATGAACCACCGTCACGCAAAAAGACACACCCCGTATCCCTGAGGGTACAGGCTGCGTCTCACCTATTCTCAATGCGGATATTGTCTATAAAGACAAGGGCAACAACGGCATTGTTCATCATCATTTCTCCAAACAATCTGTTGATGTCATTATAAAAGAGTGCCTGCCAAAACACAATAGACTGCCGAATATTTAACAAACATTTAACAATTCACGCTTGACATTCATATAAGAGGACCGCGACATTCTGGTTTTGCTTTTTGTCCTTTAACTGGTACAATAAAGACAACCGATACATCGAGGAGGTATCCAATGTTCAGCACCCTTTATCTCAGTAGCTTTTCCATTGACCGGAACGATCCGGCCTACACTCAGAGCTATCTTTCCGACCTGCCAGTCATTCAGCAGCTTGAGCCCTTTTTCTTTGAAAAGAACGTCACTTTTTTCTGCGGCGAAAACGGTACCGGCAAATCTACCCTGCTGGAGGCACTGGCGGTGAGGTATGGCTTTAACCCAGAGGGCGGGTCAAAGAATTTTGATTTTCATTCCCACGATACCCACTCTGTCCTGTATCAGTTCATCAATCTGACCAAGGGCCTCGCCCTTCCCAAAGACAATTTCTTTCTAAGAGCTGAGAGCTTTTACAATGTTGCGGCAGAAATTGACCGGATGGAGAATGAACCCGGAGGGACTGGCCTGTACAAAAGCTACGGCGGTCGCTCTCTTCATGCCCAGTCCCACGGCGAAAGCTTTCTGGCACTGGTCCAGAGCCGCTTCCGAGGCAAGGGACTTTATATTCTAGACGAGCCCGAGGCCGCCCTGTCCGCCTCACGCCAGATGACACTGTTATCCCTGATCCACAACCTGGCACGGGACGGCTCCCAGTTTATTGTCGCGACCCACTCTCCCATTCTGCTGGCCTGCCCCAATGCAGATATTTATGTTTTATCCCCCGATGGCCGTCTGTCCCTGACCTCCTACAGAGATACCGAGCCCTATTGCCTGACCAAAATGTTCCTCGATGACCCTGAACGGTTGCTACACTATTTACTGGACTGAAAAACTTTATTTTCTTCCTTGACTCTGCCATTATGTGAGGGATTATACTAAGGATGAGCTCAAGAAAACCAACTTTGAAAGGAGATGGGAATATGCTGAAAATTGGAGAATTTTCTAAACTTTGCCACGTCAGCGTCCGAATGCTGCGCCATTTTGAGGAGATGGGGCTTCTGCTTCCAGAACGGGTTGACCCCTTTACCGGCTACCGTTACTACACAGCTTCTCAGCTGACGACTGTCAGCACCATTGTCTCTCTGCAGCGCATGGGCTTGAGCCTGACAGCCATCGGTGAAATTCTTGAAAGCAGCAGCACTTCCCAGGCTCTTGAAACGCACATTGAAGCCTGCTACCAGAAGAAGCTGAAGGAAGCTGAAAAACTGCAGGTTCAGCTCTGGCAGCTGAAAGCCGCTGGCGAAAGGCTTCGCAGAAAGGAAGAAATCATGAAAAATTATATCGTTGTTGCAAAAGAATTACCCTCCTGTCAGGTTGCAAGCCTGCGTGATACCCTGAGTACCTACACTGAAGAAGGCCGCCTCTGGGAAAAACTGCACGCTGAAATCGCACCCCAGCATCCCAAGTTCGCCACCCCGCCCTTCAGCACCGCGACCTACCACGATGCAGAATACCATGAAGCCAACCCGGATGTAGAAGTTCAGGTGTCTGTCATTGGCAGCTACCAGGATACCGGGCACGTCTTTTTTAAAAAACTGCCCGCCCGCCTGGTGGCAAGCGTCACTTTCACTGGCGCCTATGACCAGATCACCGATGTCAACATCACAACCATGAGGTGGATTGAGGAAAACGGCTACCGAACCAACGGCACCATGTTCAATGTCTACCATGTGGGGCCTGGCGATACCAGCGAGCCTGAAAAATGGGTAACAGAATGCTGCTTCCCCATTGCCGCCAAATAAGCGAAACGCCATCTGACGGAGAAATTCGTCAGATGGCATTTTAAATTTAGATAATAATTTGCTTTTGAAGATAGAGCAAATCCAAATGATAGACATCCTCTGAGACAATATGCTGCTGGCTACACCATTTTTCGAGATCCTCTGCGCTTAAAAGTAACAAATTAGGCAGCTGCGGATCAAACTCTATTTTTAACTGGGTGCCGAGCGTGACGGCAAAATGAAATTTCTTAAAGCGCTCCGGCTTTTTCTTCCGCGTCATACGGGCTGTCTGAAGTTCTGCGTAAATCCACGGTGTTTCTTCAACGGCTCCCTCCTTCTTCAGCGAATGATATGGGTTCAGGAAAATCACACACTCACACTGGGCGATCATCTTGCCCAAGGCCATGTGCAGGACAGGGTAGACATGGCCGGGCGCAAATCCCCCGGCTACCAGCTCGTCTGCTGCCTGCCAGATCCACGAATCCACAAAGACTGAAACTCCCAGCTCTTTCTGAAGCCAGCGCTCAAGCCTGGACGCCAAAGGCCCATCTGCCAGAGCGTGGGATAAAAACACCTGGAATTTGAGCTCCGGAAACCACTCGGAAAGCAGAGCCTCGCCGTCAAAAGCGGCCCCCATTCCGAGGTATTTTTTCAGTTCCTCCACAACTTTCGCCTGATTCACACTTTCATCCGCATCTGAGCATGGCGCTCCCTTTTCCAGCCGGGCCATCTCTTTTTCATCCATTGTTAAGTTAAACGCTGTAAACATCTCGTACCTCATTTCAAAATAAAATCGCTTGAATTTTTGTTAAAACAAAATATCCGGTGCCGTTGCAATGGTTTACGTTTCTTGTAAATCAATTATATCGGATTCATTTCCTTTTGTAAAATAGATTTGCAGATATATTTTGACAAAAAAATCCCGGTTTTGTTGCCCCATTCGCATACAAAACCGGGTAAATCATATCGAATTATTCCTCTTCTTGTTCTTCATTAAGAACATCCAGTACAATTTTATCCTCTTCCTCTGCTTCTGAATGGCGAGTAGACTGCGGATGCTCTGGATCATGGGGGCCGTGGCCATGATGAGGACCGTGCGGGCCGCCAAAGTGCTCATGATGCGGGCCATGGGGACCTCCGTGCGGTAAATGAGGATGCGGCGGGGCAAGCGGTGGCATTTCTTCATCTATATCCGCTACTTTATCTTCCAGTGAGGTGATCAGCTTATCGAAAAGCACTGTGAGGGTTTCTTTTTCTTCTTCCGATAAAACATCAAAAAGAAAATCTGCGGATTCATCCTTTCGGCTTTTGATGGTTTCTGCCAGCGCTCTTCCATCCTCTGTCAGATAAACGTTCCTGTTTCGCTTGTCCTCTTCATTTCTGTGGCGTTCCACCAGCCCGTTCCGTTCAAGCTTGATGATCAGCTCGCTCAGAGACGCCGGGCGTATGCCGGACTGCTCAGTCAGCAGCTTCTGGCTGACGCCGTCATTTTCAGCCAGCATCACAAGCACTTTTCCCTGTCCGTGGTGTGGGTCTTCCTTTGGCCCTCTCGGCGCAAAGCGACGCATTCCCTGGTGCATTAAAACCTGGTATTTTCTGAACTGTTCCATTAATTTTTCATTGAGTTCGTTCATTTTTTATCTCCTTTTCGATTCGTGAAGCGGGGGCGTTCCGCCGCCGCTCCTTTTATTCAGGTACCTTATGATTGAATTTTACACCCTTTTCACATATTTGTCAAGGTACCTTATTAATTTTTTTAAAGTTTTGTTGCATGGCACCATTCCAAAGTGTAAAATAAGGGTATCCTATTAAGAAAAGTAAGAAAAGGAGCAAATGATGTTACAGCAAGGTACCAAGGCCCCGGATTTCACACTACCTGATAAAGACAACCATCCGGTCAGCCTTTCTGATTTTAAAGGAAAAAAGGTTATTCTTTATTTTTATCCCAAGGACAATACAAAGGGCTGCACCACCCAGGCCTGCACTTTCCGGGACGCGTATTCTGAATTTGAGGCTCTGGGCGCAGTTGTCATTGGCGTCAGCAAGGACAGCACCCGCTCGCACACCAATTTTGCCTCGAAGTATGAGCTGCCCTTTCTGCTGCTCTCCGACCCGGAAACCGAGGTTATCCAGGCCTATGATGTATGGAAGGAAAAGAAAATGTACGGCAAAACCTATATGGGCATTGTGCGCACCACCTACATCATTGACGAAGCTGGTATGATCGAAAAGGTTTATGAAAAAGTCAAGCCCGCCGAAAACGCCGACCAGATTCTGGAGCATTTAAAGGGCAAGGCATAATCAACTAAAGGCAGCCTTTAGGATTATTTATAGTCCAGGCTGCCTTTATCTGTTTTTTAAGCAAGATGGGACAGTGTTCAGCCTGTATCTGGACAAGGGTGCCGCCATCAAAAAAACAAGAGACAGCTTCGCTGTTGCGATGCTGTCTCAACACTCAGACTGCCATATTTTCCCGCTTTCAAGCAGTTTTCTGACATCCCGGCTGTTCTGGCAGAAAAGAACCTTTTCGGGGTAGGCTTTCTGAAGACTGCGATACCAGTCCCTGTGGCGTTTACTGCGCCCGTCTTTTAAAATCCACTTGGCGAAGGCATAGTCAAATTTTTCCTCACAGCCCTCCGCCATGCTCTCCCGGACCTGGTTCCTGGATTTGAGGTAGCGCAGATAGGCTCTCGGAAAGCAGACCCGCCTCGGCAGGCAGAGCATCATGATCTTATTCGCCGCAGCCATGCGAAGTCCACAGTGGAGATCACCGTAGTTGCCGTCGATAATCCAGTCGTCCTGAGCCATAAAGGCTGTGACCATCGCCCTCGCTTCTGCGCGGTCCCGCTCCTGCCAGCCTGGAAGGAAGTTGACCTTATCCAGATGGAGCACGGGATACCCGGTCTCCTCCCCCAGATGTTTAGCAAGCGTCGACTTGCCTGATCCGCTGTAACCAATCACTGCGATTTTCATCGTGCTTTATTCTTAAACAACACCATGGAGGATAGCGCCATGGACAGCATCAGCAGCATGGGCATCGCAGCTGTCAGGGCATCTTCCACTATCCCAGTTTCCGGTGTTTTCCCGGCCGCTTCGCTGGGCTTGGCAGGCGCCGCCAGAGTGCGGAACTCAATTTCCGGGCCATAATGGACGCCCGATTCGGTCTTGACATAGGCCATAGCGGTGTAAGCCATATCCGGAATCAGCGTATCCAGCGTATAGCCGAACTTGGTGACGCTGTTGTCGCCATGCATTACCACGGTTTTATAGTCTTCATCGCCGGTTTCAGCTGGTTTATAGGCAAAACCGCGTTCGGTAATGTCTGCACCATCGGTATAATATACCCCTCTCAAAATGGCGGAGGTATCGGTAATGGTATCGGCCGGGCTCGTCGTCACGGTGATGGCCTCCTCGGCAAAAACCGATACGCAAAAGCAGGCCATCAAAACCAGCAGTGTGCATAAAAATGAAACGCTCTTTTCTCGCATCGTCGATTCTCCTCTGTAAAATTTTGTATCTTAATTATAGCATAAAGCAAGACCTCTGTCCTTAGCCGATATGCATGGACGCAATCAGCGTTACCATAATCACAATGCTGATCAAAATAGACACCGAGCCCGCAAAGCTGGAAAGGCCCGCGTCATCCCCCGCATTTTTCTGTAAATACCGGCGACAGTACTGTGATCGGCAAAAAGAGCAAAATGACCAGTACTTGCCGCAGCGGCAGGTAGAAATAGAACAGCCTGAGTGTAATTATACCCCGGCATATTCAGGGTATACAGCGCCTTTTTTGCCCTGCCTTTGCGTATACTGATCACAAAGCCCACAAGATACATCCCCACATTGCAAAAAAACCCAAACAGCATCAGGGTAAAGAGTGTGCCGCTTTTCTCAGAAACGCAGAATCCTGTCACAATGGCTGACGTCAGGGTAATATTCAGCATAATCTTGGTGACAGTATCCATTGCGCTCTCCCTAGAATAAATGCGGTTGCTTTTAGTAATATGGATGTCATTAACGCTACTGCCTTCTCCGCCGCCCATTTCGCACAGTGCTCACATTGATCGTATGGCTCAGAGACTCGTAAAAAATCTGAGTCTCACGGGTAAAGACAGAGATGAGCAGCTGAACGATGAAAACAGCAAAGACCAAACCAAAGGCCAGGGCGATCACCATAAGGATGGTATGGGCGGTCCCGGTGTACAGGGGCAGGAGCTCATAGACCTTCATGGCGATAAAGGGGGCTGGTATGACCAGGAGATACTGAAGGCCGTAGCGCAGGATGTACTGAAAAAGCTTTGCCGGGCGTTTATTTTCGGACATGAGCCGGATACCAACCAAAAATTTTCCGACGGTCCTTCCCCGGGTCAGCCACGGTAACAGAATGAAATACAGGACAATGACAATGATGTAAAGCACCACCGAGCGTTTGCCGTCCATTGCCAGCATATCGCTTAAGGTCGGGCTGCCAAGCACCCGCCCGACAAGGTGCAGAACCCCAGTGAGAATGGCCCAGTCAAAGAGAAAGGCAAAGCCCCGCCGCATATAGGTAACGGTGCGTCCCCGCTTGTAGGATACCTCGTCCAGCCGGTCCCGCGAGGGCAAAAAAAAGCTGAAAACCGGTGTGATCCAGAAACCCACCAGAGCGCCGAAGGTGTTGTTGATCAGGTCATCCACCTGAAACAGGCGGTAGGGCCTTGGATATATCCCAAACAGGGCGCTCAGCTGGATCAGCTCAAAGGACAGGCTCACCAGAAAACCGATGAGGATGGCCTGCCACCAGCTTCGCCTGAAATAATACCGCAGGTAGACGCCCAGGGGTACCAACAGCAGGATATTGAAAAAGGGCTCGTAAAAACACTGCTCTTTTATAGCTTTGAGATAAGTGCTGGGGGCAGAGAGGACCAGGCTGGTGTTTTCCCAGAAATTTGTCCAGGCATGAAAGGGCACCAGATCCATGGTAGGGCTGGTATAGCGGGCGACCTCCGCGATGGGCGGCAGCGGCAGCATGGTCAGAAAATAGGCGCAGGTCATATATAGAATAAACGAATAGACGATCACAACTCTGAGCACCAGCAGCGAACCGTATTTCCGGTATTGATAGACGGCGTAGGGAATGGTAAAAAACGCTGCCAGGACCGGAAACACCAGACAGGCAAATTTTATGGGAAGTGTGTATGCACTCAGCAATTAAATCACCCCTTTTTTACTTTTTAGCATTTTTTTCAATTTTATCGGTTATCCTGCTTAGTATAGCATAGTTTCTTAAAAAATTGCATAGAATCTTATTTTTATACCCTGTGAAAACGCCTGCGAATCTTTTTATTGACAAATTTAACTTTAAACTATAATATATGTACTGTAAACATATTTTAGACTACAACAAATGAAAGGCGGCCTTTGCCATGTATATTGATCAGGTCTTGAAATTCGCGGATATTTTAATCGACTATGTGAGGCATGTGACCACTGAAATTGATGCCCTGTTCGCCGACGTGCTGAGCGATAATGGGCTGACAATTCTGCAAAGCCGTGTCCTGACAGAGGTCAAGCACGCGAACACCATCACCATCGGCGCCCTAGCCGATACTCTGAAGCTCAACAAGGCGAATGTTTCCAACATGTGTAAAAAACTGGCCCAAGCCGGCTTTTTGAACCGCTTCAGGGATAAAAATGATGAGCGAGTCGTCCTTGTCTCTCTGACGGAGAAGGGACAGGAAACACTAAAGGAAATCGATCAGGTGATCCAAAGCCGCTATGCTCAGGTAATGGAAAATACCCCGCCTGAGGATTTTGAGACCCTGCAAACCGGAATGGACACCATTGAGGCCTTGCTTGCGCGCATGCACGAAGCCAACCAGAATAGTAAAAAATAGGAGTATGCAGATGAATAGAGAAAAAATTGCCGTGCTGACGGATTCCTGCGCGGATATTCCAAAGACATTAATAAAAAAGCATGACTTACACATTCTGCCGCTAAAAATCATCTTCAGCGACAAAGCCTATACTGATGGGGTGGACATCACAGCCGCCCAGGTCTATGACAGACTACCGTCAGAAATCCCAAAGACCTCTCTTCCCTCTCCCGAGGAGGTGCGTACACTTTTTCAGAAAATTTACGACAAGGGCTACCGCAAGGTTTTCGCCATTATTTTTTCCAGCGGACTGAGCGGTACCTTTAATCTCGTGCGGCTGATTGGAAGGGAATTTGAAGGCCTGAGCGTGCACGCGGTGGATACCCTGAGCGGAAGCCTAGGCACTGGCGCCATCGCCGTTCACACTGCGGAGCTCATCAAGGAGGGCCGAAGCTTTGAAGAAATCAAGACTATCCTTCCGCGCCTCATCGCCAACACCAAGGTCTTTTTCAGCATTGACACCCTAGAGTATCTGCAAAAGGGCGGCCGAATCGGCCTGATTACAGCCATGACCGGCACACTGCTTAATGTGAAGCCCATCATCACTTTCAGCAATGACGGTCAGCTGATGAGCGTGGCTAAGGTGCGTGGACGTCGGAAATCTATCCAGAAAATGATTGACCTTGCGAAATCCCATGTTCCAGGGGGGGCGCGCTATATCCTCATGGTCGCAAACGGCGGCTGCCCAGATGAGATGGACGCAGTTAAAGTTCACTACACCCGAGTACTGCCGGATTTTGAAAATCTGTATGAGGGCGAGGTCGACTGTACCTTGGGCACCCATGTCGGCCCTAACCTATTGGGTGCCGGAATATTGGTGTTGGGAGAAAATGATTAAAAATAAGATGCGGCAATACGCCGTATCTTATTTTTTCGTTTTTTTTATTTTTGGTGGTAAATTTCGTGCAGCTTGCTATAGAGCCCTGACAGACAACCGTAGATATTTTCAACACTTCTTTATAGAACTTGGTATATATTTTTTACTGCTCCATATCTGGGATGAAACCATCCTTTTTGTGTGCCATAGCAGACACAGCCTTATGGTAGTCCTTAAAGGCGCCAATGCCTGCTACCTCGTGGGGTTGGGTGCAAACAGAAGGGATGCCAAACATATCGGCTGTAATCTGGCAGATCTCATCGCTCTGGGATCCCCCCCAGTAGGTTTCCTCAAAGCGGTGACTCGCCCCTCTTTTCATGAGGCGCATTCTCTCCATGAACGCAAAGTTTATGCCTTCGATAATAGCTCTGTAAATATGAATACAGGTATCGCAATTTGAAAAGCCAATGACAGCGCCCCAGGCGGTGGGCCTAGTGACATTGGGGTAAAATAGGGCTGGAACAGCAGGCCCTCACATCCGGCCAGTATTTCCTTAAAGCGCCGATTCAGCAGTTCCTCGGCAGGGACGCCCCTCTCTCTGGCCTAGCGCACCTCCTTTTCGGCAAACTCCTTCTAAAACCAGGAGATGAGCCAATAGCCCCGAAAATTCTTAATCTTTGGGGGAATTCCCCGGGATAATGGAGGGATAGAGTGGGCTGAACCGCTCGTGTTCCAAATAACGATGGGTAATAAATGTAATCATGGCTGTGGTGCCCAGGCCGATGGCGGCCTTTTCTCTGGTAGTGCAGCACATTTCCAACACCTCGCAGTCCTTGTCAGAGATGGAGGCAATGAGGGGCGTTCCTTCGGCTAAGCCAGTGTCCTCGGCGTTGGTCATTCTTATGATGAAGATAAAGCACAGGTTGGCACCCTCTGGATAGCAGTGAGACATATGCGTGATGACAATGGTATTTGGCAGAACGTGGCACGCGGCGTGCACCTCTTTATGGACTTTGCCCATATTGGATCAGTAGACAGAGCATTCCAGAGTATCGGTCATCACGCCGAAGTCCAGCATAGTGTCCCGTAGATAGGGGGCATTAACGCGTCCCTTTTCCCAGCTTTTGACCATGTAGAAGGTTAGACCCATGCCCCGTAACGGTGGGTGATCCGCCGGATATTTTTCGCTACATTTTTAGAAAAACCTTCCTCGCCGTCGGTAAAGCCCAGAAACAGGCGCTTCACATCTCTTCGTAGCCCCGGAGGTCCAGGAGCTTCCACCTCCCAAGTTTCTACCGCATTGGGGCCTACCAGTAGGTTATCGTGAACGGTGTACAGAATGCCGCCGCCATTGGTGTGGGAAGCGTTCTTTGCCAGTATCTTGATGGCGGTTATGCCAGAGAGCAGACCCCCGTCCTTTTTATCCAGAATCGAGTTCGTCCCCCTTTCGAGGATGAATGTAATAAAAACGGTCCCCAGACAAGCGCCAGATACAGCGTCCCCCGGTTCGTCTCCACAGCGGTGATAGCTACGTTTTCGATTTTTATACCAAGCACTGCTGTGTTTAAGCTGATTCTCACGCCGTTCTGCACTATGTTCTCTCCGTAGGCGATGGTGAGGCCATAGGGGGCATACGCATCCGACGATTGAGTTGAACATCGAGTGAAGACGGGCAAAAAAACCGGCCAACCTTGTGGGACCGGGGCACGATGGATACAGCTTCCTTGGGGATGCCGTTCCACGAATCATTTGCTTTAACTGTCTTTATTTTAGTACTCCGGTGACCTTTTAAAAAACGGGAATTGTTAAATCCAAGGGACATTTATTTTACATTTCATCCAAATGCTCTTCTTCTGCAAGAAACGCGGCCTCGTCTGCGCTCACATATTTTTCTTTGGGAATCTGGCGCTTGCTCAGACGCTTTCCGGTGGCCTCACGCAGGAGCATGTAACAGACCGAGCACAGCGGAATGGTGATGATCATCCCCGTAATGCCCATGGCGCCGCCGCCGATGGTGACCGCCACCAGAACCCAGATGGATGGCAGCCCTACCGAGCCGCCCACCACATGGGGGTAGATCAGGTTTCCTTCTATCTGCTGGATGATCAGGAAAATGATGATAAACCAGAACGCCTGCATGGGGTTTACCATGAGGATCAAAAACGTTCCCACGAAGCAGCCGATAAAGGCTCCAAAAATTGGAATCAGGGACAAGAAGCCGATGAGCACGCCGATCATCAGCGCGTAGGGCATCCTAAAGATCAGCATGACCACCACAAACATAGCGCCTAGGATCACCGATTCGGTGCACTGGCCGGTCACAAAGCTGCTAAAGGTGCTATTGGACAGGCGGCATATCTCTAAAAGCTTATCCGTTACCCTTTCCGGCAGATAGGCATAGAAAAGCTTTCTGAACTGTGAGCCTAGCTTTTCTTTCTGCAAAAGTACATACAGGGCAAAGATGAATCCCAAAGAAAAGTTAACCACCCCGCTTGCGATGCTGCTGGCCACATTAAAAGTAGAACCCACAAAGCTCATGAGACCCTTTTGCAGGAAATCGACAATTTCCGAACCGAAATTCGTCCAGTCGATGGTTATCTCGCTGATCTGTCTGGCAATATCCGGATAGCTCCCTGCCAAACTGGCAGCCCATTCTTCCACCTGCTTCACAAAGCCCGGCACGCTGTTTGCCAGAATGCCGACCGTATTGGCAATTTCGGGCACAATGATAAAGATCACTACCATGATGATCAGAAACACCAGCAGAAGCGCCAGTACCAGGCTTAAGGGCCGCACCATCTTGTGCATTTTAAGCCCTTTCACCCGCTTTTCACTAAAGAGATGGTGTTCGATAACACTCATAGGAATATTTAAAAGAAAGGCCATACACGCCCCTAGAATAAAGGGAAAGATCAAACCAATTACAAAATCAAAAGTCTTCCACACCGATCCAAAGTTCTGCAACCCCGCTGAGAGTAACAGGGTAAGCACAATAAGGCCGATGATCGTACGAACTGTTTTTTTGCTTAATTCCATAGATTCCTCCAGTCTAAAATCTGTTGTATTTTATGAATACTTTATCATACTTGCGCTTTTAAATCAACGTTTCCAAAGCCTCTTTCTTCCCTTGAGCGCCAGGTCTCCACATAGTCAAACTGCTGATAAGCATATTCGATGTCTACGAACTCCGGGGAGCGCCGCAACACCTTTATTTGTTTCACCAGCTCAGAGACCATCTCGTCAAGCGGTAATCCAACTGGGGTGGGAACCTTCACGCTCCTATTCATTAAATGTGAAACCGTTTTTTCCACATGCCTTTGTGGCGTACAGAGCCCTTTCTGCTATTTTATATAAATTGCTGTAGTCATTGCCCCGGGCGCTGGCAAAGGTCACACCCAAACTGGCAGAGATATGCCAGCGCTTTGCCGCTAGAGAGGCAGATTTTGTTCAGTAGGCCGGTTATTTCAGCGGTAGGTGAGCATGTGCAAGGTTCTATTACTCTCCCACCTCACGATCCGGCCAGTGATGCACATCCAGTAGTAGCGCCCATCATTCAGCAACCAAGGCCAGGGTTTCGCTGAATGGCGCGCCGTCAGGAATACCCAGACTCTCAAAGTAATCCTCTGTCGCGCGGTTGGTCAGCCAATTCCTGGTCACATTGAGCTCATAAATATCCTCATAAAGCTCCTTGGTGGCTTTCTCAAACACACTTTGGTACTCTGGCCTATTTCTGTACCAGGGTTATGACTTGGCAGTTGCAGGTGTTTAGTGCGTACGCGAGCACCCCAATGATCAAGTACCAGCACCATGAGCAGCAGTCCCACAGCAGTGGCTAGCCATTGCGTTTCCAAAGCGTCGCTGACCTAACCACTATTTATCAAAGCTGCTAGCCTACGTATCCGCTGAGCACCATAATTACCAAAAATGCCGCTGCGGTCACACCGCAGATAAGGATATTGGCCTTAAGTAAATTTTTCTTTTTCATTAAAAGGTGTTCCCTTTTATTTTCTGAACACAGTTGGTCAATTGTATATTATAACAAGCCAAGATCTTTAAATGTTCCCCAAATTTGCGAAACTCTGGCCGCTTCGATCCTTTATCGCTTATTTTCGACTTTTTTCTTGACCTTTTCCTTCAGGTCTTGCATAATAGACAAGGAATCCAAGTTATATAATTGCATAAAAAGGAGTATTCTTTATGAAAAATCAACTCGACACGCAACCTGTTGAAAAGAAAATGAGCTGGTATACCCTGGCGCTCATGGCTTTCACAGCTGTCTGGGGCTTCGGGAATGTCATCAACGGCTTTTCGGAATACAATGGTTTAAAGGCCATTGTGGCCTGGATCATCATTTTCGCCCTGTATTTTGTGCCTTACGCCCTCATGGTTGGGGAGCTGGGGTCTGCCTTCAAAGACGCTGAGGGCGGCGTGAGCTCTTGGATCATGCAGACCATTGGGCCGCGCATGGCCTACTACGCAGGCTGGACTTACTGGGTAGTGCACATGCCCTACATTTCCCAGAAGCCAAACTCGGTGATGATCGCGAGCAGCTGGGCCATCTTCCAGGACGCGCGCATCAGTGACATGAACCCCCTTGTCATGCAGTTTGCCGGGCTGGCCATTTTCCTGGTCGCTCTGGCGCTGGCCTCCAGAGGGCTCAGCATCCTCAAGAAGCTGGCCTCTGTGGCTGGTATGGCCTCCTTTGTCATGTCCATCCTCTACATTCTGCTCATGATGGCCGCTCCGGCCATCACCGGCGCCAAAACCCTTCAGATCGACTGGTCGCTCCAGACCTTTATGCCCACCTTTGATTTGAAATTTTTCACCGGCCTGTCCATCCTCATTTTTGCCGTGGGCGGCTGCGAAAAGCTGTCCCCCTATGTCAACCGGATGAAAAACCCGTCAAAGGATTTCTCGACCGGGATGATCGCCCTGGCGGTCATGGTTTGCGTCTGCGCCGTTTTGGGTACGATTGCTATGGGCATGATGTTTGACTCGAACAATATCCCCAAAGACCTGATGACCAACGGCGCTTACTATGCCTTTGCCACTCTTGGCGAATACTACCACGTGGGCAACGTTTTTGTCATCGCCTTTGCCCTCACCAACGCCATCAGTCAGTTTACGGTCATGATCCTCTCCATTGATGCACCGCTGTGCATTTTACTGGGCAGCGCGGATAAGGAGTACATCCCCAAATCGCTGTTTGTCCAGAACAAGTACGGCGCCTACACTAAGGGCCATAAAATGGTCTTAGTCATTGTGGGGATTCTCATTGTGGTGCCGGCCTTTGGCATTGGCAGCGTAGACGAGCTGGTCCGATGGCTGGTCAAGGTGAACTCGGTCTGTATGCCGCTGCGGTACCTGTGGGTGTTTGTGGCCTATATCGCCCTGAAAAAAGCCGGCAATGCGTTCCCGTCAGCCTATCACTTTGTCAAGAATAAAACCGTCGGCATCATTTTTGGCGCCTGGTGCTTTATCGTCACCGCCATTGCCTGCATTGGCGGCATCTATTCCGACGAGCCCTTTGAGCTGATCTTAAACATTCTGACCCCGGTTGTGCTGGTTCTGCTGGGCTTTATCATGCCCTACATCGCAAAACATCAGAACGCCAGGGATCTGTCGTAAAACAAGGAGGTCACCATGAACGAACCATTAAATCACGAACTGTTATCCTTTATTGGAAAAAGCCCCACCGTCTTTCACGCGGTGGACACCATGAAAGCCCAGCTTGCAGAAGCAGGCTTTATCCCACTGGAAGAGAGCAGCGCCTGGCAGCTGGCGCCTGGCCGAGGCTACTACGTCACCCGCAACGCCTCGGCTCTCATTGCCTTCAGAATTCCGGAGGGGGCCTATACCGGCTTTCAGATTGTCGCCAGCCACGGCGACTCCCCGTCCTTTAAAATCAAGGACAACCCCGAGATTACCGTGGAGGACCACTACACCAAGCTGAACGTGGAGGGCTATGGCGGCATGCTCCGCGCGCCCTGGCTGGACCGGCCCCTGTCCGCGGCCGGACGGGTGGTCGTTAAGCACAGCAGCCAGATCTTTACCCGCCTGGTGAACCTGGACCAGGACCTGTTCCTCATTCCAAACCTCGCCATTCACATGGATCGCAAGTCTGGCAGCAGTCATGAATATAACATCCAGAAGGATATGCTGCCCCTTGTGGGCGACGGCGCTTCCAGGGGGCGGCTTATGGAGCTTGTGGCAGAGGCTGCCGGTGTGGCCGGAGCGGACATCACCGGCGCGGAGCTGTTCCTTTATAACCGGGACCCTGGCCGCATCTGGGGCGCGAACCATGATTTTATCTCCACCCCGCGGCTGGATGACCTCCAGTGCGCCTTTGCATCGCTGAAAGGCTTTCTGGCCGCGGTCCACCCGCGAAACGTGGCGGTGCACTGCGTCTTTGACAACGAGGAGGTGGGCAGCGGCACCAAGCAGGGCGCTGGCTCCACCTTCCTGAAGGACACCCTGGCCCGCATCGTAGAAGCCACCGGAGGCACCCGGGAGGATACCTTCCGCGCCATGGCCGGCAGCTTTATGGTCTCCGCCGACAACGCCCACGCTGTCCACCCCAATTTCCCGGAAAAAACGGACGACACCAACCGCCCTTACATGAACGAGGGCATTGTCATCAAGCACAGCGCCAACCAGAAATATACCACCGACGCGGTCTCCGCCGGCATTTTCAGGGCCATCTGTCAAAAGGCCGGCGTCCCAGTCCAGAACTATGTCAACCGGTCCGATATGGCCGGCGGCTCCACCCTTGGCAATATCGCAAGCACCCACACCCCCATGAACACTGTAGACATTGGCCTGGCCCAGCTGGCCATGCACTCCCCCTACGAAACCGGCGGCGCAAGAGACACTGAACACCTTGTAAAAGCGTTAAAATATTTTTATGAAACCCCAATCCGGTGCGAGGGCGACGGGCGGTATGTGGTTGAATAGACACCCCTATGCCAAAAGAGAGGATGCGGCGTCTTGCCGCATCCTCTCCTGCTGCCCTGTGACAGCCGGGAAATGGCGCTTTCCCTGGGTCATTCCTTTTTTAAATGCTCACTTCACTCTCCCGTGAGCTGTTCACACATCTACAAAACCTTTTATTTCCACTGGCCCTTTCCACCAGTCTTTCTCCAATCTCTTCAGACGGCCAGCCTGCTCCGCTCCACTGAAGCATTCCGGCCATCTCTCGCGCGCTTTTTTAACGTTTTTTTCGTTTAACCATAACGCCTGAAACGCTTAATAATGCCAGCAAAACCAACAGATAGGCAGCACCCATACTGTCAAGCTGTCCAAACAGCCCTGTAGACGGCGCGCCGCCAGACCCCTCGGTTTTTGAACCACTCTGCGCAACATCACAGATAAAGACCCAGTGCACCCGTCCCAGGGCTTCCTGGTATTTATTCTCAAGATCCCCCGGAACCGTCAATGTCGCGTCGATAATTCCCTGGTCATTTTTGGTGTACTCGCCAATGAAAATATCATCCTTTAAGGTCCCCTGGCCGCTGGTTTCCGGCAGCCCGGAGGCCGGCCCGTTATAGATGGTCCGGACGTTTCCGTCAGCGGTTGTCAGGTCCAGATGCAGTCTCAGGCGGTTTAACAGTTCGTCGGAAAGCGCTTTTTCTTCTGGTGTGTCAAAACCTTCCGCCTCCGCTGCCTCGGCGTGCAGGTACATCTTCACATTGTTAAAGTCCTTATTGTTGAGCCAGATTCTCTGCTCCTGAACCTCGCCGGGCACCAGCTCCTTATAATTAAAGAACAGATCATCGTCTGGCAGGCTCACAATTTTTTTAGCCTCACCGTCATAAATGACGTTGCGCTCATTCTCAGCCCTGACGCCCACGCCGCTTATTGCCAGCAGGGTCAGGACCGCCAAAAGCAAAACGGCTGCTTTTCTGGAAAATGTCATCACACTCATTCAATCACCCCTTTCCTCTGGTAATCAGGCTTATTTTAAGGTTCATTTATTCTCCCGGATAGGGCTCCACATGCGTGTCTCCCCAGCCGTCAATGACGCTCTCTGTCCTGTGGGGTGTAAAATGGTCGGACTGGACCGCTTCTGCCTGCACATTCACTGTAAAGGTTTTGTCCACAATTTCATTTCCCCAGGTTTCCGGGATGCTTAGCTCTGTGAACAGTGCTGGCGTGCTCTGCCCAACTGGCAGAACCGCCTGATAGTAGTAGCAGCCGTCTTCTGATTTCACCCAGTCTTTCTGAATTTCCAGCGCCTGCTCAATGTCATCCATCTGGGCGTCGCTCAGCCCCTCGTCGTGGGTCAGGCGGATGCGTACATAGGCACTGTTTTTACCGGTATTGGTCACTGTTGGATCCTTGGGGTAAACGCCGCCGGGCACAACGCCTGTTGGCGCTTTCCATTCCGGCTCGGTCAGATCAATCCGCACGTTTCCCATGGTGATAATATTTTCAGTTTTCTTGGCATCTGTGAACCACGCCAGTGTTCCAGCTGCGATTAACAGCGCAGTGCACAGAACAGCAGTGATTCCGATGGCTCTTTTTTTATTCATGTTTCGCTCCTTTCAGGTTACTCGCGCTCATGGCTAAACTAAATCCGGAAAAGCTGCCTTAATGCAGTCCGCCGCTGTTTTGCCGCTCTGAACCTGTGCCAGGTAACCGGCCGCGTCGATTTGGAAATCCTTAATGTCCGCCGCGTTCGCGTTATCGTGCACGTTTACCGATTTAAAGACATCGCTGGTTTCGCTTCCAGCTTCGACTGCGGTATTATACACATAGACCACTGCCTTCCCATCCTTTGAGGTACCCAGCGCTGTCCATTCTCCGGTGTTAAAGCGGATGTCTGCAAACGCACTGACGGCGTCCAGCGCTGCCTGGCCCTCCGCGCCGTCACAGCTTATATCCAGACGGACAGCGATATAGGCCGGCTCCTTTTGCGAGGTGTTTTTCACCTGTGGATTTTTGGGAATGACCATGCCTGGCAGCATATCCTTTGCCATATCTCTGCCAAGGGGGGATGGCTGCGGGGTTACAGGGTTGTTACCATAGTCAAGCCCATCCCAGTTAACCTCCTGTATGGCGCCTGAAAGGCCGGCCGTCGCCACAAAGGTGTTTTTCTTTGTGGCTGTCTGCGCGGTCAGCCAGGCCAGCACGCCGCCAACGGCAAGAATCCCTGCCAGTGCAATCGCACTTAATCCAATTGTCCATTTCTTTTTGTTCATTTTAAACCTCTCTTTCACTTTAAGGCCATTTCTAACGACCGGCCATTACTGAATGGGGGTATCTGCACCCCATGTATCTTTTACAGCGCCCAGATCCGCCGCGTCCAGCGCGTCGGCCAGCACCTGTATTTCCAGATGACATCCCTCGGGCATTACAAATCCCGGAGCCAGTAAAACACTCTCCAACAGCTGTGTGGTGGTATCTCCTGGCGCTACCGGCGTTTTGTAGTAAAAATAGTCGCCCTGCTGCTGCCAGCCGCTGTCAGCCGTTCCCGGGCCAGACGCCGCAAAATTATAGCTTATCTGCCCCTCCACGCTGATGCCGGTTCCCGCGTTATCGCTGTCAAAGACAATTCTGGGCACCAGCCGGACGCGGATATAAGCGTCTGTGACCTTTCCCTCCGGGTTATCATAGTTCTCAATCCATACCTTTTTAGGGACGGTGGCGCCACCCTGGATCGCTGCATAATTTTGCGGCGTTTTTTCACCAGTCTCCTGCCGGTCCCTGCCGCTGGCCGGGTCTTGTTCTAAGACTGTGATATTCACAATTTTTTTAGGGCTGAAAAGATTTTCCTTCACATTTGTGGTCGCGTTTAAAAACGCATAGGTTCCAGCTACCGCCGCCAGCAGCATAATACCAATGATACCGGCTGTAATGACACGGACTTTTTTTCGTTTCACGCATTCTCACCTCCTCATTTTCGTTTGGATGCATTTGTTTTCATCAGGCGTCCGGGCAAAAAGGCCAGGAGCACCAGGACCAGAAGGGCTGCCCCCAGAATCATTTTTCCCTGGGCCGACCCTGCCAAAATACTGACGTAGCCGGCAAGAGGAACACAGAACTGCGGGCTGCCCACCAGCCGGTCAAAGGACACAGTTCCCTGATCCTCAACGGCGTTGGCGTCCCCCTTTGTTTTAAAACTCTGGCTGGCCTCGTCCACCTGGGTCACCCGGTGTGTGGCCAGGGTTCTGCCGTCTGCCATATAAAAAGTAATGGGATCTCCCAACTTTACATCTTCCGCGGCGACCGGCCTGACAAAGATCAGGCTGCCCACTGGGTATTGCGGCTCCATGCTGCCGCTCAGCACTGCTAAAGGGATCCACCCCAGCAGGCGAAGGCCTGAAAGCAGCAGGATCATCAGACAGAGCAGTACTGTCAGGATGGTGGATAACATTTTTCGGATAACCATGGACTTCATTTAATTCACAAACCGGTTCAGGGCGTTGGCAGCATCCCCCAGAATACCAGTGTTCTGCTTTAAGGCATTGCTGGCCCTTATCACTGAGGGGGCCTTGCCTTCCTGTCCCTGGTAAGGCGCTGTGCCGTTAAGCTGGGCCTCTGTCGCAGTGCCGTTATCCCCTGAACCGCCCAAATAAAATCCTTCTGAGGGCTTATACACCGGGGCTGGAACAGGTTCAAAGCCCTGGGTTAAATCCGTTAAATTGTATTTCCACGACCAGCCGCTCTCTTCCTTTACGGTGTAGTAGCCTTTTCTAAGGCCCCGAACGGTGTTTGTTTTCACCTTTGTATCCTCATTGGCCGCGAAGCTGATCACCTCATAGAAGGTATCCTGAACCGGCCCGGACAGCTCGTCCCGCCGCTCAATTTTAAAAACAAAGCTCTGGTTGGTGTTCGGCCGCGTATCAGATGTATATTGGGCGTCGATCTCTTTAGTAATATCAAGCTGCCCTTTTACCACATGCACTGTGTACTGCCCGGACAGGCTATCTCCCGCCACACTGACGTTTCCAGACGAGCTGTTGGTTGACGCCTCTGTCGGAGGGTTGACGGACTGCGTGACACTCAGCTTATAGACGGTGCCGCTGTCCGGTATTCTGTCCAGCTCTTCTGGTGTGCAGGGTTCAGGCTGCCAGGCCTTTTTAATGAGCCCCTGATTGTAGGGCGCATCAAAAACATCGCCGATAGATGGACGAATGTTCTCAGCGTCGTCCCAGCCCAGCATCATGGCTTCCAGGCCGGCTTCGTCTGTGACGCCGGTCTGCCTGAGCGAATCACCATAAAAAATGGTTTTGTCAACATCCTGGCTCTTCAGCTTCAGCCGTCGCACATTCACCGTCGGCGAAGCAAAGGGCGCCACCAGCACCCCGTCGACACTTACCCCTGAGCCGGCAGCGTTGGTGGGCACATTGTTATCCCCGATAAAGCTGTCTTTTGCCTTCACCTCAACAGAGGCCTGCCAGCCGTTTCCGGACAAATCTTTATCCGGCCATACGATGGTGGTGGTGCCGTCCCCGTTTTCGGTATATGCGACGCCTGCGGTGTCAAAGGCAGCTTTCTGCCCAGCGGTCAGCTCAAACCGGCTGTCCAGCACGTCACTTACCGTTGCTGTCACCGCGATCTGGTGTGTGATGGCTTCAAAAATATCCTGCAGAGCCTGCGCAGTATCCGCGAGAGCCGCGCTGTGCTGTGAGTCAATATAGTTCAGGTAATCGTGAACTCTTTGAGACGACCAGCTTTTTAAGATCCCAATCGAGAAGATTTCAGCGCTTAAGGGATCTCCTTCAAATTCCCAGTCTGGGTTATGGCTGGAGCCATCATCAAGGCTGCCGTCATAATCTCCAAATATTCTTCCGTCTCTTTTAATTAAGTCCTCCCCTTTAATAATCGAGGCGGTGCTCTCCGCTCTCGCCGCGATCTCTCTGTCAAATCCCGAGTAGCTGTTTGGTTCCCCATCGGTCAAAAAGATGACAAACTGCTTGTTTCCTGAATCCGCTGCGCCCAGCACGCTGTACGCATCCTCCAGTCCTAAATCTGACCGTGTGGCGCCACTGGCCCAAAGCTTATCAATGGCCCGGTTAAGGCTCTGGATATTTTCCTGTGTGTCTAGAGACGTCAGGCCTATATTGGTTTTGGAGTCGCTTGCGTAGCTCACGACAGAAACCTGGCTGGCCGGGGACTGCGCGCTCAGCTGGGTAATGAAATCCTTAGCGGTATCCTTCAGCACCTCCATTTTAGTCTGCCGGCTTCCATCGTAGCGCTCGCCCATGCTCCCGGACCGGTCGATAACCAGCACCACATCCGCGGCGCCCACCGCTGAAGAACTGGCCTTTGCGCCAAGGTTGATCTGGTAGGTTCTGCTTTCCCAGTCCTTCAGCGCGGCCGTCTTGGTGACCTCGATATTGGGGGATGACGGCTCCGGCGCTGCCAAAACAGAAAAGCCGCTGCTCCACAGCATGCCCAGCAGAGCGATGACTGCAATAATTTGTTTTCCTGTTTTTTTCATATTCAGCATACATCCTTTCCTCCAGAATATTTTTGAAAACGTTTATCATCGTCGTTTGACGGATTTCGTTTTCTTATTCTGGATTTTTAAATTTTTTTGACAGCACCGTTATCTTGAGTATTTCTTAAAATGTTCGATATCCTCTTTTAAAAAATACAATTTGGTTATAAAATATAGGTCAGCTAACATAAAGCATTCGTGAAATATTTAAATTTCACGAGCTTTTGTCAGCCATCAAATATTAAAATACGGATACTATCTATTTCATGTAAACATTATAACACAATAATTGAATAAATCCAGACTTTTTTTAAGATAATTAAAGAGGGAAATGGATAATGATAGTAAATAGAGCTTTATTCATCTGTTTAATTATAAAAAAAATGGTCAGAATATGGTCAGAAATCAGAAAGGGAGTAGAATCATCATGAAACGTTATCGAAAAAATGTCTATAAACGCAAGGATGGCCGTTACGAGGGCCGCTATATAATAAGATATGAAAATGTCTATGGAAAGGCTGTCTACCATTCCGTTTATGCTAAAACCTACAAGGAAATAATTTTAAAGCTTGAGGAGGCAGAAAATAAAGTTTTTGAGGAGGTCCAGCTTCAGCGTCTGTTGCGGGAAGAAAAGGAAAAAAGCAATCAAAGGGGTATTATTGAAAATGTTTTGAACCTTCAGTTTGACGAAAACCAGAAAGACAAGGCCAAAACGCTACTGGCGGAGTGGCTGAGGAAGTGGCTTGAGTCATACAAAAAATATACGATCAAACAGTCCTCCTATACAAGGTACAGCAATGTCGTCAACCGGCACCTCGTGCCACGGCTGGGGCACTGCGAACTGGAAAATCTGAAGCCAGATGCCATACAGGATTATATAAAAGCAACCTTAGAAGAAAATAAAATAGCGGTCTCAACGGTTCGCGGGCACATTGTTATTCTCTCGGCCGCCCTCAAGCAGGCACAAAAAGAGGGATTAATCCATAAAAACCCTTGTGACGATATTATTTTACCTAAAAGGTCCATAAAAAAGCCAGTTTTTCTTGATGTGAAAGAGGCCCAAAAGCTCGAAACTGTGTTGAAAAATTCTCGGGACCATAAAAAATCAACAGCTGTGCTTTTCGCCCTTAAGACAGGCATTCGTCTAGGGGAGTTGGCTGCTTTAAGGTGGAAAGATGTTGATTTTGATGAGCAGGTCATCCAAATCAGGGATTCGGTTCAGCGTGTGAAAAACAGTGAGAAGAGTGGCATGAAAACCAAGATGGTGTTTGAAGGGACAAAGTCCTACAGCTCTAACCGGACAATCCCCATGAATCCAGAAATCCATGAGCTGCTGTATCAGTATTATGAAACCATGAAACACAGGGAAAATTTTTCAGAAACATTCGTCTTTACAAATCGAAAAAATTCTTTCATCGACCCCAGGGTTTATCAGCTTTACTTTAGGCGTATTCTAAAAAAAGCCGGAATTCGCCACGTCAATTTTCATGCTCTGCGCCATACTTTCGCGACACATGCAGCAAGTAAAAATATGCAGATTTCTGTCCTGAGCAGGATTTTGGGACATTCAAACGTCGGTTTGACGCTGCAGCTTTATGTTCATGTACTGAGCGGCCAGGATCAGCAGGAAATGCTGAAGCTGTCTGCAAGCTGACCGTTTTGGTCAAAAACATGGTCATAAATACGCCAAGCGCCTGAAATAGAGGGTTTAGGACAAAAGCTCGTGAAATTTAAATATTTCACGAGCTTTTTTAATGCTTTTGTTTCTTTTCTGTTTTTCTGTAAACCTTTTGAAGGCCGGTACTGTGCCATGGCGCGCACCACCCAAAAAAAAGATAATACGGCAAAACGCCGCATTATCTTTTAGAGAAGGATCTTTATTTTAGGACAGTATTTTCATTTTCCGCGCTTCTGCTTTTAACGCCTCCCTGAAATCAGGATGGGCGATGGCGATCAGCGCTCTGGTTCTTTCGGACAGGGTCTTTCCCCTCATCTCCGCGATACCGTATTCCGTCACGATGCGGTCCACATCGTTCTTGCTGGTTGTGACCACTGCGCCCTGTGTAAGCGTGGGTTTGATCCGGCTGACCTTGCCGTTGATGGCAGTGGAGGGGAAAGCGATAAAGCTTTTGCCGCCGGGGGACAGCCGGGCGCCTCTCACGTAATCGCTCTGGCCGCCGGTCCCCGAGATATGCCTGTTCCCCACAGATTCCGCGCACACCTGGCCCCAGAAATCAACCTCCAGAGCCGAATTAACCGATATAAAATCCGAATGCTCTGCGATCACCAGGGGGTTATTCACATAGTCCACTGGCAGGATTTCGATGGCAGGATTGTCATTGACAAAATCATACATATTCTGGCTGCCATAGGCAAATGTAGCCACAGAGCGTCCGGGGTGGATGGCTTTCCGGCTGTTGTCCACTGCTCCAGAGGCAATCAGCTCCATCATGCTGTCTGTAAAAAGCTCAGTGTGGATACCCAGGTGATGCTTTTTCTTCAGGGCCTGGCCCACTGCCTCGGGGATCCCGCCAATTCCCAGCTGAATGGTGGCCCCGTCAGGGATCTCCGCCGCGATCAATTTGCCAATGATCTGGCTGACAGCGTCAGGCTCTGAGGACTCTGTTGTCGGCAGGGAGACACTGTTCTCGCACAGCGCGGTAACCTGGGATATATGGATTACGGGGCCGCTGAGCGATCTCGGCATATTTTCATTGACTTCCAGAAAGATATGTTCTGCCTTTTTAAGCATGGCAAGGCTATTGGAAGCGGTACAGCCGGTAGAGAAGTAGCCGTGCCGGTCCATTGGCGATACCGTCGCACAAAAGGCGTCCATATCAATATAGTTTTCAAACAGCTCGGGCATATCCCGGTAGTAGCAGGGCATCACATCCCCCACCCCAGCTGCCACGCCCTGGCGCGCGTATTTTCCCGAAAACCAGGAAACGCCCATCTTACCCATAAGCCTTTCGTCGTAACAGGGCATGGGCTGCACATCCAGGATGGTGTGCAGCTGGACGGTAAAATCCGCTTCCTGCTGAATTCGATTCATCACCGCGCTGTAAATGGCCGGCGGGTAGCCCAGCGCGATGTCGGAGCAGCACACCCAGCTGCATTCCATGAGGGCTGCGATTTCCTCTGGCCGCTTAAGCTTTTGCTTATATTGACTGATCACTGTTTTCATTCACACACATTCCTCTTACCCTTATGCCTTCGGCTACGCCAGGGCTCTGGCATAATTCTTTCCCTTTTCAAGCGCCTGCCGGTTAACGGGGATAAACTTCGCTTTACCTTCGCCGAACACCTTGGTAAAGGCTTCCAAAACCGCCTCCTCCGAGATGGTATGATCCACTTCCAACAGGGCCCCAAGCAACACCATATTCATGAGCTTCGGGTTACCCAGCTCCTTGGCAATATCGCCGGCTGGAACATAGATCGTCCGGATATCCGTCCGCTCCGGTTTTAAAGAGATAAGGTTCGCATTGATGATCATGGCGCCGCCCGGAGCGACCACATTCTCAAACTTACGGAAGGACGGCTCATTCATGACGACCGCGGACGAGGCGTTTTTCGTGACGACCGGAGATCCAATGGGTTCATCCGAAATGATCACCGTACAGTTGGCTGTTCCTCCCCGCATCTCAGGGCCGTAAGAGGGACACCAGGAAACTTCCTTGTCCTTTATCATCGCCGCATAGGCAAGCAGCTTGCCAACACTCAGAACCCCCTGACCTCCAAAGCCTGCAAAACAAATTTTCTTCGTTTCCATTTTACGACTCTGCCTCCTTGGTAATGTCTTTATAAACCCCCAGCGGGTAGTAAGGGATCATTTCTTTTTCGATAAACTGCATGGCTTTGACCGGCGTTAGCCCCCAGTTGGTCGGGCAGCTTGAAACTACCTCAATGAGTGAAAAGCCAAGCCCTTTTTTCTGAACCTCAAAGGCCTTTTGAATCGCCTTTCTGGCCTTCATCACATTAAAGGGCGAATTGACTGCAACGCGCTGAATGTAAGCGGCTCCCTCAAGGGTGCTCAGCATCTCTGACACGCGTATGGGGTTCCCGTCGATTTTGGGATCACGCCCACTCTGGCAGGTGGTTGCCTTCATGCCTGGCAGGGTCGTCGGCGCCATCTGGCCACCCGTCATCCCATAGATGCCATTGTTGATAAAAATGGTCGTGATCTTCTCACCCCGGGCAGCCGCGTGAATGATTTCCGCGGTGCCAATGGAGGCCAGATCTCCGTCCCCCTGGTAGGTAAAAACCGTATTATCCGGGTGTACCCGTTTAACCCCGGTGGCCGTAGCCGGCGCGCGGCCATGGGCCGCCTGGATGCCATCAGTATTGAAATAGCTGGTCGCCATGACCGCACAGCCAACCGGGACCACCGCAATGGCTTCCTCCAGCAGCCCCATCTCCTCAAGAACCTCACCGACAAGCCGGTGGACAATACCGTGGGTACATCCTGGGCAGTAGTGGGTCTTTGCCTCGGTCAGCCCCTGGGGGCGTTTAAATACAGTGGTCATTTTTTTCCACCTCCATCACAGATTTCGCAAATTCAACAATTTCCTCTGGCGTCAGGATCACACCGCCGGTGCGGCCGTAAAACTCGACTTTATGGACATCCCCGCAGGCCAGTTTAACGTCGTCCACCATTTGGCCAAGGCTCATCTCAACATCCATGATCTTCTTGACCGAAAGGTTTTTAAATGCCTTTTCTGGGAAGGGCCACAGAGTCTTTGGCCTTATCAGCCCCACGCGGTAACCTTCCTCACGCAGGCGCTTAATGGCTGTCTTGACAATCCGGGCAGCGGTGCCGTATGCGGCAAAGGCGTACTCGGCGTCTTCCATCATAAAGCTTTCCGCCTGCTGCTCACTTTCCTGGATCTGCTCATATTTTTTCTGCAATTCAAAATTGGCGGTTTCCAGCCCCTCGGCTTCCAGGTCCAGGTTAATGACGAGGTGGCGCTCGCCCTTCCCTTTTCCGGTCATGGCCCAGTCCTTGGGCTTCAGTTCTTTGGATGGCCTGTAATTGAACTCCACAGGCTCCATCATCTGGCCGATCATTCCGTCGGACAGAATGATCACCGGTGTACGGTAATAGTCCGCAAGGTCAAACCCCTCCATGACCATATCCGCAACCTCCTGTACCGTCGACGGCGCCAGGACAATATTATGGTAATCCCCATTGCTGCCGCCCTTTACACACATGTGGTAATCGGCCTGGCTTGGCTGTATGCCGCCCAGGCCAGGGCCGCCGCGCATCATATTAACAATCACTGCCGGCAGCTCCGCCCGGGTAATATAACCGATCCCCTCCTGCTTCAAGGCGATTCCAGGTGAGGATGAGCTGGTCATAACCCGTGCGCCTGCTCCTGCCGCACCGTAGACCATATTGATAGCTGCCACCTCGGATTCGGACTGCACAAACGTCCCCCCGATTTTAGGCAGCTCTCTGGACAGATACTCTGGAACCTCGCTCTGCGGCGTGATCGGGTAGCCAAAAAAGAACCGGCATCCCGCCTCCATCGCCGCCTTGCCAACTGCTTCATTCCCCTTCATTAAAACCTTTGTCACTGCTATCCCTCCCTAATCGCATTTTTCTACTGTGATGGCCGCTTCCGGACACATCTTAGCGCAGTTCGCACAGGCGATACATTCGCCCATATCGGTGACCATACAGGGGTTATACCCGCTGATGTTCAGGCGTGTTTCATCCAGCGCCAAGATATCCTTTGGGCAGACGGACACACATAGTTCACACCCTTTACAATAAAATTCATCAATGATGACGTTTCCTTTGGCTCTTGCCATGTCTACTCCTCCATATTTGGTTTATTACATCCATTCTTCCCGCATGAAAAACTTCAGCGGCAGCCGCTCGCCAGACAGCCTCCCTGATACCCTGCCAATGATTTCTTCCATATAAGACGTATACCGGATGGGAATCCCCGTCCGCTTCGAGGCTTCCCTCAACACCGCGTCGCCAGCGACCAGATTTTCAAGGGTACTCTCTCTCACAAGGTTTGTATTGTTAATGAACCCCGTTACCTGAAAGCCTGAAGCGTACTCAAGACATTCTTTCTGAAAGAGGATTCCCTCCACACTCGCGGTATCCGGCCGGTTTACATTAACGACCATGAAAAAATCAATCTCGTCCCGGCTCAGAAGCGGCCTCAGGCGGGCCAGCGTGGTGGTGCCCACACTGTTTCCACCGAGGTCGATGATATAGTCACACGCTCTATCCTTTGCCGGTGTCCCAATCTCCGCTGAAACGGCCGGAAGATCACAGTTATCCTGCTTAATGGAGGACCCGATTACCCTCACGCCGTATTCCTCCAGCTCCTTACGCCTTTCCCTGGACCTGAAAAAAACATTGACAATGTCCAGATCTGCCAGTACAACCCTTGGTGCGTTTTTGCTCAGGGCAACTGCGTAATTGACCGCAAACTCTGTTTTTCCGCTTCCGTAATGGCCGGCAATGATTCGTACTCTTTTGTCTTTTTCCAACATTTTTTCACCTCCGCAGCGGCTTCAGCACAATGACCGGCTGCCCTTTTGCAAAACTAATGATTTTTATCCGGCAGGCCAGTAAAATTAACTGCTTCACAGGCCTGCCGTCAAGGCTTTTTAATAAGAATCAGGCGCGTCCCGCCTTGATGATATCCATTGCGTAGTGGTCTGCGGCCTCATAGGTTGTAATGCCCTTGTCTTTGGCATAATGGATGATGTTGAGGGTGGTGTCATAAATTTTATCAACCTTTTCTGTTACCTTGCTGGCGTCGTAGGGCTTTGTCACAATTTCTTCACCACAGTTGATAACACCGCCGGCGTTAATGATATAATCCGGTAAATAGAGGATGCCTCTTTCTTCCAGCTCCTCGCCGGTCTGTGGGTCAACCAGCACATTGTTGGCGCATCCGCCTACAATTTTACACTTCAAAGCCTTGGCGTTGCCGCTGTTGATCACCGCGCCCAGAGCGCATGGGGCAAAAATATCACACTCTGCTGTCAGTACCTCGTCAGCGTTCAGCGGGGTGGCGCCAAATTCTTCAACAGCCCGCTTTACAGCGTCCGGATTAATGTCATAAACCTTCAAGATAGCGCCCTCATCGTGCAGCAGCTTTGCGACCATATAACCAACACTGCCAAGCCCCTGAACCACAACGGTTAATCCCTCGGCCGTGTCCGCGCCAAACTTTTCCTTGATTCCGGCTTTAATTCCCATAAAGGTTCCTCTGGCTGTATAGGGTGACGGGTTGCCGCCAATTTCCCGGGTGCCGGTAACATACTTGGTTGTCTCCTGCATGTAGGCAATATCCTGCGTATTGATATTGACGTCCTCAGCAGTATAATATCTCCCGGCAAGGGATTCGATAAAGCGGCCATAGGCCTTAAAAAACGCTTCATTTTTAAGCTTTCTCGGATCGCCGATGATTACGGCTTTTCCGCCGCCGTTCTTTAATCCACAGCCCGCATTTTTAAGGCTCATGCCTCTGGACAGCCGCAGAACATCATAGAGAGCATCCTCCTCGCTCTCGTAGTTCCACATCCGGGTGCCGCCGAGCGCCGGGCCCAGGGTCGTGTCGTGAATGGCGATAATGGCCTTTAAACCTGTTTCCTCATCCCGTGCGAATACCAGTTCTTCGTGTCCATAGAAATCCATCTTTTCAAAAATACTCATTTTTTCATACCTCCAAAACATAATTTTTAATAATTAATATATAGATACCAGCGGCTCTTAATCCGGCCGGCATAGATATCCCTTAGATTTTTCCCTTTCGCACTGTCTCTGCGGGATCGGGCTCCGGGACAGATACTTCTGGGCTTACTTTTTTCTTGTCGCCCTTGATAAAATACCCGGCCACGCCGCAGATCACGGTTGGCAGCAGCCATCCGAACCCAAAGTGGTGAAGCGGTAAATAGTTGACGAACTGAAAGCCCAGACCATGATTGGCGGCTGTCTCCAAAACGCTGATCAAAAACGCGCCCAGCGCGGCCGCTTTAAAGACATTGTCATTTCTGATCTTGTCACCTACAATGGTTAAAATGATCAGTGTAAGGGCCGGCGCGTAGACAATGGACAGGACCGGCTCTGAAATGGCGATGATCTCATCCAGGCCGATATTGGCGATGACCGGTGAAATCACGCACACAATGGTGACAATGACTTTATAACTGACACGCCCTTTGCTTAACCGCGAGAAATAAGCCCCACTGGAGCTGACCAGCGCCACTGCAGTGGTGATACAGGCCAGCGCTACCACAATCCCAAAGATAACCATGCCGACATTTCCAAGAAGGTTTTTAATGATCTCAAGAATCAGTGTAGACCTGGAAACATCCACCCCATACATGGTCGAGGCTGTCGCCCCAAGGTGGGCCAGACCAAAATAAACAATCAGGAGCCCTGCCCCAGCAACCAGCCCGGCGCCTCCGATTACAGCGTTCTTGGCTTTGATCTCCGTATAGCCCTTTTCCTTGACCGTTTTTACAATAATAACCCCAAAAATCAGCGCTGCCAGCACATCCATTGTCTGGTATCCCGAGATGATGCCGCTGCTGATAATATTTGAGACCTTTGGCTCAGCCGCAATTGGCCCCAGTGGATCAATGATCCCCTTTATGATGACAATCATCAGCCCGATAAACAGAGCCGGTGTCAGGAATTTACCGACAATGTCCACCACCGATGCCTCCTTCACGCACAGCACCCAGATAAGCACGAAAAATGCGATCGAAGCAACCAGTGGATTTACCCCCGGAAAGATGGGCGAAACGCCCATTTCAAAGGTTGTCGCCGCAGTCCTGGGAATGGCCAGCATCGGGCCTACGCACAGCACCACCAGCGTCGACAGCAGCACAGCGGGTATCCTCCCAATGCGGCAGGTAATTCCTTCGATATCGCTGTCACATTTCAGCATGGCCAGGATGGCCAGCATCGCCAGTCCAATATCTGCGATGTAGTAGCAGATAAAGGCCGGCACCCACATAGACGCTGCCGTCATTCCAAGATAAGGCGGAAAGATCACATTCCCGGCACCGAAAAACATCGAAAACAACGCAAGACCAACAATCCACTTGTCTTTTCTTTGACTCATTTTACACTCTCCTCTTTAATCAGCGTTACAGGTCCGAATCTCAGGTGATTAAGGCTGCCTCTTTGCAGCACTGTGTACGTCCGCTCCTCTTTTCTGATGATGGTTTTATTATATTCTCAGTATGTTTTTTCTGCAAAGTTGCTTAATATTCTTTAGAATCTCAATTTTTACCTCAAAAACTTCTTTATACGAAACTTTTAACCTGTTTTAATCTGTTTTTTGTATTTTTTGCTTTCTCAAGAAATCATTTTCACAAAAAAACAGATTTATATGAAAACGTATTATTTCCCTGACCTTTTTAAAAATCATCCAAAAAAATGAAAAAACCCAGTTAAAATAACACTTTTACCGGGTTTGTTAAATATTAAACATTTTACTAATTTTTACACTTTTCCCTTTTAAGGGTCAATCACAAAACAATGATCTTCTTTCAAACGTTTTATCTCCTCTTTCGACACGACAAAAAATTCCTCCAATTCCTTGCTGGTCATCAGCTCCTTTGAAAGAATCACTTTAATGGCGGTTGGACGCATGCTGTAATTGTCCATTCCCGTCAGAATTCCCGGAATCGCGGAAAGCTTTTTCATGGGGATGAAAAAAGATAAATACGCAATTTCCGCCTCACAGTAAAGGTTCTGCATGATGAAAATAATAAAATTATCCCGGATGTTCATGGAACCGTGATAAATCCCCTCGCACTTTTTATAGTTTTTAATATCTTCCGGCTGATAATAAAAGGTCGCGTAAATCTGACCGTTTGCCCGCTCTTCCCCAAGACGGATGTAAGAACAAAAATTTTTATGGCGCGACTGCTGGTAAAGATAAAAGTGGTCAATATTTCCCAGCTGGCTTTGAGTTACTTCCGTCGTCTTGTCTTCTTTCGGTATATCCAGAAGATGAGAGACCCCAATGTTTAATGTCGAGGCAATTTCAAACAAAGTTGAAACATCCATACCAATCGCGCCTGTCTCATATTTTGAGATTGTCGCCCGGCTCTTACCAATGGTTCGAGCCATTTCATCAATGCTGATCTTTGCCATTTTTCGATACATCCGAACCTGAGCCCCAATTTGCGCATTCAATGAATCCCCTGTCATAATCTGCTCGCCCCCTATTTCTAAAAATAAAAAAAACAAAACAAATAAGATGTTTATTTCTAGTTGAATTCTACACGATTAAAAGAAGGACTGTCAACCTTTATTTAGAAAAACAAAAAATTTCAGTAATTTTAACAAAACTTTAAGCATTCACATATTTTGCGAAAAATAAATTAAAATAAGAGGATATGGCGTTTTGCCGTATCCTCTCTGCATTGTCATTTTCCGGTTATTTCACTCCACAGCTTTTTCTAAAATATCCACACATTTTCCAATTCCAAGCCTGCCCGAATCCAGAATCATGTGGTAGCCTTCGGGGTCACTCCACTTTTTGCCCGTATTCGCATTATAGTAACAGGCGCGGCGTTTATCAAACTTTTTCAGCACAACTTCTGCGTTGGCCGCGTCCACGCCGTAGGTCTCCACCGCCCGTTTTACACGGGCCTCCCAGCTGCTGTGGATAAAAACATTCAGGACATCCTTTCGTCTTCTCAGGGCGTGGCAGGCGCACCGGCCAATGATGACACAGGGGCCTTCCGCTGCCAGATCATTGATAATTTCAGCTTCTGCCAGCCGCAGCGCATCGTTCTCCGGCAGGCTGGGCGTATCGCCTATCAGGTTTTTAGACAGCATGTAGACAGAGTAGAAGAAGCTGTTGGTTGGTGTTTCTTCCAGCTCTTCAAGATATTCGGGGGAAACGCCTTTCTTTTTCGCAGCCATCTCCAGTATTTCTTTCCCGTAGTAAGGAATCCCCAGCTTTTCTGCTGTCCGGTAGCCGATTTCCCGACCGCCGCTGGCATATTCCCGTTCAATGGTGACAATATTGTATTTCATAATTGTTTTTTTACGCCTCCTCTTCCACTTCAAACTGGCTGTTATACAGGTCTGCGTAGAAGCCATTTCGGGCAAGCAGTTCTTCATGGGTTCCCTGTTCAATGATATCGCCGTCCTTCATCACGAAGATACAGTCTGCGTTCTTGATGGTGGACAGGCGGTGGGCAATGACAAAGCTGGTCCGCCCATGCATCAGGTTATCCATGGCCTTCTGAATGAGGATTTCGGTACGGGTATCGACAGAGCTGGTCGCTTCGTCAAGAATCAAAATTTTGGGATCTGCGAGGATCGCACGCGCAATGGTCAGAAGCTGTTTCTGCCCCTGGGACACATTGTTGGCTTCCTCGTTCAGCACCATACTGTAGCCATCGGGCAGTGTTCTTACAAAGTGGTCCACCTGGGCGGCCACAGCGGCCTGCTGAACCTCCTCATCGGTAGCGTCCAGACGCCCATAGCGGATATTGTCGGCAATGGTGCCGTTATACAGCCAGGTGTCCTGGAGAACCATCCCAAACAGGCTTCTCAGATCGTTTCTTCTAAAGTCCTTAATGTTGTGGCCATCCACCAGAATCGCGCCGGAGTCTACATCGTAGAAACGCATGAGCAGCTTGATAATCGTGGTTTTGCCCGCGCCGGTAGGCCCTACAATGGCGATCTTCTGGCCTTCCTTTACCTGTGCGGAGAAATCATTGATAATGATTTTGTTCGGGTTGTAGCCAAAATGAACGTGATCAAAGGTGACATTCCCCTGGACATCTGCAGGTGACACCGGATTCTGCGGGTCCGGCACCTCTTCTTCCTCAGCCAGGAATGTAAAGACACGCTCAGCCGCAGCCATAGTCATCTGCATGATATTGGACATATTGGCAATCTGTGAGATCGGCTGGTTGAACTGGCGGACATACTGGATGAACGCCTGAATATCCCCGACGGAGATGCGGCCGTTAACGGCCAGATAACCGCCCAAAATACACACAGCCACATAGCCCAGGTTTCCAATAAAGGCCATAATAGGCTGCATCAGGCTCGAGAGGAACTGCGATTTCCAGGCCGACCCATACAAGTTGTTGTTGAGTCCCTCAAAGGTTTTGTATGCTTCCTCTTCGTTGTTAAAGGCCTGAACCACTGAATGGCCGCCATAAATTTCCTCAATATGGCCATTGATGTGTCCAAGATATTCCTGCTGGCTGCTGAAATATTTCTGGGACCGCTTGACCACCAGTACGATAAACACAAAGGACAGTGGAATAATACACAGCGTTACCAGGGTCATCTGCCAGCTGATGGAGAACATCATGACCAGAATACCAATAACGGTTGCCACAGAGGTAATAATCTGGGTCAAACTCTGGTTAAGGGTCTGGTTGACCGTTTCAATATCATTGGTTAAAAACGACAAAACTTCGCCGTAACTTGTTTTATCAAAATACTTAAAAGGGAGACGGTTTATTTTCGCAAAGGTATTTTCACGCAGCTTGTAGGTGACTTTCATCGACACGCCTGTCATCAAAAATCCCTGGAGCGCTGAGAAAACAGCCGAGATAATATACAGTCCTACCAAAAACAGTAAAATCTTTGCGATACCTTCAAAATCAATGCCACTGCCGGTATTGGCGATCATATTCATCACGCCTTCAAAAATTTTCGTGGTTGCCTGTCCCAGAATTTTAGGTCCGACAATGTTAAAAACAGTTGAAGCGATGGCAAAGATCACGACAAAGGTCACGGCAACCCGATGGGGTTTCAGATAAGCTAAAAGTTTTTTAAGGGTACCCTTAAAGTCTTTTGCCTTTTCACCGCTCGCCATCACCGGCCCACGGCCCATGGGGCCACGGTGTTTTGGAGGCGTTGGAGTCGTTGCTTTCGTTACTTTATCAGACATTTCCTAATTCCTCCTTTGACAGCTGTGAGCTTGCGATTTCCTGATAGGTACCGCAGCTTCTCAATAATTCTTCATGGGTTCCCTTGCCGACCACGCGGCCTTCGTCAAGAACGATAATCTGTTCAGCATTCATAATGGTATTAATACGCTGGGCAACAATCAGCACGGTAGCCTCCTCGGTATAATTCTTGAGGGCCGAACGCAGGGCTGCATCTGTTTTAAAGTCAAGGGCCGAAAAGCTGTCGTCAAAAATATAGACATCCGGTTTTTTAACAAGGGCTCTGGCAATGGATAAACGCTGCTTCTGCCCACCAGAGACATTGTCGCCGCCCTGGGCGATTTCTCGCTCAAAACCATCAGAATTCGCGTTAATAAATTCCATAGCCTGGGCGATTTCCGCCCCCTGGCGCACTTCCTCCTCGGTGGCCTCTTTGCGGCCATAGCGAAGATTGGAATCAATGGTTCCTGAGAACAGAACCCCCTTTTGAGGGACATAACCAACCTTGTCGCGCAGGTCGTGGAGAGAGGCATCTCTTAAATCCACGCCATCCAGCGTAATAGCACCGTCGGTCACATCATAAAAACGGGGAATGAGGTTAATCAATGTTGATTTACCTGAGCCGGTAGAACCGATAAAGGCTGTTGTCTGTCCTGGATCAGCCTCAAAACTAATATCATGGAGCACGTCCTCGTCTGCGCCCTCGTAGTGGAAGGAAACATGGTCAAACACCAGGCGTCCCGGCACATTCTGAGGGAAGGGCTTTGGATTTTTAGGACTTTTGATCACCGGGTCCACTGCCAGCACTTCTGCGATACGTTCGCCGGAAACAGCGGCTCTGGGCACCAAGATAAACATCATGGAAATCATCAGGAAAGACATGATGATCTGCATGGCGTACTGCATAAAGGCCATCATATTACCAACCTGCATGGTTGAGTCCGCGATCTGATGTGCGCCAAGCCAGATAACCAGCAAAGTGGTGCCATTCATAATAAGCATCATCAACGGCATCAGAAAGACCATTGTACGGTTGATAAAAAGGTTATTGTTTGTCACTCGTATGTTTTCTCTTTTAAAACGTTCACGTTCAAAATCCTGGTTCCCAAAGGCGCGGATCACCGACATCCCATTAAGGTTTTCACGCATGACCAGGTTCAGGCGGTCCACCAGCTTCTGCACAATTTTAAAACGCGGCAGCACCAGTGAGAAGGTCACTACAATCACTCCGACCAGCACAATGACCGACACAGCGATAATCCAGCTCATGGACGTGCTTTCCCGCAATGCCATAATCACCCCGCCAACCCCTAAGATGGGCGCGTAGCAGATCATTCGTATCCCCATGATCAGCAGCGTCTGCATCTGGGTGATATCGTTGGTGCTCCTCGTGATGAGCGAGGCGGTTGAAAACCGGTTAAATTCGGTGTTTGAGAAGGACTCAACCTTCTTAAAAATATCTCTGCGCACCACCTGTGAAAAACCAGCGGCTACCTTGGCGGCCAGCAGGCCAACACAAATGGCTGCGATAACACCAATCAGCGATAATCCCAGCATGATGCCGCCAATCTTAAGGATATACATGGTCTGTATATAGCTGGTGTCGGCGCCTAATTCTTTATAGAATTCCCTGACAAAAATGGCGCCTGTCTGCTGCTGGGTGGACTCTGGCGTCTGCACGGCCTTTTCTCTGGCGCTGTCGAACTGTTCCTTCGGCATCATTTTCAGCATAGGTGTCATTTCGTACAGCTTGGATAAATCCATGTCGTCAACGTTGGCTGTCATGTCCTCCTGGCTGGCTGTGCTTCCCTTCTGTTCGGCCATATCCTCTACGAAATTAATAAAAGTCCAGTCGGCCTCACCAAAGATGGCATCCAGCTTCGTGTAGGTATCCTCATCTGTGTTCCTGAGCACATAAGCACGCTCATTCTTCATTTCAGGATATTTTTTAATCTGTTTATCGGTCGCTGCCGAGGGCGTTACTTCCTCATAGGCCTCTGATACGTTTTTTTTCTGCTCATCGGTCATAAAGCTGGTGATAAAATCATATCCCTGCTCGCTGATGGCGTCTGGCGCGGCATGCTCGATCCCATTCTGCTGAATCCCCACATTGACAATATCGGACATGAAATTTGGCAGATTCAAATCCGACATTGCCTGGACAAACAGCAGAATAAAAGCCAGCAAAATCGAACCGATATAGGGTTTGAGATACTTTGCTAATTTTGTCATATTTGCTTCCTTTCTTTAATGTCTTACTCCGTTTTAGTTGCTTTCGCGGTTCAGCCGCTCGATGGTCTCGGAAAACTCATCCATCAAAGCGATAAACTGCCTGGTTTTTTCTTCTCCCATTTCCTCAGTTGTGCGAGTCAGCAGGTTGAGCATGGGTCTTGGTGCTGTTTTCAGCATGACCCTTCCGGCCTCGGTCAAATTGACATAAACAACACGGCGGTCTTTCTTGGTGGTGATACGCTCCACGTATCCAGCGTTCTCGAGGACGTTAATCATCTGAGAAACACCGGGCATCGAGCTGTTTGTCGCCTTGCTCAGCGTTGAGATACGCACCCCGGGTAGTGGTGCTGTTCCATTTTTCAAATGCTCATTTTCCTGCTCCTTACAGTGATTGGCAATACGCATCAGCATAAAAAATTCACTTTGGCGCAGGCCGTCAATGCGCTGCTTGCTCATGGTGTGAAACAGATTCTTTTTTACCTTGTTTAAACTGGCCAGAAACGTTTCCCCAAGGCTTTTCTCATGATCCATGATAAACTCCTTCCCTTTTGGGAACCAGACCTTCCGAAGCCAACGGAATCGCGGTCTCCATTTTTCTTTTGCTATCTTAATTATTACCCAACATAATAGTTAAGTAACTTAAATATTATTATAGACCTTTTTTGAAAGACTTCAAGAGAAAAGTAAAATCCGCAAACGATTTTCATGATCTTTTTGTTCAAAACAGGCTTTTTAAGCGGATTTAAAAACCTGTAACCTTTCTTAAAATAAAAAAAGACCAGATTCAGGAATCTGATCCCATATTTTGTACTACAAGGTACTGGTCGGTATCTAACAGCTGCGGATAACGCTCGAAAAGCTGATCGACCATCCGATTTGACCGCTCAATCATGTCCTGAATCTCCGCCTCGGTAAAATTCAGGTTGAGAGCAAAATTAAAGCTGCGCACAACATAATCAAAGCATTCTGCGTAGGTCAGATCAAAGCCCTGATTAATTTTCCATTGCAGCGAACGCTGTATGCCGAAAATTGTCCCCAGTGCAAGCTTATAATTTTTTTCAAAGCTATAACCATTGGCCGGCATCTCACGGACAAGAGCTTCAAAAATTTCAGCCTGATTGCCTTCGTAAATGGATTCCTCCAGTAAGTCCTCCTTCATCACACCTGTAATAAAAGAAGCCATTCGCGGGTCGTGCTCACGGATGCGCATGGTCATATTTTGGAAATTGATAATAAAAAACAGGGGTTCCTCCTTCGGATCGACAAAATACTTCAGGTATGAGGCCTGCACCCGATAATCCTCCTTAAGGACCTGAATACCTATGTTTCGCTTGCTGCCAAAATGATAGGTAATGAGCGCCTGGCTGACACCTGCCTCCTTTGCGATCTGGCGGCTTCCGACCTCATACCCTTTTTCAAAGAATAAACGCTTTGCTGTTTCATAAATAATCTGCTTCGCCTTTTTTTTATCCAATTTCTCTTTCACGTTTTTTCTCCCATCGCTGTCTTTTGTACTATTTAACCACAAAAAAAAAGATATTTCAAGCAATCCTTAAGAAAAACTATTCGCGAACAGTTTTTTTCCTGTTCGCGAATAGTTTTTACTTGACTTTGAATTTGAAACCTGTTATTCTTAAGTCAACGTTAAAACCTGTTCGCGATCAGTTATTACTGGGAGGTAGTATGAATACATCTTTAAATGAAAAAACCCATGCGGTAAATAAAGTTTTTGAGGCTGTTTTTGATGGAAAAATGCCCTCACGCGTTCCAATTCTCACAAATATTGACAATGCTTTCTGTCTTGAGTATGCCGGCTATAGCCTCAAAAAAGAACAGTACAGTATCGAAAAAACCCTGGAAGCCATTGACGTCACCACCCGCGATTTTGACGGGGACACGGTTCTCGGCATTACCATCCGTCTTCCACAGCTTTATAAAATTCTAGGCGCAAAAAACTTTAAAATGGGCGCCGATGGATTTTTACAGCATCCGGAGGTCCGCGGTATGGAGGTTGAGGATTACGACGCCTTTATTGCCGATCCGGTAAAAACACTCTGGCAAACCATTCTTCCAAGAATTTATGAAGAACTCAACCGCCCCGGATTTGAGGGGCAGAAGGTTCTGGCCAAGGCCTTCTTTACCTTTGCGAGCAGTATGGCCGCACTGGGTGAGGGCTATCAGAAAATTGCCGAAAAATATGGACGGAGCACCTATACCATGGCCTCAGCCGCTTCAGCCGAGCCGCTGGATACGCTTTCCGACCAGCTGCGCTCTTTCTCAGGCATCAGCAAGGATATCCGCCGCTGTCCGGACAAAGTCATCGCCGCCTGTGAGGCATTACTGCCGGTCTGCCTGAAGGCTGGTGTAAATCCTGCTTCAAGCCGCTATAACCGAACCTTTATCCCGCTCCACATGGCGCCGTACATGCGCGAAAAGGACTTCCTGAAATTCTACTGGCCAACCTTTAAAGCTTATGTCGAAGGGCTGAACGCCGCGGGAGCCGGCGCCAATCTTTTTGTGGAAGAAGACTGGTCCCGCTACCTGGACTATTTAAATGAGCTGCCTGAAAATACTTTAATGGTTTTTGAATATGGCGACCCTAAGGAAATAAAAGCAAAGGTAGGCAGCCGGCATATCGTCAGCGGCCTTTACCCCATCGGTCTCTTAAAATCGGGCACTGAGCAGGCATGTATCGACAAGGCAAAAGAATTAATCGACATCTTCGCCCCGGACGGCGGATACATTTTTGGCTTTGACAAAGCCATTCTCCGCCTCAATGACATTAATCCAGCGAACTTAAAAGCAGTATTCAATTTCGTACATGAATACGGAATCTATTAACAGGAGGCACCAATGACTGTAAAATCCGAATATTACACTGATTTTGAAGAAACCATGAATAAATATGATATTCCCGAGGAAGCCGCTCCTTTTGCGGCCGAAAGCCTGCAATCGGTCGAGGAACTTCTCTTTGGGTTTATGATCTACCTGATCTCCTGAGTGATGAGCAGTAAACAATATCTGAAATAAAAAAAGACCGTATCTGAATCGTACAGATACGGTCTTTTGCGTTGAATGCTATTTAATTGAGGCATCATAGATGCTCTTGATCGACTCTGCCAGCATGGCGTTAAATTCCGCGTCGCTCTGGCTCGCGTTCAGCCCTTCGGACAGCGCTCTGGAAAAGCTGGCGATAAGGCCCGGATTCTGTGCCAGGAGGGCGTTTGATTCCTCACGGGTATAGCCGCCGGACAGCGCGACCACGCGCACCACATGCTTATCGGCGATAATGTCGCTGAAGAATCCGTTTTCAGATGGAAGGCTGAGCTTAAACATCAGGCGGACATTGTCGTCCAGGGTATTCAGGCGGTCTAAAATTTCCGTTTTCAGTATTTTTTCGCATTCTGCTTTATCAGCGCTTTTGATATTGACTTCCGGTTCCAGTATTGGCACAAAGCCGGCTGCCGCAATTTGCAGGCCCACTTCAAACTGCTGGTCAACAATCTGTTTAATGCCAGCCGCATTGGCAGATTGAACGACTGAGCGCATTTTTGTACCAAAGATATGGCGGTCTGCCGCCCGCTTGAGCAAGCCGTCCAGATCCGGGATCGGCTTCATGAGCTGAACGCCGTCCTTTTCCTCGGCCAAACCCTTATCGACCTTTAAAATCGGCAGTATTCCCTTTTTCTCCCAGAGGTAATCGGCTGTGTAAACATCGTCAATGGTACGGTCCATGGTCTTTTCAAAAAGAATCGCCCCCAGAATATATTCCGATGTAAAGGCTGGGCTTTTGATGATCCGCGCCCGCATGGCGTGAACCAAATCAAACATCTCATCATCGCCCTGATAGCTGTCCTCAGCGATGCCGTACAATCTCAGTGCCTTTGGCGTGCTGCCGCCGCTCTGGTCCAGGGCTGCAATAAAGCCTTTGCCATTCGCCATTCTTTCCAGTTGCTCTTTCTTCATTGTATAACCTCCTGATCGGATCGTTTTGCCGGTCCTGTTTAAGTTTAAGATCGGGAGCGATGCGCTCCCACTCTCTTTAGTGTATACCTTTTCTCATTAAATATCAAGTGTTGTTTTTAATCCCTATGGGTCAAAAAAGCTCCAGCATTACACTGGAGCTTTTTGTCATTCCTGTTTTTATCCCAAGTATTCCTTACCGAGGCTGTCCGCGACCATAATCGCCGCGTAAACAGAATCAGCGGTTACCTCAAATGGCATATTGTGAATGGATTCGTCCGGGACAGTAGAAGCTTCAGCCACTGCACGGATCTTTTCTTCTGTGACTTCTTCAACGCCAAGTTCCTTGAGCGTTACCGGCAGTCCTACTGACAGGCAGAATTCCAATACTTCCTCGATTTCTTCTACTGGCGCGTCTTCCAGAACAAGCTGAACCAGTGTGCCAAAGGCTACTTTTTCGCCATGATACATATGGTGGCATTCCGGCAATACGGTAAAGCCGTTGTGGATCGCGTGGGCGCCTGCCAGGCCGCCGCTTTCAAACCCGATACCGCTGAGCAGTGTGTTGGCTTCGATAATTTTTTCAAGCGACTTGGTACAGCAGTTATTATCAGCTGCCAGCTTGGCCATAAAGCCCTCTTCAATCAGCGTGTCATAGCAAAGCTCTGCCAGATTCTGTGCCGCCATTGTCGTGGTGCCAGCCGCGCAGGTAGAGGCGTTGCTGGCTTCGCAGGCGCGCGCTTCAAAATAGGTCGCCAGTGCGTCGCCCATTCCGGCAACAACCAGACGCGACGGTGATTTCGCGATAATGTCGGTATCAACCAGAACAAGATTTGGGTTTTGTTTTAAGAACAAATAGCTTTCAAACACGCCGTCTTCGGTGTAAATAACCGACAGGGCGCTGCACGGCGCATCGGTGGAGGCAATGGTCGGGACAATCACAACCGGCAGGTCGTGATAATAGCCTACGGCCTTGATGGTATCAAAGGTCTTTCCGCCCCCTACACCAATCACAACATCAATCCCTTTTTCCTTACAGACCGCGCCGATCCGGTCGATTTCTTTCTTACAGCATTCCCGGTTAAAAGCTTCATAATCAACGGATACGCCGCTTCCCTCAAAGCTTTTGTCGAGCACAGCCTGATTTCGTTTCAGGCCGCTGTCTGTAATCAGGCAGAGTGCCTTTTTCCCCAATGCAGAAACATACTCTCCTAAACGGTACAATTCACCGGACCCCTGAACATATTTGCTTGGTGAAATTAAAATCTGAGCCATAATTACCTCCTCATGTTTGTAAAATTAGAGAACGAGCTGTCTTATTAGCACCAGCCATTCTTTACTTAATATTATAAAAGATTTTTCTTAATACTTCCATGCTGTTTCTCTCAATAACCTTTTTTTACTATTTATCCTCTAATTTTTACAGGTAAATAAAAGTACAACCTGTAAAAAAGGTCATTGTTCTATTTTTCCTTCTGCTGACGGTAGTCACTCTCATGTTTAAACACCGCCGCTCCCAGTATCAGCACAGCCAGGGCTGCCGCGGCAAAAATAGCCGCTCCAGCCTTGTTGTCAAAGACTCCGGTTGGGGCATTCTCACCTGTTCCGGTTATATTCTGGGTACCTGACGTTTGTTTTGGGTCCTCCTCAGAGGGATCCGTCATGGGATTCTGATTCTCAACCGCTTCATTTCCGGGCTGTGTTCCGGTATCCCCGCTGCCCCCCACGGCTTTCAGATTTTTTTCACTCATCAAGGCTACCCACTCCTCCTTGCCCGAATGGTTTGTGATATAGCGCATCACCGCCTCCTCAGAAGCACCGTATTGGTTAAGCTCTGGCTTGACCGCCAGCTCAGGGTATTTGGAGGCGTTTGAAGCCACAAACTGGTTGGTCACCACGGTATAGGTACTGTCAAGATCAAGGGGAGCGCCGCCGATATCTACGGATACCAGCCGGTTGTCCAAAGACCTGGCTGGGTCATAGGCCACCTTCATACCGCCAATCTGCAGATAGGAACCGCCGCCGTTTGCAGGCCATTCGTGTTTTCCTTCCTGATAAGCCTTTAGGTTATTCGCCCCCATTTCAAGAGACTTTTCCAGAATGCTTTTCAGATCAGCCCCGGTAATTTTTTTGGTCACCAGATAATTGCCAAAGGGAGAAACGCCAATAACGCTGCCCTTGGTGATATCTCCTGCTGCAATGGACGCTCGAATCCCTCCGCAGTTCTCAAAGGCAATATCGGCTCCCGTCGTCTCCAGATAAGCTGAGGTGATCACCCTCCCCAGGTTTGTTTCTCCAGTATAGGTTTTAATCGCGCTGCCCTCCAGCGGTACGTCAGTTTTCCCAACAACCTGGTTTAAAACAGGCTTCTGCCGCGCTTCAATGTCTTCAATGGTTTTTGAAACTTCCCAGTTTGATTCATACGCCTCAGCATCCGCTGGCGAAATAACGCGGCCGACTGTGTTGACGATTTTCCTGCTATCAGGCTCGTAAAAAATTTTCACAATACCGGCGTTGCTGAAATAGGCGCCGGTCTGGGCAATCAGTGTGTTTCCCACCACTTCGTCATACTGCGCATGCGTATGGCCGTCAATGATGACATTGATTTCCGGCACTGCCTTCGCAATGTCCCGGCTGCTCAGCATCCCTTCCTTTTCAGTCATTCCAATATGGGTAAGCGCGATAATAACATCACATTTTTCATCGTTTTTCAATTTACTAACGGTCTTTTTCGCCGCTTCCACAGCATCGTCAAATCGGACATCCTTTACATTTTCCGGCGCGGTTGAGCTGTAAATATCCGGGCTGATCAGTCCGAAAACACCAACCTTTACCGAGACCTCCTCACCACGCGTTACGGTTTTTGTCATGTAAGGCTGAAAATAATTCTGACCATCGGAGGCATTAACGACATTGGCGTTAAGCAGCTTAAAATTCTTTTGCGCCTTATCGGCCCTGCCCTCTGAATCCTCCGTTTTAACAGCTGGTTCTTCCGTTCCCAGCGCCTTCAACGCTGCCGCGCCGTAATTAAAATCATGATTCCCAGGACATACCGCATCATATCCAACTGCACGGAGCAGCTCCGCAGTGCTTTTCCCCTGTTCAATCGTCGCAAAAGGCAGGCCGTGGAATGCATCCCCCGCATCCAGTATCAAATCTGCATTCTCCTTATCGGCAATGGCCTTGACCTTTTCAAAGCCAACCGTACTGGCGCTGTTTTTATATTGTCCATGCGTATCGTTGGTGTGCACAATGGTCAGCGCGATGGTTCCATCTGGCGGATTATCGTTACCATCCTGGGCAAAGGCGGGGTTCACGCCAGCCAGAAACAGTAGGGCCGCCATAGTAATGGCTAATATTTTTTTATACATTATAATCTCCTCATCATTCGGGTGCTTTATTCTAATCTATCAAGGTATTATATCATGTTTTCCCATTAAAATAAATTTAAAAAAGATGATACGGCGTTCTGCCGCATCATCTTTCCGTATTATTCTTCTTCGGTATGGCCATTGAAGGCGTCCAGCTCAGCCTGGGTTTCAGGTACCCTGACGCTTCCGTCAGAAATCGCCTTCTGCCATGTATCATATATGGACTGAAGCTCCGGTGTAATATTGCCGCCGGCGCTGCCAAGGGTAATGCCCCCGTTTCCCACACCATACTCGTAAATGCCGCCCTTAAAACTGCCGTCCATCTGCATTTTTACAGCGTCGTAAGCTGCGTTGTCAACATTTTTGACCATTGAGCACAGGATCGTCGGCGCAAACTGCGGATAGACAACCGCCTGGTCCTGATCAACGCCGATAAACCAGTAACCGCCAGACGCGGCGTTCTCTATGACGCCGATATTCGAGCCGCCCGCAAAGCCGAAAATAACGCCGGCTCCCTGATTGTGCTGTTCTCCGGCCACCTGCCCCGCCTTTTCGGCATCATTAAAGCTGCCGATATTGCTGCTCACCACAACATTTTCCGGAGAAACGGCTTTAATGCCGGCGCGGTAGCCAATCTCCGCGCTCTTTACTACAGGAATATCCATACCACCGATGAACCCCTGAACCCCTGAAGTGTCATTGGCCGATGCCGCCAGAACGCCCATCAGAAAAGCACCTTGGGCATTGTCAAAATTCATCGAAACAAAATTTGCCGGCAAGTCAGCTCCCGCGTTTTTTGGGGTGGTTCCGTCAATCAACGCAAAATGGATATCTGGATTTTGGGCCGCCGCTGCCAGCAGCTGATCACTGTGGCCTGTCACACTGATGATCATCGCCGGTTTTGCCTGAATCGCAGCCTTAAGATTCTCATTGTATTGATCATCCGTCTCACTCTGAAGAATTTTCAGGTCGTACTTCAGCTCACGGGCGCCCTTTCGCAGGCCGTTGATGATACTGCTGTTAAAAGAACCATCCTCAACGCCTCCGACACCGGCCGCGAACATGATAACGGGTTCCTCATAAGCCTTTTCACTGTCCTTTGTCTGACATCCACCAAAACTGAGGGCAGTCAGCAGTATGAGGATAACCGCTGCCAGCCGTTTCATGATTCTGCCACTTCCGAGTAATCCTCAATATATTTGATGGCGCTGACAGCCGCAATCGCTCCGTCTCCCGCCGCTGTCACCACCTGCCGCAGAGATTTACGGCGCACATCGCCAGCAGCAAAGACGCCTGGAATGTTGGTGCACATATCTTCATCGGTGATCAGGTAGTCCCGTGCATCCTTTTCTAAAGTGCCAACAAAGTACTGAGTGTGCGGGATCTGGCCGACATAGACAAATACCCCCTGTACCGGGATCTCTGTCAGAGCGCCGTCCTTAACATTTTTAACCACAATGCTCTGAACCAGCCCATCGCCTTTAATCTCCTCAACCACGCTGTCCCATACAAAGCGGATTTTTTCATTTTCCATGGCGCGCTCCTGAAGAACCTTAGCGGCACGCAGCTTGTCTCTGCGGTGGATAACCGTTACTTTAGACGCAAATTTGGTCAGATAAATGGCTTCCTCAATGGCCGTGTCGCCGCCACCGACAACCGCAATTTCAAGGTTCCTGAAAAAATTGGCGTCGCAGGTAGCGCAGTAGGAGACGCCCAGTCCACGAAACTCAAGCTCTCCCGGGCAGCCAAGCAGTTTTGGCTGGGCGCCCGTTGCTACGATAATCGCCTTTGTCTGATATACCGTACTGCTTGTGGTTACCTCAAAGGTCTGTCCGGTTTTTTCAAAATATTTAAACTCTTCCGTTTGAAATTCAACGCCAAAATCCACACACTGTTCCCTCATTCTCTCAGTAAGAGAAGGGCCAGTGGTATCTGCCGGCGCTCCGGGATAATTTTCGACCTCCCAGCTGGTAGCGATCTGACCGCCAAAGCCGCCCTTTTCAAGAATGAGTGTGCGCATCTGCCCTCTGGCGGCATATAAACCCGCCGCCAGCCCGGCAGGGCCACTCCCGATAATGATAATATCATAATGCATTAGTAAATTACCTCCTCAATTTTGTTGACGCCGCGCTGCTCCTTAAGCTCCAATATGTCATTGGCAATATTGGACGCATGGTCGCCGACACGCTCAATGTTCGCCAGCAGATCAAGATATACAACACCCGCGTAGGCGTTACACTGTCCTTTATTCAGGCGGCGGATATGTTCATTTTTGAGCTTATCGGTCAGCGCGTCAATCTGGTCTTCTTCGTTTAAGACACGTTCGCAGAGGCTTCTGTCCTCTGTCTCAATCATCTGGCTCACATCGTTCAATGTTCTGTTTGTAAACTCAATGAGATTTTCCAGATCGGTTGTCGCAACATCACTCAGAGCGATTTTTTCACGATTTTTCATTTCAGCCAGCTCACTGATATTTTCAGCATGATCCCCGATACGTTCCAGGTCATGGCTTCCCTTCAGATAAAAGGCCAGACGGTCATTTTCCTGTTCCGATACATTCATATTTGAAAGCCTGACCGTAAAGTCCATAATACCATGCTCAAATTCGTCAATGCGTTCTTCACGCTCAATAATCTTTTCAATCAGTTTTTCATCACCTGTCATGACTGCGTCACAGGCAGTTTTAAAGTTTTTCTTTGCCATTTTGCTCAGGCGGATGACCTCCTTGCCAACCTGGCCAAGGGCAACCGACGGGTTATTGAGAAGACGTTCGTCCAGCTGCAGCCCCTTTTCCTCTTCGGCTGTGGGAAACATTTTTTCCAGCAGCGTTACAAACCGGTCAATAATCGGCAGCAGCACAATGGTATTGGCCACATTAAAGAAGGTATGTGACATGGCGATCTGGCGCGCGACATTGGGCAGTACCTGACCCGTCTCTGTGATCGTCGTTCCTGAAATATTGACAATCAACTCATAAATCGGATTGACAACCGCAACTGCATCAATAATACCCAGTACTATCATTACCCATACCGCTCCGAAAATATTCACAAAAAGGTGGATGAAGGCCGCGTTTCTGGCCGCGGTGGATGTTCCGATGCTGGATAAGAGCGCGGTGACACAGGTCCCGATGTTTGTACCGATCATAATCGGAATACAGATCTGGATCGCGTCTGTTCCGCCGACGCCAGCGAAAACGCCGGAAATAGCCAGAGCCTGAAGCAGACCGAGTGTCGCGCCGGAGCTCTGCATAATGCCCGTGATGATTGTGCCCAGCAGCAGACCGAAAATCGGGTTTTTGCCATAGGTCGTTAGCAGATGTATAAACTCCGGGCTGTCATTTAATGGCTCCATGGTTGAAGACATCAGATTGACGCCGAAGAACAAAATCCCAAAGCCCAGCAGAATACTCCCCAGATCCCGCGCGCTTTTCTTTTTGGCAAAAAGAGCCATAAAGGTACCCACACCGATAAAAAAGGGTGCGACCGCTGTGACGTTGAAGGCAATGAGCTGTGCCATTACGGTGGTCCCAATATTGGCTCCCAGAATAATCCCAGCCGCCTGGGTAAGCGTCATCAGTGATGCATTAACAAAACCAACCACCATAACCGTCGTGGTGCTGGAGCTCTGAACCATAATGGTGACAATGATCCCACACAGCACAGCTTTAAAGCGATTGTTTGTCAAAATCTCCAAAAGATGCTTCATCTTATTACCGGCAACAATCTTTAAGCCCTCACTCATCAGATGCATCCCATAGATAAACATCCCCAGGCCCCCAAAAAGACCAATAAACATCGATAATGTCATACTTTCCTCCACATAAGCATAATCTCGTTTTCTGTACTTTTTCTTAAACACACTTATAGGTATTTTAACACTAATCGCTCTGTTTTTTAACAACAAATTTACTTTTTTATAAATTATTTTTAGGCACTGTTTTTTGATAGAAACTGTGGTAAAATAGTAGGATAAACGAAATTTGTAGGAGGATACTATGTCTGCATTCACGATGAATGAAATTGTCAGCCTGGCAAAAATGAGAGGAATCGTTTTTCCAGGATCTGAAATTTATGATGGTCTCGCCAACAGCTGGGACTACGGCCCGATCGGGGTCGAAATGAAGAATAATGTAAAAAGAGCCTGGTGGAAGAAATTCGTCCAGGAATCACCTTATAATGTCGGCCTTGACGCTGCGATTCTGATGAATCCGAAAACCTGGGTTGCTTCCGGCCATGTCGGCGGCTTTAATGATCCGCTCATGGACTGCAAGTCCTGTAAAACACGTTTTCGCGCCGATAAGCTGATCGAAGACTATTTTCACGCAAAGGGTGAGGAAGCGGTTGTTGACGGCTGGTCCAATGAAAAAATGATGGATTTTATCCGCGAAAACCACATCAAGTGCCCCGAATGCGGCGCTGAAGACTTCACCGATATCCGCCAGTTTAACCTGATGTTTAAAACCTTCCAGGGTGTCACAGAGGACAGCTCATCCGAAATTTATCTGAGACCTGAAACCGCCCAGGGGATTTTCGTCAATTTTAAAAACGTACAGCGCACGACCCGTAAAAAAATTCCTTTTGGTATTGGACAGATTGGTAAATCCTTCCGTAACGAAATCACGCCGGGTAACTTTATTTTCAGAACACGTGAATTTGAACAGATGGAGCTTGAATTTTTCTGCGAGCCCGGTACTGATCTCGAATGGTTTACCTACTGGAAGGACTTCTGCCGCAACTGGCTGTTCTCCCTTGGCATGAAAGAGGAAAATGTCCGTTTCAGAGATCACGAAAAAGAGGAACTGTCCCACTACTCCAATGCCACTACCGATGTTGAGTTCCTGTTTCCCTTTGGCTGGGGTGAGCTCTGGGGCATCGCGGACCGTACCGACTTTGACCTCACACAGCATCAGAATGTTTCGGGCAAGGATATGCAGTACCAGGATCCGGTAACCAACGAAAAATATCTTCCCTATGTCATTGAACCATCTCTTGGGGCTGACCGTATGTTTTTGGCATTCCTGTGTAACGCCATGGAAAAGGAAACCCTTGAAAACGGCGAAGAACGAAATGTAATGAAGATACACCCCGCGCTTTCTGCCTATAAAGCCGCTGTTCTCCCGCTGTCTAAAAAGCTCAGCGAAAAAGCAACGGAAGTATATGCCCAGCTCGCTAAGCACTTCATGGTCGATTATGATGAAGCTGGCAGTATCGGCAAGCGTTACCGCCGTCAGGATGAAATTGGCACACCAATTTGTATAACGGTAGATTTCGATACTCAGGAAGACAATGCCGTCACCCTGCGTGACCGTGATACCATGGAACAGGTCCGCCTGCCCATTGATGAAGTGGTCGGCTATATTGAAAAGAAAATGGACTTCTAGAATAAAAAAGAAGATACGGCAAGACGCCGTATCTTCTTTTTTAAAGCTCGTAAGTCATGTAAAACTCTTCCATGTCCTCTCTGGTCGATTCGTCCAGAGCATATTTTTTAACGTTCCGTATTGCACCCTCGAGAGCGGCCAGCTTGTTAAGATTCAGATTCTGGACACCGCCTCGTTTAAGCCGGAGAAAGGCCTCTTTGCTGCCAACCTTGCGCAGTTCGTCCGGGGTGTTGATCCCAACCTTTTTCAGGTCCTTTTCAAACCCAAGACCTATGTTTAACATGTCGTGCAATTCTTTAATCTGATCCAGTTCGTTCATTTTTGTTCCTCCATTTATATCATCGATTATTCAAATTTCATTATGCGTTCGGCTGATAGGTGCCATCGCAATAGGTGGCGTATCCGCCTGATAAAAGATAAAGGTTATTATATCCGCATCCCCGCAAAAGGCGGACCGCCGTATAGGCCCTCTGGCCGGTACCGCTGCAGATATAAAGCGGCAGCCCTCTCTCCTGAGGCAGCTCATCCAGCCGCTCGCGAAGACAGTCTAACTCAATATTAACCGCACCGCTGATATGACCTTTATCAAATTCTTCCGGTGGCATGACATCAAGCAGAAATCCGCCATCTGTTACAACCCCCTCTATCTCATCCCAGGGAATGGTTTTATAAACCCCTTCACTAATATTCCCCGCAATGGTGCCGAGAATATTAACAGGGTCCTTGACCGTAGAATAAGGTGGTGCGTAACAGAGCTCCAGACAGGCAAGATTCCTTATAGTAGCCCCCAGGCGCATAGCCGTTGAGATTACATCGATCCGTTTGTCTACCCCTTCCTTCCCCACTGCCTGTGCACCAAGAATTTTAAGGGTTTTGGGATCATAGATAAGCTTCAGATCAATAAGCGAAGCTCCGGGATAATTGTCTGCGTGGCACAGCCGGTGTGCGTGTACCTCCTGATAAGAAATACCCATTTTTTTAAGACGGACAACATTATTTCCAGTCGTCGCAGCTGTTTTACCGAATATTTTGAGGATAGAAGTTCTCTGGAGACCGTTGTTAACAGTCGGTAAACCCGCCAGATGATCTGCGAGCACACGCCCTTGCCTTGTGGCTGGTCCCGCAAGCCCTGCCGCATCCGGCTGCTTGTCAACAAAATTTTGTACCTGAACCACGTCTCCAATGGCATATATACCGTCCACCGGGGTCAGCAGATCCGCATCCAGCGCAGCGTAGGTCTGGGTTGTAACAACATACCCCGCTTCGCTTACCCGCAGTCCTGCCCTTTGTGCCAGCCCACTTTCTGGCTTCACGCCCATTGTCAGGATCGACAGATCACAGTCCAGCGTACGTCCCGACTCTAAAACCAGCGTTTTTCCTTTATTCTCAAAACGGCTGACACCGTCATCCAGGACAAGGCCTACGCCATGCACATTGAGCTCACGATGAAGAATCTGGGCCATTTCAAAATCAAAGGCTCCCACAACCTGCCGCTTTTTTTCGACAATGGTAACCGTCAGCCCCAGCCTCTGCAGATTTTCAGCCATCGCAAGGCCGCCAAAACCACCACCGACCACGACAGCATGCTTGGGAGTAAGGGTCATAAGCGCTTTTTTAAGAACATCAGCATCCTGAACGTCTTTTAGTGTAAAGGCATTTTCAGCTTCATCCATTCCCGGCAAATCCGGCACAGTAGGTCTGGACCCTGGCGAGAGAACCAGCTTGTCATAGCTTTCTTCGTAGGTTTCGCCCGTCTCTTTTTCTCTGACCGTAATGCTTTTGTCGTCGCGGTTGATGGACAGCACCTCACTGCCGCAGCGGATATCCAGACGATAGCGCTTTGCCAGTCCAGAAACCGTTTGAAGCAGCTTCCGGCGTTCCTCTATGACGCCTCCAATATAATACGGAAGACCACAGCCGGCGCAGCCGGTATGCTCACTGCGTTCAAACAAAATGATCTCATCTTCCTCGTTCAAACGCCTCAGCCTTGCCGCAGCCGACGCACCGCCGGTTACACCGCCGACGATCAGTATTTTCTTCATCTAACTTCCTCCTCAGAAGTGCGCTCCCATGTCGAGATTTTGACATGGTTATTGAACTTATGACACTTTTATACCCAACTTTACTGCAAATAAAAACAAGTTGCTATTTTTTCATAATATGCCCATTATACGTTTAAAAGAAACATCTGTCAATGTGAGCAGTCGCTTTTCCAAAGTAATTTAAAAAAGTTAATGAAAACCCTTTGGTGTTCATGTTAATATAAAAGTATCAATGATTATAAGGAGGCTCTCCATGAGAATAATGATCATCGAAGATGATCCCAAAATCCGTCAGGAGCTCAGTGAATTTCTGAACCGCTACGGCTATGATCCCGTTTTCCCAGACAGCTTTAAACACATTACCACATCCATTCTGGCCAATCCGCCGGACCTCATTCTTCTGGATATTAACCTGCCGGTTTATGACGGGTATTATATCTGCCGGGAAATCCGAAAACAATCGGATGTTCCTATTATTATTGTCACCAGCCGGGACAGTGAATTTGACGAACTGATGAGCATGAACCTTGGCGCAGATGATTATATTACGAAACCCTACAATACTCAGATCCTTCTGGCGCGGATCGCTTCTGTGCTCAAACGGGCCAATCCCTCTTCCGGTTCCACTACCATGTCTCATAACGGACTGACCCTTGACTTATCCCGAAGCGTAATTCAGTCCGCCAGAGGGGAGACCGAACTGACCAAAAATGAAGTTGGTATTCTCCGCCTTCTGCTGTCCCATAAAAACGAAATCGTCTCCCGCGAGGCCATCATGAATGCCCTCTGGCAGTCCGATGCATTTGTGGACGACAATACCCTCACCGTCAATATCAACCGCCTGCGCCGCAAAATCAGCGAAATCGGCCTGAAGGATTACCTCGTCACCAAACGTGGCCAGGGCTATATGGTGTAACGCATGCGGTTTCTGGATTACGTAAAAGATAAGCTTCTGTTCTTGTCGGTTTCAACAGTTCTGCTGGTTTTTATGGGCTTTAGCCTGGAGCTCCTGCACGTCGATAAAGGCTCCCGCCTTTACCTCCTGCTCGTGCTTTTCTTTGCTTTGTCTCTTGTCTTCTGGGTTGAGTTTTTTATGAAAGCCCACTTTTATAATGACGTCTGTAAAAAACTCAGCCGGCTTGACAAAAAATATCTTCTATCTGAGCTCATCAACCGGCCTTCGCTCAATGAATGCCGCATTCTGTACGAGGTGCTGAAAACCGCTAGCAAGAGCATGAACGATGAAATTGCCGTCTACCGGCGCAGCTCCAATGAATACCGGGAGTACATTGAAACCTGGGTTCACGAGGTCAAGACCCCCATTGCTTCAGCCGAGCTTATCATCGAAAATCATCAGACACCTGTAACACTCTCACTCGGTGAAGAAATCGACCAGATTGAGCGCTATGTGAATCAGGCTCTTTTTTATTCGCGCAGCAGCGGCGTCGAAAAGGACTATGTTATCAAAAAAACGTGTCTTCAGAACCTGGTAAACCCTGTCATACGAAAAACCGCTAAAACTTTCATCCGTCAAAAAATCAAACTTTCCACCAATGGGCTGGAACATGAAGTATTTACCGATCCCAAATGGACGGATTTTATCCTTGGCCAGCTTTTGGACAATTCGCTGAAATACCTGGACTACAGCTCGTCCACCCCGGCCGAGATCACTGTTTCCGGCGCCTGTAATGGCGCTGAGATTCTTCTCTCCATTGCTGACAACGGGATCGGTATCCCGCCAGAGGACATTGACCGGATCTTTGATAAGGGCTTTACAGGCAGCAACGGCCGCCGGGGCAGCGCCAAGGCGACGGGCATTGGCCTCTATCTCTGCAAAAAGCTCTGCCAGAAACTGGGACTTGGCCTGAGTGTCGAATCCGTGTCCGGACGCGGAACAACCGCCACCATTCATTTCCCTGTCCTGGAGCAAATGTGACAAAAATGTAAGCTTTCCGTAAGCAACTTCGATGGTTTGTCAGGCGGCACAGCGGTATACTATGACCATAAAAGATAATACAACCAAAGTGCTTTAAGGAGGTTACTTATGGAAAAAACAACACCGATACTGTCTGTACAGCATATCGAAAAATATTATGGAAATAACGGAAATATCACAAAAGCTGTTGACGACATCAGCTTTAATGTAAACAAGGGCGAATACATTGGTATCATGGGCGCCTCAGGAAGCGGTAAAACCACACTGCTGAACTGCGTGTCTACCATCGACTCCGTGACCGCAGGCCATATTCTGATCCAGGACCGGGACATCACCGAGCTGCGCTCGCGTCAGCTTTCACAGTTTCGGCGGGAACAGCTTGGCTTTATTTTCCAGGATTTCAATCTTTTAGACACCCTGACCGCCTACGAAAATATTGCCCTTGCGCTGACAATTCTCAGGGTACCGGCAGCGACCATCGACAAGCGGGTGCGCAGTGTGGCCAAGCGCCTGCAGATTACCGATATTCTAGAAAAGTACCCCTATCAGATCTCCGGCGGCCAGAAGCAGCGTGTTGCCAGCGCAAGAGCCATCATCACCAAGCCTGCGCTCATTTTGGCCGATGAGCCCACCGGGGCGCTGGATTCCAAATCTGCCCGGATGCTGCTCGAGGCCTTTGACACCCTCAACGAACAGCTTCACGCCACCATCCTTATGGTTACCCATGATGCCTTCACTGCCAGCTACTGCAAACGCATCCTCTTTATAAAGGACGGCAAAATCTTTAACGAACTGATTCGGGGCGATGACAGCCGCAAGGTTTTCTTTAAACGCATTATTGATGTTGTCAGCCTTTTGGGAGGAGGGAACAGCGATGTACTCTAAGCTTGCCTTCCGCAATGTACGGCGCAGCGTCCGGGATTATACCATCTATTTTCTGACTCTGACCTTTGGCGTCTGTGTCTTTTATGTCTTTAACTCCATCGAGTCCCAGCAGGCCATGATGAGCATCAGCTCAAGCGACGAGCAGGCTCTCCAGAGCCTGACAATGATCATGGGCTATGTCTCGGTGTTCATCTCGATTATTCTCGGATTTCTGATCCTTTACGCCAATAAATTCCTGATCAAACGGCGTAAAAAAGAGCTTGGCATCTACATGACCTTGGGCATGGACAAAAGTAAAATGTCCTGGATTTTAATGCTTGAGACCCTTCTGATCGGCATTGTCTCACTGACAGTCGGGCTGATTCTGGGATTCTTCCTTTCCGAAGTTCTGGCCGTCGTAACGGCCAAAATGTTTGAAGCGGCCTTTACGGAGTTTAAATTTGTCTTTTCACCCGCTGCCTGCGGAAAGACCATTCTTTATTTCAGTCTGATTTTTATCATGGTCATGCTGTTTAATACACTGTCCATTTCAAAATACAAGCTCATCGACCTGCTGAGCGCAGATAAGAAAAATGAAACCTTTAAGGTCAAAAAGCTCTGGCATTCTGTCGTTATTTTTACCGCCGCTGTCATTTTTATCAGTGTCGCCTACTACCTGATCATTGACAATGGCCTTATGGACATAGGCCCTCAGTTTGCAGCCGCCCTGGCCTGTGGCTCTGTGGGGACACTGCTGTTCTTCATGTCCTTATCTGGTTTCCTGCTCCGCCTTGTCCAGTCCAATAAAAAGCTGTACCTTAAAGGGCTTAATATGTTCGTTCTCCGCCAGCTCAACAGCAAGATCAATACCACCTTTATTTCAATGACGGTTATCTGCATCATGCTGCTGTTCACCATCGGCACCCTGTCAAGCGGAATCAGCCTGGCCGATGTGCTTACAAGCTCAGCCGAGAAGACCACTCCCTTTGACGCGACCATTACCAGCGGCCCGGAAAACCCTTACCTGGATGACCAGCCGATTTATGCGGATATCGCCGCCGAACTGGCTGCTCAGGGGGTCGACTTGAACCGTTTTGCCGGAGAAACAAGCCAGATCACCTACCATCTCAGCGATGTGCCAAACGCGGTTTTATTTGAGTATTCTACAGAGGGCGTAAAAAACATGCTGACCGGTGAAGCCTTCGAGCGTTTCAAAAAAAACCCAATGCAGGTTGTTTCTCTTTCTGATTTTAACGCCCAAATGAGAGCGCTCGGAAAAGACACCATTACACTAAGCGAGGGACAATTCCGTATCTTTTATGATATGCCCCAGATCACCCCATCTGTGGATACCTTCCTCGAAAACAACGGAAAGGTTACCTTAAACGGAGCCACGCTTGAAAGCGCAGGACCGGCCATTAACTGTACCATTGGCACAAACTTTTCATTTAGCAACAGCGGTACACTCATTGTGTCCGATGCCCTGGCACAAAATCTCCCTTTTGACAGCGCGCAACTCAATATCAATTACAAAGCGCCTGCAGAGGCTTCAAGCGAAATTTTAAACCAGTATGCCGGCCTTCTGACACCACAAAACGGCTTCTTAACCATCACCCGGGAAGAAATGTATGCGCAGGGTACCGCCATGAAAATCACCACCTCCTATGTAGGGATTTACGTGGGTATTATCTTCCTCATTGCCAGCGCTGCCATACTGGCGCTCCAGCAGCTCTCCGAGGCGTCGGACAACACTGAACGCTACGCCTTGCTCCGTAAGATCGGCGCAGAGGACAAAATGATCCGCCACGCTCTTTTTGTTCAGATTGCCATCTATTTCCTGATGCCCCTGGCGCTCGCTGTCATTCACTCCATTGTAGGGCTCAAAGTCGCCAATGATTTTATTGCTTTCTTTGGTCATGTGAATGTCGCGGGAAACACGGGTGTCACCGCGCTGATTCTTGTACTCATTTACGGCGGCTACTTCCTCGCCACCTATTTTGGCAGCAAAAATATGATCAAGGCATAACCAAAAAGAGATGATACGGCATAACGCCGCATCATCTCTTTTTCTTAGTTTTCTCTCTGGCAAATATATTTTGCCATATCCTCTAAAAACGAAGTGTCATGGTCAATGGTTGCCAATGCGTCCAGCGCACCGTTTTCCAGCTCTCGGATTTTTTCCTGTGAGGAAGCCATCCCGTAAAGGGAAACAAAGGTTGATTTGTGGTTCTTTTCATCGCTGCCGACCGGCTTACCCAGCGTTTTTTCATCTCCGGTTACATCCAGAATATCATCGACAATCTGGAAAGCCAGGCCAATTTTTTCGCTGTAGGTCTCCAGGGCGTCGCGTTCCTCACCTGTCACCTTTGCCACGAACCCGCCGCACAGCACTGCTGCTTTCAGCAGAGCACCTGTCTTATGAGCGTGAATGTAATACATTTTTTCCTCATTGATTGCCTCGTTCTCACTGAGAATGTCGCCTGTCTGGCCTCCGATCATACCATTTACGCCAGACGAATGTGCCAGGTAGCTGAGCGCCCGGGTATAATGGAAAGTCTTTGACGGATCTACCGGGATGCCGGCAATGGCTGTTTCCATCGCATAGTTCAAAAGCGCGTCTCCTGCCAGAATAGCCATATTTTCACCGTATACCTTATGGTTAGTCGGCTTCCCGCGGCGCAGATCATCGTTATCCATGGCTGGCAGGTCATCATGTATCAACGAGTAGGTATGAATCATCTCAATGGCACAGGCCAGCGGTTTGACATCTGCAGAATCGCCCCCCAGACAGCGGCAGGTTTCTTTCATCAAAATCGGTCTCAAACGCTTCCCACCCGCAAAAAGACTGTACTTCATGGCACTGACAATAATATCCGGCGTATCAAACTTCCGGTCGAAGCACGCCAGCAGCTCATGATCTGTTTCCTTTACTTTTTCCAATAGGGTTTCTTTAAATGGTTTCATTCCTCTGTTTCTCCTTCATAAGGCATTTCCTGATTATCGGCTGTCAAGATCGTGACCTTTTCTTCAACGCCGTCCAAATCACTGCCGCACTCCTTTACCAGCTTCATGCCCTCTTCAAAAAGGGCCAGTGACTTTTCAAGATCCAGATCATTCTGCTCTAAAGCCTCTGCAATGGTCTCGAGCCGGGTAATTTTTGTTTTTAATTTTTTGGTTGCCATTCAGCCCCCTCCTTTATCACAGAAACGATGACCTCGCCATCGTGGAATTTTAATTTCATGGTTCCCGCGGCCTCAGCCTCAGCAGCTGAGCGTACAAGACCGCCGGATTTATCCTCAGCCAGAACATAACCACGTTTCAGCACTCCCAGCGGATTCAGAGCATCCAGCCTCCTGGATACTGACTCCACCCTGCTGCGCTGCCGCTCAATTTCAAACCGCATGCCTCTCAGCATACGGTCCTGGAGCGCGTCCAGGTATAAGCGCATATCCGCCACCTGATTTTCCGGCCCGCTTCTCAAAAGCCGGGCAGCAGCCTGTGTCAGTGCCATACGGTTTTTTTCAATATGGCGGTTCATCGCTTTGAGCAGACGGGATTTCAGCTGGGTTAACGTCCCTGCCCATTCTAACAGGTTCTCAGCTACCAGTTCACCAGCTACAGACGGTGTTGGCGCACGCATGTCCGCCACAAAATCCGCAATGGTAAAATCCGTTTCGTGCCCTACTGCTGAAATAACGGGGAGCTGCGAGGCATGGATCGCTTCGCTCACAATTTCCTCATTAAAGGCCCACAAGTCTTCCATGGACCCGCCGCCACGTCCGATAATAATCACATCTGCGTTGCCAAGACGGTTAAAGGTTTCGATCCCTCTCGCAATCTCTTCTGCCGCGCCGTCTCCCTGCACAAGGGCCCCGTAGATGACAATATGAATCCGAGGGTTTCTCCGCCGGATGACTGAGATCATATCGCGGATCGCCGCCCCAGTAGGCGAGGTAACAATCCCCACTCTGCGGATATACTCTGGCAGGGGCTTTTTCTGCTCTGTGTCCAGCCACCCCAATGCCTGATATTTTTCCTTCAGCTGCTCAAAGGCCTTGTAAAGCGCGCCAACTCCCTGGGGCTCCATAGAGCGCACGTAAATCTGGTACTGGCCGTTGCGTTCAAAAACCGAAATGCCACCCTTGATTGTGATCTTCATCCCTTCCTCTGGCCGGAATTTCAGATTCTGCACATTATTGCGGAACATAACGCAGGCAATACGGCTTTGACTGTCTTTTAAAGAAAAATATACATGGCCTGAGGAATGAAACTTCAGATTGGAAATTTCTCCCTCTACCATAAGGTTTTTCAACACACTGTTTCCATCCAGCATGGTTTTAATAAAATGATTGACTTCTGTAACGCTAAGCGCCCGGGTAATCATAGGAACCCCCTTTATGTCATGGTTTCAATCCCCAGCAACGCGTTTCCGGCGGCATTGTCGGTCGCGTAGCAGGGTTTCGTAAAGTGCAGGCGCAGATGCCTGCGGCTCAGCTCTTTCTCGATAAGTCCCCGGATGATCTGATTTGACATAACACCGCCTGAAAACAGAACATCCCGTACACCATAAGTGGCAGCCGCCAGCGCTATGGCCTTCGATAATGTCTTGGCGATACAGCGGTGGAGCCCATAGGCTACCTCCTCCGGCGCTGTCCCCGAGTCCAGAAGTGCTGCCGCTTTGTTTTCCTGCCCCGAAAAGTGAAAGTTCATTTTATCAACGTTTGACGGTATCACACAGCTGCGCTCTACTGCTTGCAGCGCCAGCTGCTCCAGCGCCTTGCCGGCAGGAAAAGCGTAACCCAGGCGTACACCCACCCGGTCGATGAGCTGTCCGGCATTCAGGTCCAGGGTCGCCCCCGCTATTTTACAATCATACCCGCTTTTCCTTGAGTTTACCAACAGTATCTCAGAGGTGCCTCCAGAAAAATGCGTTGCCAAAAGTGGAAAATGGAGTTCTTCCGGTTTCATTCCGCTGCCGTAAATGGCGCTGCGGATATGATTCTCCTGATGGCTCACCGCAAAGGCAGGAATCCCAAACAGACTGCCAATGGTTTTTCCCCATCCAATGCCTGCGCGAAAAACCGGCATGTACGAATCCTCCAGAGGACGCGGCCGGTCCGAGTAACACACCACCTGCAACCGCTCCCGCATTTTCAAATTTTCAGGAATGCTCTCAAAAAGCACCGGCAGGTTTTTAACATGCTGATACAGGGCTTCTGACTGGCGCAGCCCGCGTCCGCCGGGCTTTACCTGAAGCAGAAGCCCTTTTTCATAAACCACTTCGCCATCAGCATCAGCGACGGCAATGGAGGTTGTGTAATTACTGGTGTCAATTCCCAGAGATAGACCATCCATGTTCCATCAATCCTTTGAAAGCTCGTCTGCGTGCTCGACCGCCACTCTATTGAGAATACCATTGATATAGGTTTTGCTTTCTTCTGAGGCGTATTTTTTGGCCAGCTCTACTGCCTCGTTAATCGCTACCTCTTTTGGCACCTTGGTGTATAAAAGCTCGGTAACGCCCAGACGCAGGATGGCCTTTTCCATTTTCGGCACACGGCTGAAATCCCAGGTTTCCTTTAAATGGCTGGCGATCAGCGCATCAATAGCCCCTTGATTTTCAAGAGCAGCATCGATGACCTTCTTCGCATAGCCGCCTGTCATACCTGACACTTCATCTTCAGGGTCACCCTGCCCCGCCAGCTCAAAAAAATTTTTGAGGCTGGTATCCAGCTCTGCATCCTCCGCGTGAAAATCAATCTGGAAAATCCCGCGCAGAGCCAGTTCTCTCTCTTCTTTTCGATTCATTTTTCGACTCATAGTTACCTCTATCTCACAGTATAAAAGGCCGCAAGAATACTCTCACAGCCTTTTGAATGCTTTTTTAATATTTTCCGCTGCCTTCCACGTGAACATTAACCTGCGCCACCTGATTGCCGGTCATAATCTCAACAGATTCTTTGACCTTAATCTGGGTTTTTCTGGCAATCTGGGGAATGTCAATTCCCAGCTCTGTAATCACATGCACGTCGATATGATAGCCATCTTCCTGGCGCACAACCTTTACGCCCTTAGAAACAGCAGAAGGATAAATCATATCCAATATTTCATCAGACATACGCATAAACATTTTGTCGATGCCGTCCACCCCCAGCGCAGCCAGATTCGCAATCGAACAGACCATTTCGTTAGAGATTTCCTGAGGGTTTAATTTTTGGTTTTCATCCATTTTATACACCACCTATTCGTGATGATGTCCGCACTGACACCCTTCGCCATGGGTTAATTCTTCAACGACTTTTTCTTCCAGATGAAACTGTTCGCCACATTCAGGGCAAAACACTTCATCATCGTCAAAGGCTTCGAAATCGGTAATATAGACTGTTCCGCATTTTGGACATACAACTTCATAATAATCGTCGTCATCGTCAAAATCTACATCATCAAAATCATCGTATTCCTCATCCCAGTCTTCATCCAGAATGAATTCCTCAAGCTCGGTCAGGTCGTCATCAATCATTTCCGCGTAATCTTCCAGCTCATCCTGAGCCTCTGCCAGACCCTCCAGCGCATCGGTCATATCGCCCAATACGTCGATAATCCGGTCAAGCACCTTACCTTCCTTTGTCGTAAGGTCTAACTCAAGGCCTTCTACCAGGCCTTCAATAAAGGCTACCTTTTCACGGATATATTTCATATGCATTATACACGTTCCATGTATTCACCCGTTCTGGTGTCTACACGAATCGTATCTCCTTCTTCTACAAATAAAGGAACGGTAATAACCGCACCCGTTTCCAAAGTTGCCGGTTTATTGGCGCCAGTAGCGGTATCGCCCTTGAAGCCCGGTTCGGTTTTGGTAATGAGCAGTTCAACAAAGTTTGGAGCCGCTACTGAGAAAGCTTCTCCTTTGAAGAAACGGATGGTTGCGTTGTCGTTTTCTTTTAAGAACTTCAGCGCATCTTCAACCTGATCGTAGTTCAGCGGAATCTGTTCATAGGTTTCAAGATCCATAAAATAGTACAGATCGCCATCTGCGTACAGATACTGCATTTCTTTTGTGTCAATATGGGCTTTCGGGAATTTTTCAGTTGGGCTGAATGTTTTTTCTACAACTGCTCCAGTCAGAACATTTCTGATTTTAGTACGAACGAAAGCGGCACCCTTTCCTGGTTTTACATGCTGGAATTCCACAATCATGAAAACACTTCCATCCATTTCAAAGGTCACGCCTTTTTTAAATTCACCTGCTGATATCATCTATAAAATACCTCCAAATATTAAATCCTGTTTCTTAGTCATATAGCTTCTTTTATTCTATCATAAAAGTTTTTGAACTTCAAATTCAACTTCAATTTTTTGTTTTTATTCTTTCCAAGCGACAACTCCGCGCACCGCTCCTGTCAGGTCAGGGACCATCGTTATGGCGCCAAAGCCCTGTGCTTCAAGAAGCTCCGCGACTCTTACCTCCTGGGCATTGCCAACCTCAAGAACAATCGCGCCGCCTTTTCTTAAGTAAGGGCCCGCTTCCCCCGCAATACGCTCATAGAGATCATATCCTGTCACACCGCCTGAAAGCGCCAGCATTGGCTCATAATCCACAATATCTCTTTGCAGCGTTGGGATAATGCCATCAGGAATATAAGGCGGATTGGATACAATCAGGTCAAAAGGCTCTGTTTTCGAAAGGCCTTTAAAAAGATCGCTCTCTACCATCGTAATGTTTGAAAAGCCTAAATTCCGGGCGTTTTCTGCTGCCACCTTCAGCGCTCTGCCCGAAATATCCGTGAGGGTAACCACCGCACTTGGGTCAAAAAATTTCAGTGAGAGGCCGATCGCACCGCTTCCCGTACACAAATCAAGCACACGCGGCTTTCCGGTATCCTGCTTGATCTGTGGAATTACCCTTTCGAGAATCGCCTCTACCAGTGATTCCGTATCCGGCCTCGGAATAAGCACATCTGGCGAAACATGAAAAACCAATCCCATAAATTCTTTTTCACCGGTGATGTAAGCCACTGGTTCAAGGAGCGCCCGACGGTCAATGCGGCTGCGGTACTCCTCGGCGTCTTCAAAACTTACCGCCTTTTGAGGGTCACTGTAAAAAGTGATACGCGCACAGTTCAGCACTGATGCCAAAAGCACCTCGGCATCCAGCCTTGGGCTTACAGACCCGCACTGCGCAAGCCTTGTACTCCCCGCTTCTATGAGTTCTTTAATAGTATTCATCCTGTTTTTCACAATAAAAAAGCCGGTTACCAGGAACCGACTTTCATTCATTATTCGCCTTTTTTGCCGTATTTTCTGTTGAATCGTTCTACACGACCACCTGTATCTACTAATTTCTGTTTACCAGTAAAGAAAGGATGGCAAGCTGAACAGATTTCAACCTTCAGTTCCGGTTTAACAGAACCTGTTTCAAATGTATTACCACATGCGCATTTAACAACGGATTTACCGTATTCTGGGTGGATACCTTTTTTCATCGAATTCACCTCATTTCGTTCTCGTATTTATATATATTGATACATATATTTTTTTCAACTAAGTTAGTATAACAGATTCTCTGTAAAAATGCAAGTTTATTTTCTCAGGATTTAGATTTTTGAAGGATCTTTTTAAGAAAATCCTCATTATCGGTTGTGCGTTCAAGGGTATTGATAATTTTGTCTGTCAGCTGCACAGGGCTGTTGCCTGCGTACAGTTTACGGATCTGGTAACTGACTTTCAGCTCATCGGGTGTCAGCAGCTTTTCTTCACGGCGCGTACCGGATTTGTTCAGGTTGATAGCCGGGAATATCCGGCGTTCAGCCAGCTCACGTTCAAGGTGCAGTTCCATATTGCCTGTGCCCTTGAACTCTTCAAAAATAATGTCGTCCATCCGGCTCCCTGTATCCACCAGCGCAGTTGCCAGTATGGTCAGGCTGCCGCCGCCTTCAATATTTCTGGCAGAGCCAAAAAACTTTTTAGGAAAGTACAGCGATTCCGGGTCAAGTCCACCGGTCAGGGTCCTCCCTGACGGCTCGACAACCAGATTATTGCCGCGGGTCAAGCGCGTCAGACTGTCCACCAGCACAACAACGTCCTTTCCCTGTTCAACAAGCCTTTTTCCCCGCTCCAGCACAATTTCCGCCACACGGATATGATTTTCGGGCGGCTGGTCAAAGGTAGAGTAGGCAATATCTGCGTCGATGGAACGCTTCATGTCGGTTACTTCCTCAGGGCGTTCATCCACCAGTAAAATAATCAGCTCAATTTCCGGGTGGTTGGAACGGATTCCCTGGGCAATTTCTTTAAGCAGCGTTGTTTTACCAGCCTTCGGCGGCGCCACGATCATCCCCCTCTGCCCTTTTCCCATAGGTGAAAAGATATCGATGATACGCGTTGATACAATGTCTCTGTCTGTTTCAAGGGTAATTCGTTCTTCGGGAAATACTGGCGTCAGGCGTTCAAACCGGGGACGGCTTGCGATCTTTTCAGGAATATCACCGTTGACTGTTTCGACATACAGCAGCGCATCAAACTTTTCCCCTTCGTTGGGCATACGGATTTTACCCACGATTTTATCGCCGGTCCGCAGATTAAAACGGCGGATCTGGTTAGGCGCGACATAGATATCATTGTCACCGGAGGTGTAGTTGTTCATTCTCAAAAAACCAAAACCATCGGAATTTAAGTCTAAAATCCCTTCCTGCGAGTTCTTAAAACGGTCAAGATTTTTTTTATCATCAGCATAGAGCATACTGTTGATTTTATTGATGATGTCTGAGGTCTGTGTTCCGTTAACCATCTCTAAAAAGAGCATGGCCGCGTATTTCTCGCCCGGTTTTGCCTTCCGCACCTTTCCCCCGACAATATCGCCCGTTTCCAGCTTAAACTTCTGGATCTGCGAGCCTGAAACATAGACCCATTCCTGCTGGGATTTCATTTCCGGAGTCTTTATAAAACCAAACCCCTCCGGCAGTACTTCCAGAGGGCCGGCCATTTCAATACTGTCTTCAATATTGTCTTTGATTTTTGCATAGCGGTGATTATTGTAATTGTTATGGTTGTTATGATGCTGTTTTTCCATCGGCTGGGGCAGCGCACTGCGCTCCTGTTTAGACTTATCTACCAGAGCCCGGTCATTCGCTTTTGTCTCATTCTTTTCCTTAACAGCCGTTTTTCCTTCATTTTTTTTATCGGCAGATTTCCGTTCATCCGCCTTTTTATCGCTGTTTTTAGGCGCTTGTTTTTCGGCCTTTTCCGTTTCATTCTTCTTTTGAGCCGCTTCTTTTGGGGATGGCTCCTCTGTCCTTTTAACCGTTTCTGATTTTTGACTGGCTGCTGTAATCATATCGATAAGCTCCTGCTTTTTCTTTTTGCTCAGTCCGGTAAAGCCTAAACGCTCCGCCTCTTTGCGCAGATCGGCCACAGTCAGCTTTTCAAGATTTGTCGTATCCAATAGATTCCTCCAGAATGTGAAATTTGATTGCAAAACTTATAAATGTAGATTTAAAAGTAAAGATAGATAGTTATGATTACTAATTTTAGCATATCTGTCAGAAAAATACAATAAAAATAAAAACCGCCGGAAAAGCCGTGAAAATCGGCTTTGCCATAGCGGTATAATCATTGCTTTTTCGCCTATGAATCCAGTTTCAGTACTGCCATAAAGGCCTCCTGCGGTACCTCTACGCTGCCCACCTGACGCATACGTTTTTTCCCTTCCTTCTGCTTTTCCAAAAGCTTGCGCTTACGGCTGATATCCCCACCATAACATTTGGCTAAAACGTCCTTGCGCAGCGCGCTTAGAGTTTCCCGGGCAATAATTTTATTGCCGATGGCGGCCTGAATTGGAATTTCAAACATTTGTCTTGGGATGGATTCCTTAAGTTTTTTGGTAATAGCCCGTCCACGGCCCACGGCCTTTTCTTCATGGACGATAAAGGATAAGGCGTCCACCAGCTCGCCGTTTAACAGAATATCCAGTTTCACCAGCTTCGCCGGGCGGTATTCCTTGATCTCATAATCCAGAGAAGCATAGCCGCGGGTTCTTGATTTAAGGGCGTCGAAAAAATCATAGATAATTTCATTGAGCGGCAGCTCATAATGCAGGGACACACGTGTTTCCTCGATATAATCCATATTGATATAGGTGCCCCGCCGTTCCTGGCAAAGCTCCATCACAGCGCCCAGATACTCAGACGGGACCATGATTGTCGCGTCCACAATTGGCTCTTCCATGGTGTCAATTTCAACTGGGTCCGGAAGATTGGTGGGATTGTCCACCCAAAGCTCTGTACCGTCTGTTTTGATAACCTTGTAGATAACACTTGGCGCAGTGGTAACCAGATCCAGGTTAAATTCACGCTCCAGCCGCTCCTGAATAATCTCCATGTGCAAAAGCCCCAGGAAGCCGCACCGGAATCCAAAACCAAGGGCAATGGAGGTTTCCGGCTCATAAAGCAGCGATGCGTCATTGAGCTGCAGCTTGGCTAAAGCTTCCTTCAAGTCCTCGTAACGGGCACCATCCGCAGGATATATCCCGCAGAATACCATTGACGTTACTTTTTTATAGCCTGGAAGTGGCTCAGCCGCAGGGCGGTCTGCTGCAGTAATAGTATCCCCGACGCGGGTATCACGCACATTTTTAATCCCGGCGTTCACATACCCGACATCACCCGCGGACAGCTCGTCCACTGGCAGCAGTCCCTTGGCAAAAATCCCGACCTCATCCACCTCAAAATCCTTGCCAATGGCCATCATTCGGATCTTCATGCCAGCCTTGATCTTTCCCTGAACCACGCGCACTGAAGCGATAACCCCGCGGTACTGGTCATAGTAAGAGTCAAAAATCAATGCCTGGAGCGGTGCGTCCGAATCCCCGCCTGGCGCTGGAACATCGCTGACAACGGCCTCCAGCACATCCTGAATATTGATTCCCGCCTTTGCAGAAATAAGCGGCGCATTCTCTGCGTCCAGTCCAATTACATTTTCAATTTCTGCCTTCACCTCATCAGGACGGGCACTTGCCAGGTCAATTTTATTGATAACAGGCACCACTTCTAAATCGTTATCCAGTGCCAGGTACACATTCGCAATCGTCTGGGCTTCAATCCCCTGGGACGCGTCCACCACCAGAATAGCCCCCTCACAGGCTGCCAGGCTTCGGGATACCTCATAGTTGAAATCCACATGACCCGGTGTGTCAATGAGATTTAAGATATACTCCTCGCCATCCTTGGCATTGTAAATAAGCCGTACTGCCTGCAGCTTGATGGTGATCCCGCGTTCTCTCTCAATATCCATGTTATCGAGAATCTGGTCTTCCATATCTCTTTTGCTCAAAAGTCCCGTTTCTTCAATCAAACGGTCAGCCAGTGTCGATTTGCCATGATCGATATGGGCAATAATCGAAAAGTTTCGGGTTCTTTCCTGTTTTGTTAACAAAGTAATTCCTCCAATGTGTAAGTCTATTCGATAAAACACGCTATGTGTCCATTATTTTTATGCTACAGATTATTCTATCAAGAAAAAATTTTTTTGTCACGTTTTTTGTTGTAAATTTATTTTCAATGTGTTACAATCAATACGTTATAAATAAATGAGGAGGTACTCCATGGCTAACATTAAATCAGCTATTAAGAGAGCTAAAACAAACGAAAAGGCAAGATTGCGCAACAAAGCGGTAAAAACAAATTTAAAGACAACCATCAAAAAATTTGATGCTGCAGTTGCAGAAGGCGATCAGGCCAAAGCAGAAGAAGCTTTTCGCTTAGCAGTTAAAAAACTGGATATGGCCGTTACTAAACATGTCATCCACAAAAATGCTGCTTCCAGAAAGAAAAGTACTTTAGCAAGAGCCTTAAACGGAATGACCGAATAACCTCATTGTTTATATATTCCCAAATTAAAACCCGTGTCTCAAGGGTGGGCGCACAGTTGTTAGTGCGCTTTTTCTATTTTTTGAGAGCTAAAGTGGAAGATGCGGCAGAACGCCGTATCTTCTCCCCAGCGCATTAAAGCTTGAGTACAAACCATTCCAGACCAAACTCAGGGTCAATCTGTCCTGTTTTCATTTTAAGATCCAGCTCTGCCGCCTCGATCATGGTACGCTTAAGGCCTGCCACCCGGTAGCGCCGGCCATTCTGTAATACCTTCTTAACCACGAAAGGCGCCAGCTTTGCCTCCTTGGCAATGGTGTCCGAAGACATGCGTTTCTCAGAGAGCAGCTTGACCATCAGCATCATACGAATTTGCCTCAGCAGGAGTCCAAAAACGCCAAAGGGGCCTTCTCCCTCAAGATAAAACTGATTAAGCATTTTAAGCGCCGCGCCCTTATTGCCGCCCATGGCATAATCGACCATCTTAAACACATTATCCTCAACCGATTTGGGCATGACCGTCTCTATATCCTCCAGGGTAATGGCGTCACGTTCCCCTACATAGTCAATGATTTTATTCAGCTCGTTATCAACCATTTCCATATTTTTATTATCATTTTCAAGATACAGAGTATCCATGACAAACTGCTCCACTACCCTCTGGCTTGTCCGTTTGCCTGCCAGCTTAAGCCGGCGGCCAATCCATTTTTCCAGATCAATTTTATTCAGCTTGTCATAATCCACAATGGCTCCCTGTTCCTTAAGGGTTTTATATACCTTCTTACGCTTGTCCGGACTGCTGTCACAGAGAATAAGCACCGTACTGCCAGATGGTCTTTCAATGTATTTGTTCAGAGCTTCCACGGTTTTCTTATCGCTTGTCTTCGTCAGGCCTGCGCTTTCGCGCACAATAACCACCCTTTTTTCACTCATAAGCGGCAGCGTCTCGCACACAGACAATATCTCTGATATATCTGGATTTTTGTCCTCAAACACCGCCAGATTCAACTGCTCCAAGCCAGGCGCGATCACCGTTTCTACAAGAGTGTGCTCAACCATATTCCCGATGTACTGCTCCGGCCCCGCAAAAAGATACACTGGTCGCACCTCCTTCTGCTTGATGGCCTTCATTAGTTCCTGATATTTCATGTTAACCTCTTATCCGTTATTTTAATCTTTATCGATATAGCTTCGTACGCTTAAATTTTTTCCATCTGTCCATACTTCCACTGCGCCGTTTTTATCCGTTCTTTTACAGACTGCGCCGGATACCTCAATATTTTCAAGCACCTCGTTGGTCGGATGTCCAAAACTATTATAACGGCCAACCGAGATTACAGCAAGGGATGGATTAAGCTTTTTTAAAAACTCCGGCGACGTGGAAAACCGGCTGCCGTGATGGCCTACTTTCAGGACGTCCGTTTCATGCAGGCCGCGAACAATGGCTTCCTCAGCCTGGAAACCGGCGTCACCTGTAAAGAGGAAGGATCGGCTTCCATAGCATAAACGCAGCAGCATGGACACGTCATTTTGCTCCTCGTCTGCCAGCGCTTCTCTTTTACTTTCCGGCCACAACACCTCAAAAGATAAGCCATCGCCGCTTTCCAGTGTGCTGCCTTTTGCGAGAACCTCTACGGGTATTTTATTCTGGCTTAATAGCGCTTCATTATTATATTTACTGGAAACATAAATCCGCCCCACAGGAATTTCGGTGAGAAGCTCCTCAATCCCCTGTGCATGGTCCGCATGATTATGTGAGATAAAAACCCCGTCAATCCGCTGGATGCTTTTGGCGTACAGCGCAGGCAGCAGAACACTTTCAGAGATAGGTACACGCTCCTTCCGGGGGGCATTGCCATAGTTTTCGTATCCCCCGCCATCAATAAGGTACACACCTCCAGATGGTGTCTCAACGAGTGCACTGTCGCCCTGTCCCACATCTAAAAATGTTACCTTCAAAGGCTGACGAACCAGCGATGTGCCAAAAATGACCAGAAGCAGCAGTGGAAAAGATATCCCAACAAAATACCGGGCAGATTTTTTGTTCAAATTAAAATACCCGGCGAGCAGAAGGGCAGCAAGAACCAGTATCAGAAGTTCTGCCAGAGTCATGGCGCCTCGATGCAGAACCAGCCAGCTAAATTTTGAAAAAAAATTTGTTAAGAATAGAACACAATCCGCTATAAAGGCTGTCGGCAGGCAAAAAAGCCCGCCTGCTGCCGGAATAAAAGCCGTAAGTGGCACTGTAATTAAAGCAAAAACCAGCAAAACACCCACAAGAGGGATGATCAGCAAATTAGAAACCAGCGCTACCAGATTCAGGGTATGAAAATGGTAAAGGCTGGCTGGCATGGTACCCAGGGTGGCACAAAAGGTCAAAAGCAGATTGGATGCCATCGCTCCCGGTGCTTTAATGTGCCGCTCATATTCATACAACAATGGTTTGTAAAATAAAATAATCGCCAGCACAGCAGAAAAGGAAAGCTGAAAGCCTGCCATAAAGAGCTGAACCGGCTGAAATAAGAGTATAACAATACCGGCCAGACACAATCCGTTTAGCGCATCATAGGTTTCCGCCATTCCCCTGCCGCCAACCAGTGCCAGGCACATCAGCGCAGCCCGGATGACCGACGGGCTGAAGCCTGTCAGTGTAATATAAAACAGCAGGCAGGCCGCCAAAACAGGTAAGTGGTAACGGCGCCGCACACCGAGGAGAGCCAGAATCCAAAGCACCAGAACGTACACATAGCCCACATGCAGGCCGGATATAGCCAGCACATGGGAAACTCCCGCCTCCCGAAAGGATGCCTTTACCTCGTCATCCATAGTACTATCGCCCAGCAGGATTCCCTTAATTAAGCCACTCTGGGGCGGCGTGAAAAACTGGTCGCAAACTTCTGATAAATGCTGTCTCATCCTATAAACAGCGTATATGGGGCTGGATGAGCCCGGCTTCACTGTGACAGCCTCTCTGTTTTTCAGATAAACCTGTCCGCCGATCCCCTTTGCCTTTAAATAAAGCGCATAGTCAAAACCGCCCGGATTCCGCCTTCCGGCCGGCTCACTGATTTCACCGTCAAAGCTTAAAGCAGCTCCCGGCGTGTAGTTTACACTATTCTCCGCTACTGTAACCATCACCTTTCCTGAAACAGGCATGTGATTAATTTCCTGAAGCTTCAGTACAAACCGGGTCTTTTCCCCTTCATGTGAGGGGACACTGTCCACCATGCCCGAAAGCGCTACCAAGTGGTCCCAAAAATCCTCAAAAGGATTTTCGTTTCCAAATACTGGAATAGCGGCGGCACACCCCAGTATGTAAACTGCCAACACCAGCACTACGCTTACAGGTCTTACTTTTTTAAAGATCAGCGGTAAAGGCAGCAAAGCCACCGGCAAAAGGACATAAAGAAAAAAGGGCGCCCCAAATCCGGCCAGCAGGATTGCGCAGCACAGTGCTGCGAATGCATAAATCAGTGGTCGTTTCATTGGGCCCCCTTATCAGTTTATTTATTTTTCCGCTCTCAGCAAGTGATCAAATCGTAAAGTTCGCCATGATTTCAGCCTTGGACAAACGTCCGTTAAAGCGTCCATTTCCAATCTCGTAGTAACGCTGTGGTGAAATCTCAGGACTAAAATGTGTGAGGATAAGCCGGCGGACTCCTGCGTTATTAGCGTTCTGAATCGCTTTCTCCATTGACAGGTGAATCGCAGAATCCGCATCATCCAGAAAAGCAGAGTCACACAGCAGCACGTCCACGCCTTTTGTAAATTCCTCCAGCGCCTGACACATAGCCGTATCGCCAGTATACATAAAAGTAGATCTCCCATCATAAGCCTTGATCGCAAAATCTTTAAGCGGATGGCGCATTTCCATAAAGCTGAAGGTCATACCGCCAATTTCCAGCCTCAGATCTTCAGTGATCGGCATAATATCAAAAACGTTTTTATAGGCCAGACGGTCAAATTCCTTATCAGGGCTGTCTGGGGCATAAAGGGGAATCGTCATTCCCCGCATCTCAAGGGCATAGCGCAGCACAAACAAATCCGAAACGTGGTCTGGGTGAAGATGGGAACAGATTACCGCAGTAATATCCTCGATGTCACAAATGGTTCGAAGGTTTGCCAGTGTACCGTTGCCCATGTCAAGCACTACCTTGGCGTCTCCGTTTTCAAGTAAGTAGCCCGAGCAGGCACCGCCTGCTTTTGGGTAGGGTCCTGTATTGCCTAATACGGTCAATTTCATTTTTAAAAACCTCCATTTTTTCGTTGATTAAAGTTCATTTTAATGGTTAAATGATATAGTAATATAGTTATTATACACTATATTTACAGATTATCCCACGATAATCCAATCTTTTTAAATACATTGACATCAAAAGGAGGTTCAACATGAATAAACCGGGCTTGGTTTTGTCTGGCGGCGGAAGCCGCGGCTCCTATCAAATCGGGGCTTACCGGGCATTGAGAGATAACGGCATCGAGATCTGCGCCGTTGTGGGTACCTCCATCGGAGCCATAAACGGGGCCTATATTGCCCAGGGCGATCTTGATCTCGCCTGCGATGTCTGGGAGCATATTGACTACCATACCGTTTTCGCCGAAACCAGAGGGTTGCTGATGGATGTAGAGCCCCTGCACACACTTCTAAATGAAACCATCGACGAAGACGCCGTAAGACACTCCCCCATCCGTTACGGGCTCACCACCTACAATTTAAGTGATATGAAAATGGAATACCTTTTTATTGAGGATATTCCACAGGGCAAGCTGGTTGACTTTATTATGGCCAGCTCCAATGTCCCCATTTTTAAGAGAGTGGTTATCGACAATAAGCGTTACCTCGACGGCGGTGTCTACGACCCGCTGCCGCGCAAAATGCTTTACGACGCAGGCTGCCATGACATGATCACAATCATGATTGATATCAATCCCATAAGTGCATCGGACCGTATAAAATACGAAAATCTCGTGGAGCTTCGTATTACCCACTCTGCCGACCTCGGCCATTTTTTGAGCGTGGACCCGGTTGTCATCAGGCAAAACTACGACATGGGCTACTACGATGCGCTGCGGGCCCTGAGCCAGTATGAGGGTGGTTATTATTACCTTATTCCTAAAAACTACCGTTCCGTCCCCCTGGCCCGGGCTTTTAATAAAAGGGATATCCGTCCACTGGTACAGGACAGAACAGCCCGTTCCATTTTAAATGGCAGTATGACCTTAAGACGGCTGCTTATCCATCTCACCCTGACCCGGTACTGGAAATCTAATTACACAATGACCTGGAATGAGCTTTTTACAGCCTGTGCCGAGCTTACAGGTGAGCTTTTAGCCATTCCAAGGTACAACGCCCTTACACTGTATGAGCTCATCAAGCAAATACTCGACAGTACGGATTTTATAAAAGCCTCTGACAGCTTCCAGAAGCATGACCATGCCTCCCTGGGAGAGGTCATTTTCACAGGGCAGACAGAGTTCATCCGCAGGGAATACGCAGCGGTGGCTCTGGCCGAAAATCATCCGGCAATTACAGCGCTGCTGCCAGCGCTTATTCTGGCAGTACCCGATGTGGTCATTGCAGCCATGTTCCTAAAAGTCATCAAAAACAGAAGGAGAAACCAATGATAAGACTCGATCCCCAAAATTTTGAAGCCTCCGACGGCGCCCGGATATACTATTACAGCACTCCACGCAATTTAGATACCAAAGCCGTCCTTATAATTGTCCACGGAATGGCAGAGCATGCCATCCGCTATACCGAATTCGCTGATTTTCTTTACCGGCGAGGCGTTATCGTCTACGCCATCGACCAACGTGGACACGGTATGACTGGAACCTTCGACGGCACCCTGGGCTATTTTGACGATGTAGACGGCTGGCAGCGCATTGTCGAAGATATCAACGAGCTTACCGAACGTGTCCGTGAGGAAAACCCGGATTTGCCCTTGTTCATTCTTGGTCACAGTATGGGCTCTGTCGTTACACGCACCTGCCTGATTGATTTTGGCGGCCTGTTTCAGGGTGGTGTTATTGTCGGAACCACCATGGGGGTGAGCAAGGCTGTTCGGTCGTTGGGCAAGGCTATCGCCAAGGCAGAAATCGCCAAATACGGCCCTACTCATCCCTCTGAGCGGCTGACACAAATGTCCTTTGGCAGTTATAATAAAAAATTTGCCCCTAACCGTACCGAGTACGACTGGCTCTCCGTCAATGCGCTGAATGTAGACACTTACTTAAAAGATCCGCTGTGCGGCTTTACCTGCACCTCAGCTTTTTTCTATGACCTTTTTACCGGTCTGGACTACGCCAATGATCCTCGCAATATTTTCAGAATGCCCGCCGATCTTCCTATTTATCTGATTTCTGGCGGCAGCGACCCTGTCAGCAATATGGGTAAGGAGGTCCGTGCACTATACCAGCGTTTTAAAAAAGCGGATATGAAAGATGTTTCCATAACGCTGTATCCCGGCAAACGGCACGAAGTCCTGAACGAGACTAATCGGCGTGAGGTTTATCAGGATATCCTGAGCTTTATACAAAAGCATTTTTAAGAGGCTTCGGCCTCTTTTTTATTGGTCTTCAGGCAAACCAGCTTGACATTTTCATTCATTCATACTAAAATACATATTAATCATACTTGTTTTGTAAATTTAATATAGATTCAGAAAGGATAACATCATGTGCGAACTTTATGGAATTACCGGGGACATCCCAGTACGTGCCAACGACATGCTTAAAGAATTTTACACCCACAGCCATAAGCATCCCCACGGATGGGGTATGCGTTATTTTAACAAAGACGGCGCTGTTTCCATGTGTAAAGAAGCCGTTGGCGCGCACGACAGTCTGCTGCTTCCAGGACTGCTCAACCATGATATCAGAACCTCTGTGCTCATTGCCCATATTCGATTTGCAACCATCGGGTCCATTGCCAAAAGCAACAGTCACCCTTTTACCGCCCGGGACAGCAGCGGACGGGAGTGGACGCTGGCTCACAATGGCAATATTTACTCTGGCATGGAACTGCTTCCTTATCTGGATACTCAGGCCGGTGAAACCGACAGTGAACGCGTGCTGCTCTACCTGACCGACGCCATGAGCAAAGCCTTCAACGACGCGGGCTGTCCTCTGGACGCGGTTCAGCGGGCAGCTCTGCTCGATGAGAAGATTACCGCCATCGCTAAACGCAACAAGCTTAACCTGCTCGTCTACGACGGTGAGGTTTATTACATACATACAAATATTATTGACACTCTGTACTCCGCTAAAAAATCCAGTCATATCTGTTTTTCCACCCACCCTCTTTCTCAAGAGGGTTACTGCTGGAAAAAGGTACCCATGGCCCGCCTCTTTGCCTATAAGGGAAATCAGCTTATCTACTCCGGACAAAGCCACGGCCACGTGTTTAAGCCTGCAAAACTTCCAGAAAATGATCGGGGAAGCTTTGTAATTTAAAAAGCCTGCCGAACTTAAAATTCGGCAGGCTTTTGTATTTTTATCGTCTATTTACTTTCCGGCGGCAATTCCTGTGCTTCGGCTTCGATCTCTGTGATCACCGGCTCATATTTGGAGTTAAACTTTCCTTTTTTATCGAAAACACGGATGACCAGATAAGAGATAACCGTCAGCAGTATACCGGTAAAAAAGGGAACGAGTACCAAATCCAGAGTCAGGGCAACAGCGGCAAAATAGCCGGCCGCACAGCCCACAACAAAGGCGATAAGAGGGATACCGTACATAATTGAGGTCGCCTTGATAACATTGGCAAACTCCATTTCCACAGATACAGTGTCGCCCACCTGAGCGCCAGCTGCATTTCTGGCCGTAGCTTCCATGGTCATTTTTTCTTTACCGACCTGGCAGGCTCCGCAATCGCCGCAGGCGGCATGGCGCTTAATCAGTACCTTTGCATTCTTTCCCTTTAGTTCTTCAACGATTCCAATTTCTTTCATCGTATATCACTTCCTTATATGGTTGCTTTTTCCCTTTTATACCCTGTCCGGCATTCTTAAAACTTACAGTATTTCGTCGATGCTGATGCCCAGATCGATGAGCTGGTCAAGCTGCGCTTCGGCCGGCGCATCGGTCATCAGGCAGCTGTGGTTTTGTGTTTTCGGGAACGCAATAACGTCACGGATATTATCGATATCCATGAGCATCATGATGAGGCGGTCTAGACCAAAAGCCAGTCCTCCGTGCGGTGGTGTGCCATACTTCAGTGCTTCCAGCAGGAACCCGAACTGCTTCCAGGCGTCCTCCATGGTAAACCCAAGGGCCTTGAACATTTTTTCCTGTACATCCTGATTATGGATACGGATAGAACCACCTCCCAGTTCAACGCCGTTTACGACCATGTCGTATGCATCAGCGTGTACCTGCGACGGATCGGTTTCCAGAAGCGGCAGATCTTTATCCAGCGGCGCGGTAAACGGATGGTGCTTGGCTACATAACGCCCTGCCTCCGCATCGTACTCGAGCAGCGGAAAATCAATAACCCAGAGGAAATTGAACTTACCGCTCAGGTCAAACTCAAGCTTCTTAGCCAGTTCCAAACGCAGCTGGCCAAGGGCAGTACAGACAATCTCATCCGTATCAGCCACAATGAAGATCATATCGCCAGGCTCTGCGTCCATACGTTCAAAGATCGCATTTTTTTCTTCTTCAGAAATAAACTTGAGAATCGGCGATTTCATTTCTCCATCGGATACGTCGATCCAGGCCAGCCCCTTTGCCTTATAAATAGCTGCAAATTTTTCAAGGTTTTTAATGGTCTTTTTGCTAAGTCTGCCCTGGGCATCCTTCGCGTTAATGGCACGGACAGAGCCACCCTTTTTAACGGCGCCTGAAAATACTTTAAATTCGCTGTTTTCAACAATATCAGAAATATTTGTGAGCTCCATGCCAAAGCGCGTATCCGGCTTATCTGAACCGAAACGGTCCATTGCTTCCTGATAAGTCATTCGGATAAACGGAGTTTCCAGTTCAATACCTCGGACTTCTCTGAAAATTTTAGCAATCATGTTTTCCATGATGGGGAGAATATCGTCTTTTGTGATAAAGGACATTTCCATGTCGATCTGGGTGAACTCTGGCTGACGGTCCTGACGGAGGTCCTCGTCACGGAAGCATTTTGCAACCTGATAGTAACGGTCTACACCCGAAATCATCAGGATCTGCTTAAAGAGCTGCGGACTCTGGGGCAGTCCGAAAAATTTTCCCTTCTGAACGCGGGAGGGTACCAGAAAGTCACGGGCGCCTTCTGGAGTCGGTTTACCTAAAATTGGTGTTTCAATTTCCAGAAAACCTTCGTCGTTTAAAAAGTTACGGGCAATACTGGCCACCTGGGCTCTGGTTTTCAACATTTTCTGGTTTTTAGGCTTACGAAGGTCTAAATAGCGGTATTTCAGCCGGACCGCCTCGTTGCTCTTATCATCGTCCTCCACATAAATTGGCGGAGTATCGGCAGTATCGAGAATGGTCAGGCTTTTAACCATAACCTCAATTTCACCAGTTGCCATTTTGGGGTTGACGTTTTCTGCGTCGCGGTTAACAACTTCCCCTTCAATACAAAGCACATATTCATTACGTACCTTTTCGGCTTCTGCAAAGGCATTTGCGCTGACTTCTTCATTGACGACCAGCTGTACCTTGCCGCTGCGGTCTCTTAAATCAATGAAAAGAACCCCTCCAAGATTTCTTCTGGTGTCTGTCCAGCCGCATAATTTGACGGTCTGTCCTACAAATTCCGTATTCAGTTCGCCGCAGAGGGCGTTTCTATAGGTGGTTTTCATCTTTCCTCCTGTTATGTTATCTATGCGTATTTTAACTTTTTCATATCTTATTATTATATAAAAGGCGTCCCCTTTATGTCAAGTGTCTGGGGAGTTTTTCTGGGCTTTATCCAATATCTTTACACAGCGGGATAAAAGAGTGATATTAAGCAATTATGAATAAAGGCATGCTATACTAATTTAAATCAAGATTCGAGAGGAACTTTCAATGCATCTGCAATATTATTTTGGCGATGACTTCAAACAATTTGAAGACTATCTTTTGTCCATAGAGCACACGGTTTTTGAATGTACAAAGGACACGCCGCTCAGCGGTGTGGGCGCGCCGCTGGACAAAGAGTATTATGTTCTGGAGGGCATGATCCGAACCTCCTTTATACATGAAAGCGGTCATATCAAGGCTTTTGCTTTTTACGGACCTTATACATTCGCGCCCCTCTACTATCCCGGTGACTATAAGATCGAAAGCTCTCTTATCTTTACCGCCGCCACAGATCTTAAGGCTTTGGCCTTTGACCGAAAACTTCTGGGGCGCTATCTTAATGAAAATCCCGCGCTTAATCAGGCCATGTACGATGCCTATATGCGGCTGGTGGTGCTGCTTATTGAGGATAACATCAATCAGCTTTTTTCAACAGGACTTGAAAAAATTTCGCATTTCCTGTACAGCGCTGTCACCAACAGCGGCAATCCTGTGGTCCTGATATCTCAGGACGATCTGGCCAACTTTGTGGGCATGAACCGGGCCAATGTGGCTAAATATCTGAAGCAGCTGCGCGAGGAGGAAATTATTGAAACAGCCAGAAACCGGATCATCGTAAAAAACGCCAAAAAGCTACAGGACTACAGCCAATACATCGGCTAAACCTTTTATTTTTCCTTAAAAATATATTATTTTAATGTTTTTTTGGCTGTTATGTCTTTTAAAAGATATACAGTCTTTTTTATTGTGCTATAATTGGTACATATTTGAAAACGTTACAGGCCTGTTTTTCAAACGAATATAAGTGAGGTGTTTTTCAATGAGTGATAACAAGAAACTACAGGAAAATAGGATCAAAAATTTCCATGATTTTTATAACAACCGGATTCCAGATCATGTGCCTACCGGCTATATGATCTCTCACTATCTGGTAGCAGAATACGGCGGACAGAATCTTTTTGACTATCAGTACGATTACGGACGTCTGCGCGAGCCTGCGCTAGCACTGGATAAACGAATTATCTCAGATGTGACTCCTATTCTTCCGTGCAGCCAGGTGCTTAACCGTCCGGCAGAATTTTACCAGATCCTGGGCTCTCAGTCTTTTGTAATGGGAAAGAACGGAGTCGTCCAGCACCCTGAGGTTGTCGGTATGCAGTCTGACGAGTACCGTGCCTTGATTGACGATCCCTTTACCTTTTTAATGGAGACTGTTATCCCACGCCAGTATAAAAATCTTGATCCCTGTGACGGATTTAAAACCGCCACAACGATTATGAAGGCTCAGTCCAGCCTGGATAAATCAATCAACGCTTCACTGCCCTGGTTCATGGAAATCACAGAACAGGGCGGACACTATCCCGGCGCTCCCGCCGGCTCTTCCGGCATGACAGAAGCCCCCTTTGATTTTATTGCCGACCAGCTCAGAAGCTTCAGCGGTGTGAGTATGGACATACGCCGCCACCGCAGCGAGCTTAAGGAAGCCTGCGAAGCCCTGCTGCCTGTACTGTTTGAATGGGGACGTCCTCCGGTTCCAAACGCAGAAGGCTCTGTCTTTATTCCACTTCATATGCCAACCTTCATGCGCGAAAAGGATTTTCTTGATCTGTGGCTGCCAACCTTTAAAACCATGATCGAGCAGTACGCAGCTCTTGGCGTACGCTGCAATATTTTCTGTGAGGATGACTGGACACGCTACCTGGACGTATTGCAGGATTTCCCTGCCGGAACACAGATGTGGTTTGAATTCGGCGATCCTCAGCTGATTAAGGATAAACTGGGCGACAAGATGATTATCCAGGGACTTTTCCCTGTTTCTGCCCTTCGCGGCACCAAAGAGGAAGTCGTAAGCAAAGCCAGGGAGCTGCTCGACATTATGATGCCAAGCGGCGGCTATTATTTCCACTTTGATAAAAACCCATTCCTTCTGAACGAAGTCAACATTGATAACTGGACTGCCTTATCCGAAACAGTCGCGAAATACGGTGTCTACAAAAATGCCGGAGAATCCTGCGGCACACCGCTGAATGCAGAAGGCTTTGTCTTTGACCCAGGTAAATTCAGACCAATCGAGTCTAGATATCTGACTACCTGGGAGGCTTTTAAAACTGAAAACCCACTGGTTCCTGAAATTGCTAAAGGAAACCTGGCACAGCTCAACAGCGAGCTGATCAATTTTTTTATGTACCTTCTCGTCTAAGACGAGAAGGAGCCGCGAGACGAAGTGATCAGCCCCTTGTCAAGTAGACAAGTAAAATATCTAAAATAAGACGATAGGTATCCGCCATATCAGAACACAGATATGGCGGATATTTATGTTATGCACACCATTTGGCTTTGTAGGCTTCTAGCCGTTTGTTTTCAGAAATCGGGTACTGAATAGCTGCTTCTGAAGCCAGTGCCTCCCGCCTTACCTCAGATGGTGTTTTACAATGAAATCTGTCCTGTGGTCTTTCATTGGCATAAAATTTCATATATCCATGGATGGCAGAATACAGGGAGCCTTCGTCGGTGATCTTATACATACAGTACATTTCAGACTTGATAATTCCCCACAAGCCTTCTGTGGGTCCATTATCAATACAGTGTCCGACACGTGACATGGATTGAGCCATTCCCTGTTCTTGAAGCTTTGTCTGGAATACCTTGCTCGTATACTGATAGCCTCTGTCGCTGTGAAAGAGTGGTCTGGCTTCCGGATTCTGTTCCACTGCTTTGTCATATGTATCAAATACAAGCTTGTTGTCATTTCTCCAGCTGATAACATAAGCTACTGGATAACGGTCATAAAGGTCAAATATGGCGCTGAGATACAACTTCTTTCCGGTTTCGGGAATTTTAAATTCTGTTATATCCCTAGCCCATTTTTCATTAGGTTTTCCTGCATTGAAATCTCTTTTGAGCTTATTTTCAGCAGTAGCTTCCGGCTTGGAAGAATGGTATGTTTTCTTCTTTTTTCTAATAACAGAATGTATTCCAAGTTTCTTCATAATCCTATGAATCCGGTTCTTGCTATAGTTCGTATGATTGAAATGGTTTATCCAACTTGTCATTCTCCGGTAGCCTAAGATGCGGCAAAAACGTTCATCGTACTCTTTTATCAATTCTGCCAGCTTTAAATTCTCTGCCTCCCGTTCAGGAACTGAGCGGTGCAGCCATTTGTAATAAGCTGCGCGTGAAATTTCCAACTGTCTGCACATCCAGTTGATGCTCCATTGTTTTTTTTCAATAAAATATTGAATCGCCATATATTTCGATTCGAAGCGTTGTTTTCCAAATCTCACATCCTTTCGAATTCTTTCGCTTTTTTTAACAGTTCCACTGCCATATCCTTTTCTTCAAGCTGGCTTTTGAGCCGTATATTTTCTCGGCGCAGCCGTTCCAGTTCATCCACTTCGTCATCTGCTTTATGGTGCCCGCGCCGATCAACCAAACCAGTTTCACCATTAGCATCATATTTTTTCACCCAGGAGTAAACCTGGCTGTATGAAACATCAAACAAAGAAGCGGTTTCTTTGTAATCTCTATCATGGACAATGCAGTATTTAACAATTGCTTCTCGTTCTTCCAAAGTTGTTTTTCTCCGTGCTTCTGCCATATAGACCTCCCTCTTAGGATTATAATCCTTAAGCTTTCTATTGGCATTATACAACGAAACCCAATGCAACAAAACATCTGCTGTACTAATTTTGTGTTTTGCGGCAAGTTCAACTGCGGAGCCTTTTCCAGAAAGATACTCTTCAACCACCATTGTTTTGAATTCTGCTGTATAAGATTTATTACCTGCCGAACACAAGAGTCCCTCTGCTCCTTGCTCTTGATACTGCCGTACCCATCGTTTAAAGCACCCCGGTGCTGACTTATATCCTAACTCATGGGCTTTTTCTTCCAAGGAAAAAAGCCCATTCAGATATCCCTCCACAATATTCAATTTTTCTTCAGATGTATATTTTCTATACATAAAATCCCCCCTAAGTAGATTTTGGTTATTTACCTTGTCTACTTAAGGGGGATCATATCAAAAGTCCCGCGGCTCTTATTTTTATATTTTAAACAGATACCCTAAAGGCTGTTAAACCAATCCTTAAGCTCCTGTTTTACCTCATCGGGCAAATCATACTTCCGAACGCCCTGAATCGCGCCTTCCAGTCCCATAAGCTTATGCAGACAGGAGTTGGGATCATTCTGCTTTAATCTTAAAAAAGCTTCCTTCGTTCCCGCTGCCCGTAGCTTTTCCGGGGTATCAATTCCGACTGCCTCCAGTTCTCCAGCAACCACTTTTCCAATATTCGGCAGCTTTTCCAATTGTGACATCGTTACACTTCCTTTCTCATCCAAGACATGGTATAGAATCCATTTTCAGGTGTATGTACAACGGCGTCCGGCATGACTTTCAGCTCTCCGGCAATACCAAGCTCCTGACAGGCCAGATCAAAATGGCACAGGGCAATACCAAGATCAATACGGTTCATGCTGCGCGGCGCCATACGGTAAAAGTGCGCGCCCTCAGGTGCAATGAGCACCCGCCACGGCTGGCAGTTTCTTGAGGATGGGGCCAGACGCACCATTTCAAGGGGAATGCCAAATTCACCTGCGCTTTTTAAGGTGAGCGGAATATTCCAGTTGTCTGTAAAAAAGATAGTCTCAAACGGCTTCCTGGAGCGCTGCTTGGTTACCCTGCTCATGGTTTTGGAAACCATGGACGGTTTGGCAGACGCCTGACCGACCGGCGATACAATGGGCAGCATTTCGTCTGCCTTCAGCTGAACTGCATCGGCAAAGGCACCTTTGTTAAAGGTTCCGCCGATCCAGCAGGTTCCCAATCCCAGCTGCGTGCTTTTAAGCACAACTTTTTCAAAGGCATATCCAACGGCTTCCTCCGCAAAATCACTCCGGTCACAGCATACAGCAAAAAATGCCTGCGCGTTTTTAATGACCCCATAGGTACCAAGTCGGTGGTTACCGGGGTATTCACCGCTTTTAATTAATTCTACTCTTATTCGTGCATCAAAGGGATGCTCTATGTGCCGCAGATAGTCCTGAAGCTGCCCTTCTGCTGCGTGGTGCATGGGACGCTTGCTATAGCTGCGTATTGAACGGCGGGCTTTCATTGCCTCAATTACCGATTTTTTCATCCTTACCACCTCTCCCTGGTATTCATCTTATCTGTGATGCCAAGTATTGCTCTTAGGATACCACCAAACAGGGAAAATTTCAAGTTTTTGGGCTCCTGTTCTAGGTCAGCTTTAATGAAAAACGGCGCCACAACACAAAAAACCAGAGGACAGATGTCCCTGAAAACAGAAGAATAGCACCAAAGCCTGGCGTTATGGCCCACTGAGCAATCCAGAAAGATGGCAATAAGCCAAAAACATATTTCCCGCTTCCTTTGAGCACAAAAGGGATTACCATACCAAACAGTATCAGACCCGAAAGCTTGCTGATTGCCATACCCTCCACTTTGTTGGAGGCGAGACTGATAATGAGCATGGCTGTCAGCATTCCCAAAACTGCAGACTGCAGGGACAGACCGGCCGTTATAAGGGCTGAATCAACCGAGAGCCTGAAAGCCGTTAGAACGCAAAAAGATACCAGCCCGGAAAGCACAGCGGGAAAAAACAGCCGTGACGCCAGATATCCTTTTTTACCGATTGGTGTAACGCAGAGATAGACACTCATATGACTGTCAGCTTCGGTCAGAATAACCATAGCCGATACAAAGCAAAGCATGTAAGGAGTGATCCCGGAAAGGAACAGATCCAGCAATAAATAATAGGGCCCAAGACCAAAGCCAAACCATTTTATAAACAATGGCTCCATCGCCGGAATCCCAAACTGGAAAAAAGCTCCGCAGAGCAGCGGGGCTGCGCAAACCATAACCAGCATCTTGTCCGCTGCGATCTGGCGAATAAAGTAACAAAACGAACGGTTCAGTGCTCTCATAACGTCACACCTCCAAGATGTCTGGTCATCTTTATATAAGCGGTTCGCGCCGCAAAAAATGCCATTGCCAGCCACAAAAGCAGGCTGAGAGCCGTCCAGTGAACACTGCCGCTTATGAGCTGATAAACCGCCACACCAGGGTGCAGACCGAGCAGCCAGGGCTGGTAACCAGCTACCCATAAAATCGCAGGGCCAAAAATCAGCAGCTCAACAGGAACCGTTACCAGTATAAACTGATTAAGCGTAGAAATTCTGGCGCCTGCCGTCAGGCCCACCATACTGAAAAGCATCGCGCCTGTAAATGTGCCGATACATAGAAGAGGCAGGCTCGGGCTGCCGCCTACCACACCCAGCACAGCCGCGGCCAAGGTGCCGATCAGTGACAGCGATAATGCCTTTGAAACAATATACTCCTCTGAGCGAACCGGTGAAACAGCCAGGGATTCCAGCACACGCTGGCTCCTTTCCAGAAGAATGACCGCACCCATAAAGAACAGCCCCAGCGCCGCAGGGTCAGAAAAAATAATTAATGCAGTGCCAGGCACCTTCCAATCCGGAGGCATTATAGACAACACGCCCGCATAGATCACAGTCAGAATCAGGTATAATCCATAAAAGCCGTATTTCCATTGCTGGCAGATGTCACCTTTTAAAAGACCTGCGATTCTCATTGCAGCGCCCTCCCTGTCATTTCAATAAAAATATCGTTGAGAGTCGGCTCACTGCTGTGTATAGACAGCAGGCGGTTGTTGCTGATCAGCCAGGCAAGCAAAATATCCTCGGACAGTGCCTCGAGAGGGCAGGATACACTTTTCTCCCCACCGTCCATATAAGAATAGGTAACTCTCGCAGCGCCTTTTGACATAATCAGACGGTGCGGCGTATCCACTGCTTTCATCTCGCCATCGACGATAAATGCGACTCGGTCGCAAAGCTCTGTGGCATCCTCCATATTGTGGGTCGTCAGTATAATCGCTTTTCCCTGACTACGCTGCTCTCTGATCAGATTCTTCATACGGTTGCTGCTCACCGGGTCGAGGCCGCTTGTAGGTTCATCTAAAAACAGAATATCTGGATTATGACGGATAGCTTTGACGAAATTCAGGCGTGACTTCATCCCTTTTGAAAAAGCCGATACTTTTTTATCCCCGTCCTTTTCCAGCCCAACACTTTCTAAAAGCTTCTCAATCGGCAGCAGCGGACCTCTATAAAGAGAGCCAAAAAAGGCAAGGTTCTCACGTGCGGTCATTTTTTCATAAAAACTTGGAAACTCAAAATCCACCCCGATCTGCTCATAAAAGCTGTTGCCGTGATTCCGAACCTCTTTCCCGCTGACCACGGCGCTGCCGCTATAGCCGGGCAGAATACCAGTCAGGATTTTCTGCAGTGTGCTTTTCCCTGCGCCGGACGGCCCTAAAAAACCAAAAATCTCGCCTCTATCCACCTCAAAGCTGATTGACCTGATAAAGGGGACCTGCGTATAGCTAAAGCTTAGATTTTCTGCTTTAATCATTTTTTCTCCTCAAAAAGCTGAATTGACACACCGCGCAGCAGCATTTTCAGCACATCGTCAAACATTGGGGCGCCAATCTCTCTTTTATGCAGCAGCAGTAAAAATACTGCTCTTAAAGCGGCACTAAACAGCTCGAGATTTTTTCCCTCCGCTTCTGGCAGCATAGCTGCCAGCTGTTGGACGCTGAAATCATCCTGGGCCTGGTGCGCTGCTACCACTTCGTCGGGCAGCCTGCGCATGAGCAGTTCCAGATCGCCACTCACAATCATTGGCACAAGGACACTGTCGTCCGCCATTTTACAAAACCGAAAAAGCAGATCTGTCAATGCGTCTGGAGTCATATCGCCCTTCAATGCTCCAGCTGCTTTTAGAACCTCTGCCTGTACAGTATCGTGAAAGTCCATTATAACCTCAAAGAAAAGCATTTCCTTAGAAGGATAAAACAAATAAAAGGTACCTTTGGGAATGTTGACCCGTTGCACTAGCTCATCGACTGATGTCTTGCGCATTCCATACTGCTTAATGCATAAAACAGCTTCCTCATGAAGCCTTTTGCGGATATAAGCCCGCTCCTGATCTGAATAAGGCCTTGGCATTTTTAACCCTCTTTTTCTATTTGACTATTTTTATTTTATTAGTCAAATAGTACCACTTATACTCGCCTGTGTCAAGAGAATAAAAAAGACCTGCCGCTTTTACCTGGGGCAGATCGTATAATATTTACAGCTCTTTATGCGTCATCAGCCACTCATCTACATCAGAATAGCCAAGGCTTTTATAAAACTCGTGGGTTTCTGGTGCTCTCAGGGTCATTAGAATAATTTCCTCCACACCGTTCTTTTTTACATGCTCGGTCATTTCATCCAGAAGGCGGGTACCAATGCCCTTTCCCTTATGCTTGACATCTACACAGAACTCCTTAATTTGGAAGGCCATTTTAGTATCCTCGTACTCATAGTCACCCAAAATCATTCCGACGATGTACTCATGGTCATCGAGAGCTACCATGGCACTGGCACTGTTGTTGGAAAGCATAAGCTCCAGGCGTTTTTCCGCGCGCTCAGGCGTCCAGCAGTCCTTCCAGGGTGGTGTATTAAAGGCCTGGGAAAAAAGCTTTGAGGCTTCCTTCAAGTGTTTTTCTGTCATTTCAATAAAAATCATATTTATCACTTCCATTTTTATTTGTTTTATACCCTATCATTGAAAAAAGCTTCATACTGCGCCATCTTTTTTCCCATGATATTTTCTGTGCGCTCGTTGTAGGTCTTAACGTCTTTTACAGTAAAAATACGGTCAAAACGATCGGTCTCCGGTACGTAAAGCTTACCGGAAGAACCCGCTCCAATACCGATAATGGACTGCTTTTCGGCCATCATGAGGATATTGTAAATGCCTTCTTTTCCCTCCAGACAGTAGCCAATATTTTCACCATTTCCCTGTGTGTATTTCTGACGGTACAGATAATAAGGCCGATACCCTTTGCGTCCCAGTTCCTTTTGAATATCGGCACAGAAAACCTTTGAATAAGGATTTTCTACCTGTCGGCCAGTGGCTGTTTTTATGGCGGAGCCTTTTTTGACAGCCAGACAATGTATTGTGATATTTTCAGGTCGCAAAGCGATGACCTGATCCAATGAGCTCATAAAGGTCTCTTCACTTTCGCGGTTCAGGCCTAAAATCAAATCCATATTTACACTCTCAAAACCCACATGGCGGATAGTGTCATATGCCTCTAAAATAGCCTGAGGCGGATAATTTCGGTTTACCGCCGTCAGTGTATCTGCATTCATGGTCTGAGGATTAAGACAGACTCGATCTACACCGTGTGCTTTGAGTATTTCCAGTTTCCGGCGGTTTGTGGTTTCGGGCCGTCCGGCTTCAAAGGTGTATTCTCTGAGACAGCGCAGATCTAACGCCTCATCAAGAGCTGTCAACAATGTTTCCAGCTGTGTCTCATCCAAAATAGAGGGCGTTCCGCCGCCGATATACAGGGTATCGGCCACAATGCCTTTTTCTTTAAGATAATGCCCGGTCAGACGCACCTCATACAGCAGATTTTCCAGGTACTCTGCCACAATAGTCCGTTTTTTATCCGCAACGGTTGAGATAAAGGAGCAGTAGGCACATTTGGCAATGCACAGAGGAATTCCTACATATACGCTCACCTTCTTACGGCTCAGAGGATAAATAATCCCCATCTCTCTCTGAGCGATGCCAGTTATCAGCTCAATTTTACCTTCTGAGGCCTGGTATTTTTCCATCAGGTTCTGTTTTACCTGTATGGGTGACAACCCTTCTTTTAACAAGTTATGGGCCATTTTGACCGGCTTGATGCCAGTCATTGTTCCCCAGTCCAGAGTATGCCCGAATAATTCACACAGAAATAGATAAAGAAACCCTTTGAAGGATTGTTTATCCAGGGGTTTCTTTTGATAGTCATATTCTTTTTGCAGAACCACTTCGCCTTTTTCCACCGCTGTGAGCACCAGTGCCTCTCCGCTAAAATCTACGTCGATACGGTTCTCGAGCACCTCGTTAAAAACAACAGGAATCTCGGGCCTGAACTGCTGGTACAGCTCAAAGCAGGGATATTCATAAAGGCGGTCTGCCAGTGTAAAACTTAGTTTCTCCAAGGGTTAACCTCTGGCGATAAAAGGATTCCGCGCTCTCTCGTAGGCGATATCTGTATTTTCTCCATGACCTGGCAGTACGGTCATATCGTCATCGTAGGTCATGAGGCGGGTTAATGACTTCATCATATCTTCATAGCTTCCGCCTGGAAAATCGGTTCTTCCAATAGAGCCTTCAAACAGAGTATCTCCTGAAAAGATCACATCCTCGCCCACAAAGCAACAGCTCCCTACAGTGTGCCCCGGTGTATGAATAGTGGTCAGCTTAATATTCGGGCCGATTTCCACTTCATCCCCGTCATGAAGCAATACATCTGCCGGCCCGGGATTCATAGGCTGCCCTACCATAGTAGACAAATTTTTACCTGCCGACGTCAACGCATCTGCATCATCCGCATAAATATAGACCTTTGCTCCAGTCTGAGCTTTGGTTTTTTCCAGGCCGCCTATATGGTCAAAATGACCGTGAGTCAACAGAATTTTATCAACCGTTAAACCATGTTTTTCCACGGTTTCCATAATGCGGTCATCCTCAAAGCCCGGATCGATAATAACCGCGTCCTTTGTGTCCTCATCCCAGGCGATATAGCAGTTGGAGGCCATTGGACCTACCACTAATTTTACTATTTTCATCATAATTAATTCTCCTAAAACTGTTTTTCGCTGTCCAGCAAAAGGGTTACCGGACCGTCGTTGACAATGGATACCTCCATTTCTGCCTGAAACTCTCCAGTCTCTATTTTGGCGACTGGTTCCTTCCTCAGCTTTTCCAGAAAGAGCTCATACTTGGCCTTTGCCGCGTCCACAGGACCGCTTTTGGAAAAGCTCGGCCTGCGCCCTTTGCGGCAGTCGCCATAAAGGGTAAACTGCGAGACAACCAGCAGCTCGCCCCCCACGTCCATAAGCGAGAGGTTCATCTTTCCCTCATCATCCTCAAATACGCGCAGGTTTACGGTCTTCTGGATAATATAGTCCATATCCTTTTCTGTGTCGTCTTCCTTTATACCCAACAAGAGGTTAAAGCCACGGCCAATGGAGCCGATCACCTGGTCACCCACCTTGACTTCAGATGCTTTTACACGTTGAATAACTGCTCTCATATTCGCTCCTATACACGGTGAATACTGATAATTTCCGGTATTTTATTTAGATTTTTAATGAGGAGATTAAGTTCTCTCCTTGTCTTTACCTCAAAGGTCGCGGAGAAATAGTCGAACTCGCCCTTCTCATTTCTGGCGGTTAAGGCTGTCAGCGGGATATTCATCTCAAGGAAAATCTTAGAGATTTCAATAAGCAGACCCTGTTTTTCGCGGGCCTTAATCTGAATTTCAGCCGTAAAGCTGCCGCCAATGCCAAACTTGTTCCACTCAACATCGACAATACGGCTGGGATCTGTCATTCCCAGCACGTTAGGGCAATCGGTCCGGTGCACTGAGATCCCTCTGCCAACTGTTATATACCCCACAATTTTGTCTCCCGGCACAGGGTTACAGCATTTGGAAAAACGCACGTCGATTTCGTTGTGTCCTGCCACGATAACGCTGCTGTTAGATTTCTTGAGCTTAGCAGTCTTTTTAATAACCACTTCTTCCTCGGGCTCTGGGAACTCCCTGGGGAAAAGCATCCGCATTTTCTGCAAAACGGTGCCTATTTTCACACCGCTGTAGCCAATGGCAGCATAAAAATCGCTGAGGGTCTTATAACCCATTTTATCGCTGACCACTTCCAGCTCACTTGTGTTCAGAAGCTTTGTGTCCTGAAGGCCTTCGCGCTTGATTTCACGCTCCAGCATGGTCTTACCCTTGGCAATATTTTCTTCTTTTTCTTCTTTTTTAAAATACTGCCGTATTTTATTGCGGGCATGGGCACTCTTGGTAAAGTTGAGCCAGTCACGGCTTGGACCGTTTGAATTTTTGGAGGTCATAATCTCCACAATGTCCCCATTGTTCAGTGTATAATTAAGGGGGACAATTTTACCGTTAACCTTGGCGCCGACGCAGGAATTCCCCACGTCGCTGTGGATGCGATAGGCGAAATCCAGCGGACAGGAGCCCATTGGCAGCTCAACCACCTTGCCCTGCGGCGTAAATACATAGACCTCCTCATTGAGCAGGTCTACCTTGATGGTTTCCACCAGGTCGTTGGCGTTATCCAGCTCCTTCTGCCACTCAAGAATCTGGCGGAGCCAAGACATCTTATTTTCATACCGAAGCTCCTTGTTGCTGCTGTCGGTGATACCTTCTTTGTATTTCCAGTGCGCAGCAATCCCATACTCTGCTGTTTCATGCATTTCCTTGGTCCGGATCTGGATCTCGAAAGGATCGCCGTTTGGCCCGATAACCGTTGTATGAATCGACTGGTACATATTGGGTTTCGGCATTGCAATATAGTCCTTAAAGCGTCCGGGAATAGGCTTCCACTGAGTATGGACAATCCCCAAAACACCGTAGCAGTCCTTTACGCTATCCACAATTACACGCACGGCGATAAGGTCATAGATCTCGTCAAAGTTACGGTTCTGAGCCTTCATTTTCCTGTAGATGGAGTAAAAATGCTTAGAGCGGCCATAAATTTTTGCTTCGATGCCTACTTCATCAATTTTTTTCTCCAAAATCTTAATGACCTTATTGATATATTCCTCGCGCGACTGCTTTTTCATCTTGACCTTTTTTACAAGGTCGTAGTAGCCGTCAGGGTCCAGATATTTCAGGGCAAGGTCTTCAAGCTCTGCCTTGATGGTCTGTATCCCCAGACGGTTGGCAATGGGTGCATATATATCCAGCGTTTCTCTGGATTTTTCAATCTGCTTGGACTCTTTCATATACTCCAGAGTCCGCATGTTGTGCAGACGGTCCACAAGCTTGATCAGAATAACGCGTATGTCCTTGGACATTGCGAGAACCATTTTGCGGAGGTTCTCAGCCTGGCTTTCTTCCTTTGACTGATACTCAATCTTACCGATTTTTGTAACGCCCTCAACCAAGTCAGCTACCTGCTCGTTGAACATCTCCTTAATATCATCGTAAGTATACGAGGTGTCCTCGATCACATCGTGCAAAATGGCAGCAACTATGGTTTCCGTATCCATCTTATACTCTGCTAAAATATACGCAACCGAAACAGGATGGATGATATAGGCCTCGCCTGACAGACGCTTCTGGTCCTTATGGGCCCCGTCCGCCAAGTGGTACGCCTTTAAAATCATTTCAGTCTCTGCATCCGGATTGTTCTTTTTCACAAGTTCGATTAAGCTATCAATTTTATGTTCTATTGCTTCGTTCGCCATAGTTCTGCCCACCTTTATTTCTATAAGTGCCTACACTGGATAAAGAATGACCGAAGCTAAAAAGCCCCGGTCATTCTCAGCGTTTTATACCGGATACTGTACTAAGCTGGATACAAAATAATCTTTGAGATTTTCCCGACCCTTCAGCTCAGTCAGTTCTATTAAAAACAATGCGCCGCAGACTTCGCCGCCGAGCTTTTCTACCAGGTCGATCGCTGCCTTCATGGTTCCGCCTGTTGCCAGCAGGTCGTCAATAATAACCACACGGTCCCCTGGCTTGATGGCGTTTTTCTGAATTTCAACGGTGTTGGTGCCGTATTCAAGGTCATATTCCTCTGCCACCACCTCGCCTGGCAGCTTTCCGGGCTTGCGCACCGGAACCAGTCCCACGTTCAGGAGATAGGCCAGCGGCGTGCCGAAAATGTAGCCTCTTGCCTCTGGAATACAAACCAGATTAACGTCCAGCGCCTTGGCAATTTTATAAAATTCGTCAATAACAAATCTAAATGCCTCCGGATCGCGGATCAGGCTGTTAATATCCTTAAAACTGATTCCTTCCTTTGGAAAACCCTCAAAAATATCGATTTTGCTTTTAATATCCATTTCGTATCCTTCTCTTTTCTTATTAATCATTCATGATCAAGATATGTTCTTAATTTTACCATTAACGGCGCCTTTTGAATATCTTTTTTTCCATTTGACGCAAGAATTTCACAAAAAACCACACCCTTTTTAAGGCGGAAGCGGATAAGCTCTGACTCCTGAAGAATATTCAGGCCTGCCAACAGCTTAAAGACATTGAGTGTCTCAAATTTCCGAACGATCTGATCAACTGCTGCTCCTTTTAATTGCACCTGGCGCATCAGGGTATAGATCAGCTTCATATCCTCCCGTGTGAGGTTCATGGCTTCACGGTCAAGGGCTGTCAATCCAAGCTCCGGCAGTTCTGCCGCCGGCGCTTTTTTAATCTGCTCAACCAGATCGTAAGCAGACTGATTGTGGTAAAAAGGCGACCGTTTAATATCTTTTAATAATAATTGTACGCTTTTTTTGTCTCGAAAGCAATTAATTTCTGGTTTACATAGGATAGAAAATTGACCATCCATTCCATCGTCGAGAGCTGAGCCCATTCCAAAGCCCACGCAGCGGTAGGGCGGTACCGAAAACATGAGATGTGTTTTATCACTTCCCATTTTCCTGGCATCCTGCGGCTTCAACCCCTCCATTAAAAATACCGGTCCAGGATTTCCCACGCCGTAGGGTTCAAACTGATCCAGCTCCTCGACCAGGGCCTCACTCACATCGCCTATTCCCATAACACTGTCATAATACATTGTCTTGGTCAAAAGACGGTCGATTCCTTTCTCTGCCGCATAGACATTGACCTTTTCAGCAAATGCGGAAATGTCTTCTTCCAGAATACTCAGTCCTGCCGCCTGCTCATGTCCCCCAAAAGTTGTAAAAAACTCTGAGCAGCTCTGGAGTGCCTCAAAAATATTAAAGCCCTCCACACTCCGGCAGGAGCCCTTGCCCATTCCCTTTTCATCAATACCGATAACAACAACAGGGTGGTACCAGATTTCCTGAAGCTTGCTGGCTACAATACCGATAACACCGGGATGCCAGCCGTCCCCAGCCACTACCATAATGCCCTGCTCGTCAAGACGCTGCTGTTCTACCTGCGCTTTGGCCAGCTCTAGAATTTCCTGCTCAATGTCCTGTCGTTTTCGGTTTTCCATGCTCAGGTATGCCGCGATTTCTGAAGCCTGGGCTTCCTCCTCTGTCAGATAGAGCTCGACCACCTTACCAGCCTCACCCAGACGGCCTGCTGCATTGATCTTCGGCGCTATGACAAATCCAATATTTCCGGCATTTACCCGCTTAAGCTCACTGACCTCTATCAGGGCCTGAATCCCCAAATTGGCTGGACTGGTGTTCAGATAATCAATGCCTAGAGAGGCGATGATACGGTTCTCACTTTTCAAAGGAACAATATCGGCCACAGTGGCAATAGCGGCACACTCGATATATTCCTGCAAGTCCGTGTCCAGTTCCAATACGCAGTCCAAAGCCATCACCATCTTCAGCGCAATACCTGCGCCGCAGAGCTCTGAAAAGGGATAATCTGAGTCCTCCCGCTTCGCGTCCACAACCGCCAGTGCCCTGGGGACTTCTCCCTGACACTCGTGGTGGTCCGTGACAATCACATCAATCCCCTGTTCATTACAGAACTCCACCTGCTCATGGGCGGCAATGCCATTGTCCACACTTACGATCAGGCTGGCGCCTGCCTCTATGACTGCCTCAAGCGCAGGGATATTCATGCCATATCCCTCCTTCAGACGGTTCGGTATCCGGTAAAAGGCTTCGATTCCAATGGCTTTAAAATAGCGCATCAGAATAGCGACAGCCGTGGTACCGTCCGCATCATAATCACCGTAAATGCAGACTTTTTCCCCATGCTCTCTGGCCGCAAGCAGCCGGTGCACAGCCTTCTGCATGTCTGGCAGTCCAAAGGGATCATAAAAATCCGAGAAGTCCGGGTCCAGATAGGCCATGGCCTTATCCGCAGTGTCATATCCCCGCTTAACCAGCAGTCTGGCTGACAGAGGCGTTAGGCCACATTCCTCCATCAGCTCCCCGACTGCCTCAGGACTGGCTTCTGTTTTACTTTTTCGTTCTTTCCAAATTGTGTTTACCATATGTTTCCTCTATATAAAGAAACCGGCTGCTCAACCGTGCAGCCGGCTTCTGGTTTCTTACGCTTATACCTGCGGCTGTTTATTTCTACCCTTGTTGGTATTTGAAACCGCTCTTTTCTTATTCTTTTTATTGCTTTTGGAGTTGGGGAATCGTTTCTGAAACTGTACCCACAATGGACTGGCTACAAATATTGATGAGTAGCAGCCGCTGACGATCCCGACAATCAACGGCAGGGCAAAACTTCTGATGGCCTCAACACCAAAGATATACAGGGCCAGAATAGCCAGAAGTGTTGTCACAACAGTGTTGATGCTTCGCTTCAGGGTCTGTGAGACACTCACGTTAACCAGCTCGTTAATGTCGCGCATGCCAATACGCGTTTCATTTTCACGGATACGGTCAAACACAACGATGGTATCATTGATGGAGTACCCCAAAATGGTCAGAATGGCCGCAATAAAGGGCGCGTTAACCTGAATCTGGAACAGAGCGTAAACCCCGATAACAATGGTAATATCGTAAAGCAGCGCAATGATGGCTGAGAGTCCGAAATAGAACTCGAACCGGAAGGTAATATAGATCAGCATAAGCAGAACCGCTACAGCCGATGCGATGACTGCATTGCGCGCTGTCTCAGAGCCAACTGTGGCTGTGACCGTATCAACTGAGATCAGGTCACTATCCTGAAGGCTGTATTTATCTTTAAACTGATTAAACAGCTCCTTGCGCTGATCAGTGTCAAGGCTTTCCTTGGTACTGATAACAATACGGTCCTGTTCGTCACCTGCGTATGTTATTTCGGCACTCTTGTCATACTGGTCTGTAATCTGACGTGCGTCATCGGTATTGAACTGTGTATGCAGATCAATGGTGACAATGGTACCGCCTACAAAATCGATCCCAAAATTCAAACCTCTTACAAGCAGGGAACCTACGCTGATAAGAACCAGAACGATTGCGATGCTGAACCAGATTTTACTTTTTTCAACTAGTTTTAATGTCTTCATCCTTCTGCTCCCTCCTAGATCCCGTAGAACTTGCCGCTACCGAACAGATGTGTACCAATGACCAGCTTGGTCAGATGCTTGGTAATAATAACGGCTGTCAGTAAGCTCACAATAATACCGAGAATCAGCGTTACGGCAAAGCCCTGAACGCTGCCGCTGCCCATAAAGAACAGTACAAATCCCGCAATCAGTGTCGTGACGTTGGAGTCGATAATCGTGCCCATGGCCCGTTTAAAGCCAGCGTCAATGGCGGCATTGATGGATTTTCCTGAGCGTGACTCGTCTTTAATACGTTCAAAAATAATGACATTGGCATCGACAGCCATCCCCACGGAAAGAATAATACCGGCAATCCCCGGCAGGGTCAGTGTAACATTGGCAAAAACCATCAAAATCAAATCAAGCATAATATAGATAATCAGAGCCAGGTCTGCAATAAAGCCAAGCCCTCTGTACATAACAAGCATAAACAGCAGAACAGCCGCAATACCAATGGCGCCGGCGATCAGACTCTGATTCAGGGAATCCTGGCCAAGGGTCGGCCCGATGGTTGTTACTTCGATTGGGCTCAGCTTAACTGGCAGCGCGCCGCCGCGGATGAGCTCAGCCAGATTTCCGGCCTCTTCCATATCTGCCATCCCCTCGATAACGGCCTCGCCATTGGTAATCGCCACGTTAACCTTTGGACTGCTGATAACTTCCTCATCAAGCTTGATAGATATCTGCTGGTTCAGGTATTTTTGTGTCGCGTCGGCAAAAAGCTGAGTGCCTTCGTCGTTAAATTTCAGGGTAACAACAGCTTCTTCCAAGCCGCTGCTCGATTTCTGCTGGACTGCTTTGGAATCCACAACGTCCTTACCGGTCAGAATGACCTCGCCGTCCGGGCCCACAAATTCCAGCTGGGCGGTTTTACCGATCATATCCAGAGCCTGCTGCTGGTCCTGTACCGACGGGATGGACACACGTATACGGTCTTCACCCTGTTTCGAAACCTGGGCTTCGCTGACGCCCATAGAGTCCACACGTTTTTTTATGGCAGCTACGGTACTGTCCATTTTTTCAGACGTAATACCGCTGTCGTCTGTCGCTTCAGCCTGAAGTACAACATTTACCCCACCGGTCAGGTCCAGCCCATAGTGCACATGGTCCCCGATTTTTCCAATATCATAAATTCCCACGCTGAGGCCATGAAACAGAGTGTAGCCACAAAACGCAAGAATCGCAATAAAAATAACCAGTGTGATGGTCTTTTTTGTATTAACCTTTTCTTTCACACACTTTCCTCCTCTACTTAACCATTAGACACTTCTAATGGATCATGCTGCGCATTCTGTCAAGACGCAGTAACAGCTCTTCCTTGCCAAGTACATCCATAATCAGTGTTAGATCCGGTCCGTGCATCTCACCGGTCAACATGATGCGGGTAGGCATGTAAAGCATTTTTCCTTTAATTTTTTCTGCTTTGTGTTCCTTCTGTATTTCCTTTAGAATCGCCTTGGCGCGTTCGGTATCCACCACGTCGCTCTCGGTAATCTTTTCGACTAATGCATTAAAGAGCACCGGAACCGTTTCTTCCTTTAGAATGTCGAGGCTTTCCGAATCTGTAATCTCAAAATTACGGTCGAAAAGCATTTTGGTTTCTTCTGGAACCTGCGCAAAGTAGTTGAGACGCTCACGCATAAGCTCACCAACCTTTTCAAGCCACGGCATGCGTTTTTCCACATCCGACTCTGTGATATAGCCCGCATTCAGCAGATATGGGATCATACGCGCTGTCAGCTCCTCGATGGGCAGCTCCTTGATGTAGTGAGCATTCATCCAATCCAGCTTTGCCCGGTCAAACACTGCGCCGGATTTATTGATTCTGGACAGGTCAAAGACTTCAATCAGCTCGTCCATTGAAAAGATTTCCTGCTCGTTTTCAGGACTCCAGCCTAAAAGAGCCAGAAAGTTGATCAGAGCTTCCGGAAGATAACCCTTTTTCAGAAAATCACCGACGGACACATCGCCCTGGCGTTTGCTGAGTTTTTTATGGTCGTCATTCAGGATATTAGATAAGTGAACGTACTGAGGCTGTTCCCAGCCAAAGCATTCATACAGATACACATGCTTGGGTGTGGAGGGCAGCCATTCCTCGCCTCGGATAACATGGGTAATACCCATAAGGTGGTCGTCGATGACAACGGCAAAATGGTAGGTCGGAAAACCGTCGGTTTTAATTAGCACCTGATCATCCAGATCGTTGGTGTTGATCTCAATCCTGCCGCGGACTGCATCGTCAAAGGCGACGACGTGGTCTTCCGGCAGCTTCAGGCGGATAACATAGGGTTCGCCCGCTGCGACACGTGCCTCCACTTCCTCTTTTGGCAGATTGCGGCAATGTCCGTCATAGCGCGGTGTTTCACCAGCTGCCTTCTGCTTCTCACGCACCTCGTCCAGACGCTCCTTTGTACAGAAGCAGTAATAGGCCTGCCCGTTTTCCAGAAGCTGATCGATGTACTTTTTATAAATATCCAGACGCTCAGACTGGATATAAGGGCCGCAGTCGCCTCTCTGGACAATTTTACCATCTTCCTCAAAAAGGCCTTCATCCGGTACCACCCCGGTTACCATCAGGGCATTAAGCAGATTCTCCACCGCGCCTTCTTCGTAGCGGGTGCGGTCCGTATCTTCAAGACGCAGCAAAAACTGTCCGTTATTCTTTTTGGCAAACAAATAATTGTATAAGGCGGTTCGCAAGCTGCCCACATGCACGTTGCCAGTGGGGCTTGGAGCAAAACGATCTCTAATCATTCAATTCTCCTTCTAACTGATATCGATAATCATGGTTCTATAATTATTACACGCTAACTATTATAGCATTAATTCTTGTCTTTAGCATGATTTTTTAGGTTATTTTTAATAATTCTTGCGTTTCGGGAAAGGACGTCTTTCCCGCGCCAGGCGGCAGCTGTTTTTCCAAACTTTTTTTCAAAATCCGGTTCGCTGATCGCTTCGGTTTCATCCAGCCCTGGATAAACGCTTTCCGGTTCTACACCCGGCCAGTCCACCCTGCACTCTAAGCTCCTTTTATTCCAGGGACAGGCCCGCTGGCAGTCGTCACAGCCGTATAGGTAAACGTCGCCCAGGAGCCTTTCTTCCTCTGCTGTCAGCTTCTTCTTCTGGGTCAGATAGGAAACACATTTTTCCGGCTCCAGCGTATATCCCTCTCCCAGGGCCTGGTTTGGGCAGGCCATAAGACAGCGTTGGCAGGCGCCACAGCGGCTTTTAAGCGGCTTGACAGGGTCGAAATTAATGGAACGATTTATCAGTATCTGGCCGATAAAAAAGAAACTGCCATATTCTGGATGGATGAGGGTATTGTTTTTGCCGAAAAAGCCCAAACCAGCCCGCCAGGCTGTGGCCCTGTCCAGAAGGCGGCTGTTGTCCACATAGGTCCGGCATGCGAGGGACGGCTCCGCTTCTTTCAACAGCGCCATAAGGCTGTCCATTTTTTCTGTAACCACCTCATGATAGTCCTGTCCCCAGGCTACCGACGCGATTTTTCCTCGGTCGGCGTCATCCTCTGGCTCTGGCAGCTCCGCAGAGTAAGGCACACCGATAACGATGATCCCCTTTACTTCTGGAAAAGCCTGAGCGTAGTCAATACGCCTGGCCGGCGGCGTGCGCTCAAAGCTCGTGACTCTGCCCTGCTTCCTGCGTTTTTCCAGTGGCTCCAGCCACTCTGTCAAAGGGTGTGGCTCTGCAAAGCCAATCATCTTTATTCCAGCCGCTCTGGCGGCTTCTCTGATGTTTTTTTCCTTGAGCATTTTTTTCCTCTGGCTGCTAAAATAAAAAGCAGGCTTATTATCTGCAAGCCTGCTTTATTTGAAAATTTACAGCCGTTCTTCAATTACTTCCCAGGCTTCGTCTTTTCCCATCTTAGTGGCTGCTGAAAACAGAATAACGTCACTCCGCTTTCTTGGCCGCAGCGTATTGAAAATGTTATCGACCGCCTTTTTCTGCCGTACCTTTGAAATCTTATCGGCCTTTGTCGCAATGATCACCGGATCGAGGCCGTAATAGGTCAGCCAGTCGTACATAAGCCGGTCATCCTCAGTGGGTTCGTGTCGGCTGTCTACCAGCAGAAAAACCAGCACCATGTTCTCACGCTTCTGAAGATATTCCTCAATCATAACGCCCCATTTTTCACGTTCCTTTTTAGAAACTTTGGCATAGCCATAGCCTGGCATGTCCACAAAATAGAAAGCATCATTGATCTTGTAAAAGTTCATGGTCTGTGTTTTTCCAGGCTGGGAGCTGGTACGGGCCAGCCCCTTTCTCTGGATCAGTGTGTTGATAAAAGAGGATTTACCGACATTAGAGCGCCCCAGCAGGACGATTTCCGGCAGTTTATCCTCAGGATATTGGGATTGCTGGACCGCGCTGATGACGATCTCGGCTTGGGTTACTTTCATTTGAGCTCCTCAAATACAATTTTTGTAACTTCTTCCATTTTGCTGACTGGATGGATATTGAGGGCTTCCAGTACCATATCCGGTACTTCCTCGAGATCCTTCTGGTTTTCCTTTGGCAGGATAATCTCCTTAATGCCTGCACGGTGAGCCGCGGTCAGCTTTTCGCGCAGTCCACCGATAGGCAGCACGCGGCCTCTTAGCGTGATTTCACCTGTCATAGCCAGATTCTGAGGCACTGGCCTACCTGTAAGAGCGGATATGAGTGCCGTGGTCATCGTAATACCCGCTGACGGGCCGTCTTTCGGCACTGCGCCCTCAGGCACATGCAGATGGATATCGTTCTTTTCATAGAAATCCTCGGCAATACCCAGCTCAGATATCTTGGAACGGATATAGCTGATGGCTGCCTTTGCGGATTCCTGCATAACATCGCCAAGCTGGCCGGTAATGACGATCTTGCCAGTTCCCTTGACAACAACCACTTCAATCTGAAGGGTTTCGCCGCCCACAGAGGTCCAGGCGAGTCCGTTGACCAGGCCTACCTCTTTGACATTGTTCATAGTGTCAAAGGAGTAACGTTCCATGCCCAGGAATTTATCCAGATTCTTCTGGGTAACGGAAACGCTCTGCTTGCCGTTTTCCACAATTTCCTTGGCTGCCACACGGCACACACGGGCAATCTGGCGTTCCAGCTCACGGACACCGGACTCGCGGGTATAGTAGCTGATAATATTCTGCAGTGCCTTCTGGCTGATCTTACAGCTGCTGGCCCTTAATCCATGGATTTCCAGCTGCTTTGGAATCAGATAGCGTTTGGCAATTTCCAGTTTTTCTGTTTCCACATAACCGTTGACCTCGATGATCTCCATGCGGTCAAGCAGCGGTCTCGGAATAGTGGAAAGAGAGTTGGCTGTGGTCAGGAACATAACATGGGACAGATCAAAGGGAAGCTCCAGATAATTATCTGTAAAGGTACTATTCTGTTCCGGGTCCAACACCTCCAGGAGGGCGGACGCCGGGTCCCCCCGAAAATCCTGGCTGAGCTTGTCAATTTCATCCAGCAGGAACAGTGGATTCATGGCTTCTGCCTGTTTCAGATGGTAGATAATGCGGCCTGGAATCGCGCCCACATAAGTTCTTCGGTGTCCCCGAATCTCTGCCTCGTCGCGCATCCCGCCTAAGGACATCCGCACATAAGGGCGGTTCAATGCCCGCGCAATGGACTTGGCAATGGAGGTTTTACCAACCCCCGGCGGTCCCACAAGGCATAAAATCGGTGATTTCAGAGATTTTGACAGCTGGAGTACAGAAATGTATTCCAAAATACGTTCCTTGACCTTTTCCAATGCGTAATGATCATGATCAAGGATCTTTCTCGCTTCCACAACGTTGAGGGTTTCCTCTGTCATAATGTTCCAGGGCAGGTCGAGAACCCACTCGATATAGCTTTCAATCACGCCGGCCTCTGAAGACCCTGCCGGGATTTTATTCAGGCGGTTAATCTCATTGGTAACTTTCTCCCGGACCTCATCACTGACTTCAAGGGCTTCCAGGCGCTCACGGTAATCCTCAATCTCGTCGATGACGTCGCCCTCGCCAAGCTCTTCCTGAATAACCTTGATCTGTTCTCTGAGAACATATTCACGCTGGTTTTTATCCAGCTCTGATTTCACCTTAGCGTCAATATTCTGTTCAATGCGCAGCATTTCCAGCTCGCTGACCAGCACCTCATAGGTAATCATCAGGCGTTTTTCCACATCAGTCTCCTGAAGAATTCGCTGAGCATCCTTGCTTTCCAGCACCAGGTTGGCGCAGATCAGGTCAATAAGATTATCCGGATTGTCCACAAGGTCCAATGAGGCCAGCAGGTCTGTCGCCATTTTACGGGTCATGGTCATATAGGTCGCAAAGGCCGAACGGATCATGCGGATAAGCGCCTGATTTTCCTTGGTATCGTAATAAATACTCTGGACTGGCTCATAGAGCACTTCAAAAAAAGGCTCGTATTGAAGGTACTCGATAATTTTCGCCCGCTCCTGAACCTCTACGAGAATTCTGGCCAGGTTATCTGGCATTTTTAGCATCTGCTTAACCTTAGCTACACAGCCAACACTGTAGATGTCTTCCGGTTCCGGGTCTTCGATTTTTATATCCTTCTGTTCGGTCAGAAATACAATCTGATCCCTTGTCATGGCCGTTTCAAGAGCCTGAATGGATTTATCCCTGCCGATGTCGAAATGAACCACCATTCCCGGAAACACGCTCATACCGCGCATGGGAATCATGGGCAGGCCCTTCTGCTCATCCTTGATCTCTTCGGACATGCCTACAGGGTTCTGGATATGATTATTTAAAGTCATTTCATCATTCTCAATGTTCATTTTATTGCTCCTTTCTAAGAAATAAAAGGGGATGTCTTTCAGTTATAAAAAAAGCAATCCCATAAGATTGCTTTTTTACAGGTATTCTAAGATACACTGGTTGTCTTTTCTTCGCTGGCTTTCGGCTGTGTTTCCACAACGGGCGCTTCCAGCTGTTCGACAACATCTTTAGTGATAATAACCTTTGATACGCCTTCCTCTGAAGGAATATCAAACATAATGTCTGTCATGATATTTTCAATAATACCGCGGAGTCCTCTCGCGCCAGTACCATTCTGTAACGCCTTCTCGGCAATGGCCTTTAACGCGTCTTTTTCAAATTCCAGCGCTACACCCTCGATTTCGAACATTTTTTTATACTGTTTAACCAGGGCGTTTTTGGGCTCGGTCAGAATATTAATCAATGCTTCTTCATCTAAATTCTGAAGGGTTGCAATGACCGGAATACGACCGATAAACTCAGGAATAAGACCGTATTTCAGCAGATCCTGAGGCTCGATGTTATCGAGAAGCTCTTCCTTGGCCTTTTCGTCAGAAGTTTTGATTGTTGCGCTGAAGCCCATAGAGCCCTTTTCCATTCTCCGCTCAATTACGCCATCCATGCCGTCAAAGGCACCGCCGCAGATGAAGAGAATATTGGAGGTATCGAGCTGAATAAATTCCTGATGCGGGTGCTTTCTGCCGCCCTGCGGCGGAACATTGGCAACGGTTCCTTCGAGAATTTTCAGCAGGGCCTGCTGTACGCCCTCACCGCTGACGTCGCGGGTAATAGACGGATTGTCGCTTTTTCTGGAGATCTTATCAATTTCATCGATATAAATAATCCCCTTCTGGGCGCGCTCAACGTCCATATCCGCTGCCTGAAGCAGCTTCAGCAGGATATTTTCAACATCTTCGCCTACATAACCGGCTTCTGTCAAAGAGGTGGCGTCCGCAATGGCAAAGGGTACGTCCAGTACCCGCGCCAGCGTCTGGGCCAGAAGGGTCTTACCAGAGCCTGTAGGTCCGATTAAAATAATATTGCTTTTCTGTAATTCAACGTCATCATCGGTATCCAGCATTGCGTTAATACGCTTGTAGTGATTATATACCGCTACTGCCAGCGCTCGTTTTGCGCGGTGCTGGGAGATAACATATTCGTCAAGTTTTGCTTTAATCTCACGGGGCGTTGGCACATTTTCAAAATCAATTTCCTTTGGCACATAGTCGTTGGCAATGATTTCTTCACACAGGGCCACACATTCATCACAAATGTAGACGCCTGGTCCTGCAACCATCCGCTTTACCTGAGACTGGCTCTTTCCGCAGAAAGAACAGCAAACCTGTTTGATTCCATCTTTTTCGTTTGACATATTAATTCCTCTTATCTGGAACTGACGATTTGATCAATCAGGCCATATTCTAACGCTTCCTCAGCAGACATAAAATTGTCGCGGTCCGTATCCCTTGCGATAACGTCAATGGGCTGTCCTGTTTTTTCACTGAGGATTTCATTGAGCTTTTCACGCGTTTTAATCAAACGTTTGGCATATATTTCCACATCGACACTCTGGCCCTGGGCACCGCCCAGAGGCTGGTGAATCATAATCTCACTGTTCGGAAGCGCCTTGCGCTTACCCTTGGCACCGGCTGTCAGCAAAAAGGCACCCATGGATGCCGCCATGCCGACACACATGGTGGAGACATCACATTTGATAAAATTCATGGTATCGTAAATGGCAAACCCGGAGGTAATTGACCCACCCGGACTGTTAATATACATTTCAATATCTTTGTCTGGATTATCCGCTTCTAAAAAGATTAACTGTGCTACGATCAGACTGGATGTTGTATCATTTATTTCCCCGTCAAGGAAAATAATCCGCTCTTTCAGCAAACGTGAATAAATGTCAAAAGAACGTTCCCCCCGTCCCGTCTGTTCAATAACCATAGGGACAAGATTCATATTCATTGTTATACCCCTATTATTTAACCTGAGCGGCGTCGACTAAGAAATCGATGGCTTTTCTGCGTTTGATATCAGTCTTCATATAGCTTTCCATCGTTTCGTTCACTGTCTTTTTAAATTCTTCAAAATCCTGCTGCATGGATGCGGCATATCTTTTGATTTCTTCTTCCAGTTCTTCTTCTGTTGGTTCCAGCTTTTCAGTTTCGGCAATTTCGGTTAAAACAAAATCTGCTTTAATATTGCGCTCAACATCTGCTTTCATTCCTTCTCTGAACTGTTCGACATTTGAACCCATGTAGCCCAAATAGTCATTCAGGCTCAGGCCTTGGCTGCTTAACTGGCGGTCATAGGTATCCAGGGTACGATCCAGCTCTTCTTCTACCATCAGATAAGGAATTTCGATTTCTGCATTCTGAACCGCAAAGTCAATGACCTTGTTTTCCGCGCTTCTGCGCAGTTCAGTTGTTTTCTGTTCTTTTAATTTTTCAGCAACGCTGACTTTCAGCTCGTCAAGGGTATCAAATTCACTGACGTCTTTCGCAAATTCGTCGTCGATTTCCGGCAGTTCCTTAACCTGTACTTCTTTAATGGTTGTCTTGAATACAGCATCCTTACCGGCAACATCTTCCTGATGGTAATCTTCCGGGAAAGTGACCTTTACATCAATTTCTTCGCCGGCTTTTGCACCTACAAGCTGGTCCTCAAAGCCCGGGACAAAGACGTTGCTGCCAAGCTCCAGTGTATAGTCTCTGCCTGCGCCGCCGTCAAAAGGCACACCATCAATGCTTCCCACGAAATCAATGATCACTGTATCGCCTTTTTTGGCTTCAGCGTTTTCGTCAGTGATAATACGCGCGTTCATACCCGCCATACGGGTGATTTCCGCGTCGATGTCTTCATCGGTAATAACCGCTTCAAGAGACTCAATTTCTGCACCCTTGTATTCGCCGAGAGTCGCAGCTGGTTTCAGGCCAATATTTACAATAAATACCGCACCGTCTTCGCTGGCTTCTTTTACTTCCTGTAATTCCGGACGGGTTACAGGCTCAATTTTCAATTCTTCCAAAGCATCTTTGTAAGCGCCCGGGAACGCGAAATCAATGGCGTCTTCATAGAACACACCTTTACCATAATGCGCTTCAATGAGTTTTCTGGGCGCTTTGCCCTTTCTGAAGCCCTGAATTGTAAAATGTTTTTTATTTTTGTTGTAAGACTGTTTAATTGCTTTTTGAAAGTCTTCAGCTGATACTGTAATCTCAACTGATACTATATTTTTTTCATTACTTAATTCTTTTGCGCTCATATTATCCTCCACATAGCTCTAATTATAAACATTCTCAATTTCCTAAGTATAACATAGGAATTATGCCATATCAAGCGTAGAAACACTTTGTTTTAAAAATTTTCGGCTTTGCAGCTCATTTTTAAGGTAAACTTCAAAAATTTAGGGCCGAATTGCAAAAAATCAGGTCCAAGTTACCGGTTTTGCCTGTCATATAAAAACCCGGGATCAGGAAATCCCGGGGTTCTATGGTGAATTACTATTTTATTCAGGCTGTATCAGCCTCCCAGATAAGCTGTACGCACCTCATCATTGGTAAGCAGTTCCTCTGACGTGCCGTGCAGCTTGATTTTGCCGGTTTCCAGCACGTAGCCGCGGTTTGCGATCCGCAGGGCTTTGTTGGCGTTCTGTTCGACCAGCAGAATGGTGGTTCCGGCACCGTTGATGGTCTGAATCATACTGAAAATCTCATCGACCAGAATCGGCGCAAGGCCCATGGATGGCTCATCCAGAAGCAGAAGCTTCGGCCTGGTCATCAGCGCACGTCCTATGGCCAGCATCTGCTGCTCGCCGCCGCTCAGGGTGCCAGCGATCTGCTTGGACCGCTCCTTCAGGCGCGGAAAATAGTTAAAGACCATTTCCATATCCTGCGCAATTTCCCGCTTATCTTTTCTGATAAAGGCCCCCATTACAAGATTCTCGTACACGGTCATTTCAGCAAACACCTGCCGTCCTTCTGGCACATGGGCAATGCCGAGATCCGGGATCTGGTAAGGTTTTACCTTGCTGATGTCTTCTCCCTGAAAGGAGATAATCCCCTTTTCGGCCCTCAAAAGTCCTGAAACGGTCTGGAGGGTCGTGGTTTTACCCGCGCCGTTGGCGCCGATCAGGGTAACAATTTCACCGTCATTCACCTCAAAGGTAATGCCCTTGATGGCATGGATTTTTCCATAATATACATTAAGATCTTTTACTTTTAACATCAAACCCCTCCTAATCTCCGAGATATGCCCGGATTACATCAGGATTGTTCTTAATTTCATCCGGTGTTCCCTCTGCAATGGTACGGCCGTAGTCAACAACCACAATCCGTTCGCAGATCCCCATAACCAGCTTCATATCATGCTCGATCAATAAAACAGTGATATTAAACTTGTTCCGGATAAAATGGATCGTCTCCATCAGCTCTTCGGTCTCGTTGGGGTTCATCCCTGCAGCCGGTTCATCCAGCATCAGAACCTTGGGGTCTGACGCGAGAGCCCTTGCGATCTCAAGCTTACGCTGCTGGCCGTAGGGCAGATTTTTTGCCTTGGTCTGCTCGTATTCACCCATATCAAAAATTTCGAGAAGCTTTTTACATTCTTCGTAGGCCTTCTGCTCTTCCTTCCAGAACTTTCTGGTGCGGAAGAGACCCTGGGCCAGATTGTAATTCACAAAATTATGATAGGCGATTTCGACATTTTCAATGGCGGTTAAATCCTTAAACAGACGGATATTCTGGAAGGTACGCGCCGCACCCATTTTAACCACCTCATGGGGCGATTTGCCCACAATGCTCTTGCCTTCAATGCTTACATTCCCTTCTGTTGGGACATAGACACCGGTCAGCGTGTTAAAAATCGTGGTTTTACCAGCGCCGTTCGGACCGATCAGGCCTACCAGCTCATTGGAACCCAGAGTGAGATTGAACTTATCGACAGCGGTCAGGCCGCCAAAACGCATGGTTACATCCTTTGCTTCAAGAATTGGCATTACGCGTCACCTCCGTCCACTGAATTCTTTGTTGTATTCTTACGGTTTTTCAGATTTTCAAAGAAACGCGTGAGTGAGAACTCGTAACGTCCCAGCATACCCTGCGGTCTGAAAATCATCATAATTACCAGCGCCAGAGAGTAGACCAGCAGGCGGTATTCAGAGAACTGTCTTAGAAGCTCCGGCAGAACGGTCAGCACAATAGCTGAAAGAATGGAGCCAGTTACACTGCCCAGACCGCCAAGTACGACAATGACAAATATTTCAATTGAAAACATGAACTGGAATTTATTCGGGTCCAGATAGCCCTGATAATGGGCATACAGTGAGCCGCCGACACCTGCAAAGAACGAGGAGATGGTAAAGGCCATAACCTTATATTTGGTGGTCGGAATCCCAGCTGCCTCAGAGGCGATCTCATCCTCGCGGATCGACATGATGGCCCGTCCGAACTTGGAGCGTCCCAGTGTAAAGATCAGTAAAATAACAACGATCATGATCCAGTAAACATAGCCCAGAGTCGCAATACGCGGAATCCCCTTCAGGCCCTGCGCGCCGCCGGTAGGCTGGAAGTTTACAAAGAAAATACGGATGATTTCAGCAAAACCGATGGTAACAATTCCGAGGTAATCCCCGCGGAGACGCAAGCTCGGTGTCCCGATCACAATCCCGACAAGCCCTGCGGCAACCCCGCCGGCCAGAGATGCAATGATCAGCACCAGAAGCGCAGGCAGCGAATCATTTCCGTTAGTGATGGCTATGGATACGCTGGCCGCCGTATAGGCCCCAATGGCCATAAAGCCCGCGTGGCCAAGGGCCATTTCACCAAGGAAGCCCGCTACAATATTTAAGCTTGTTGCCATAATGATCATGATACAGGTCAGAATGACAATACCGCCAAAATAATTTGTAACAATCTTAAAGGTCACCAATGAGTAGATCACTGCAAAGATTACGATCATTGAGATTGCGTTGACAATATATGATTTTTTGAGTTCCTTTGTCATGTCTTACACCTTCTCTCTCGTATTCTTGCCGAGGATACCTGTCGGCTTAAACAGAAGCACAACGATCAGTACTAAAAACACAATGGCGTCTGCCCAGGTTGAGGAGATATAAGCCTTGGTCATGGTTTCAATCATCCCAATGATAAAGCCGCCCAGCATCGCGCCCGGCACACTGCCGATACCGCCGAGTACCGCGGCTACAAAGGCTTTAAGACCCGGCATTGTCCCCATGGTCGGCGCGATGTTCAGGTAGGCGGTGCTGTATAAAATCCCGCCTAACGCACCCAGAGCAGAGCCGATTAAAAATGTCAGTGAAATAGTTCTATTCACATTAATTCCCATTAAAATAGCGGCATTCTGATTTTCTGAAACGGCGCGCATGGCACGGCCCTGTTTCGTCTTCTGTATAAATAATTCCAATAAGATCATAAAAAGCACAGAAAGACCAATAGTAATTAATGTAATAGAATTAATTTCCAGACCTCCCACATGGAATACCACCTGAGGGAAAATCTTCGGCATAACCTTTGGATCAGCTCCAAAGATCATAAGTGCCAGGTTCTGTAAAAACATACTCACGCCAATGGCTGTGATAAGCGCGGATAATCTCGGCGCGTTTCTCAATGGCCGGTAGGCGATGAATTCGATCACTACACCCATCACTGCGGTTAAAATCATTGAAAATGCAATAACCGCCCAGAAGGGCCAGTTCAATGTCGTTGCGGCAATAAATGCAAAATAGGCGCCAAACATCATGATCTCGCCGTGAGCGAAGTTGATGAGTTTGAGGATACCGTATACCAACGTATAACCGATAGCAATCAATGCATAAATACTGCCTGAATTCAGTCCGTTAATGAACTGCTGCAAAAAGACCACAAACAGTTACCTCCCTTTCAAATATTTTAATTCACCATATTGTATAAACAGATATAGAAGAGCCGAGGCTCTTCTATATCTGTTATTTTAATCCATTTGTGATTATGATTTAGTTGTCACCCTGTACAGTGGTCACAAATTTCAATTCGCCATTATCAACCTGAATGATTGTAATGTCTTTACCCTTTGGATTACCTTCTTCGTCAAATGTGAAATGACCGGTTACACCGTCAAAATCAATCTTCTGCAGTGCGTCGACAATCGCCTGTGAGTCTGTGCTGCCGGCATTTTTGATTGCTTCAGCCATAACGTTCATGCCATCGTAGCCTAAAGCTGCGAAAGAGTTGGCTGCTTCACTGTATTTGTCTTTGTAGGATTTGATAAAGTTCTGCACAGCTTCCTTCGGAGAATCTGCAGCATAGTGGTTTGCAAAATACTGGCCCTGTGCGGCGTCAGCGTAGTCTACCTGGACACTGTCCCAGCCGTCGCCGCCGACGAATTTGGAAGTAATGCCCATTTCTTTAGCTTTCTGCATGATCGGACCAGCTACATTATAATAATCTGGAATATAGACAACTTCTGGGTTCAGCTCTTTGATTTTGGTCAGCTGAGCGCTGAAGTCTTTGTCTTTATCTGCGTAGGATTCACTGCCGACAACCTTGCCGCCCTTAGCTTCAAAGGTAGCCTTGAAAGCGTCCGCCAGACCCTGAGAGTAAGCACTGCCTGAGTTTACCAGCATTGCGGCTGTTTTAGCGCCTAAGCCACCGTTTTCAGTGCTCACTGCAAAGTTTGCACCGGCGTTGCCCTGATATTCGTCCAGATAGCATACACGGAAGCTGTTTGGAGCGCCTTCGGTAACGTCTGCTGCGGTTGAAGTCGGGGTTAAGATTGGCATATTGTCGGATTTTGCTAAATCCTTAATCGCCATGCTTTCGCCGGTCAGTACAGAGCCGACAATTGCGACAACACCGTCCTGATCACGCAGACGATTGTATGCGTTGACTGCTTCAGTAGAGTCACCCTTGGTATCGTAAGAAACGACTTCGACCTTTTTGCCGTCGATGCCGCCGTTTTCATTGATCTGTTCTGCGGCCAGCTCAATCCCGTTTTTAGCTGCCACACCGTACATTGCGGTATCGCCGGTATAAGGACCTAAAGCACCGATTTTAATGGTATCTCCACTGCTTCCGCTTCCGGATGAGCTGCAGCCAGCAAAGGCGAAAACGGATACACACATAACACCAACCATTAGAGCACTAATGATTTTTCTCTTCATTTTCTCTTCCTCCTGTGAAAAATAAATTTAAACTTTTACTCATTTTAATATATCCCAGAGAAAATATCAAGGAATATCTGGGTTTTGTATACAATTTTTTATTTTTTCTTGTTTCGCTTTTTATAATCGTCACAGTAAGGATTGATCGCGCAGCTCTCACACTTGGGGTTTCTGGCCGTACAAAGCCGCCTTCCATGCCAGATCAGCCAGTGGTGCGCCCGGGACCAGTAGTCCCTGGGAATATTCTTCATCAGCTCTTTCTCGACCTGGAGAACGTTGTTCCCTTTTGCCAGGCCAATACGCCGGGATACCCTGAACACGTGCGTATCCACCGCGATGGCCGGCACGTCAAAAGCGTTGCTCATAACCACATTGGCGGTTTTCCGGCCGACACCCGGAAGCTTTGTGAGCTCCTCCATGGTTTCGGGCACGATGCCATTGTGCTCTTCGAGGAGCATATGACAGGTCAGCAGAATGTTCTTCGCCTTGGTGTTGGATAAGCCACAGGATTTGATTTTTTCCCTGAGCTCCCCTTCATTTAAGGTCAGCAGCGCCTCTGGAGTATTATACTCCTTAAACAGCTCTCCGGTTACAATATTGACGCGCACGTCTGTACACTGGGCAGACAGCATGGTTGCGATCAGCAATTCAAAAGGGCTGGTAAAATCCAGCCCGCATTTTTCTCCGCCGTAGAGCTTTTCAAGCTCCTCCAGCACCTTTTTTCGATTTTCTTTATTCATGCTTTTCATCTCCGTAAAGGATCAGCGCCATCATCTCAAGATTCTCATCTCCGGTGTTTTCAACTGCGTGGGAGCTCTCGTGTCCTGTTACCAGAACGTCCCCGGGATTTAACATCCGCTTTACGCCGTTGTCCGTCACCTGCGCCTGACCGCTCAGGATGTAAAATATTTCTTTCTCGTTCACATGCTCGTGACTACCGATGGAGCACCCTGGCTCCACGGTAATCTGGGCATATAATCTTCCCTTGTCACAGAGAACGTCCTGGTCCACAACATGCTTGATGTGGATCGTTCCGCTGCCTCCGCGCATTTCAAACTTATCATCAATGGTATGTTCTTCATTTTTGATCAGCATTTTGTTCCCTCGATTATTATCTAATCTTCCTGTTCCTCATTGTTGGTAGTGTCGTCAACGCTTGTTGATGGTGTTGAGCTCGGCTCTGGCTCTGGTTCCGGCGTTGTTTCAGGCACTACGGTCGGTGCCGCTGTCGGAGCTGCTGTCGCTTCCGGCGTCGGGGTTGGTGTGGCTGCCGGGGTTGGCGTGGTTATGGGCGTTGTATCTTGGGATTCGGCCGGCGTGGCAAACTCAGAGACCAGGTCATTGTTGATCAGCGACCGGACATAAGAGCCGTAAATACCTGCCGGGATATAACTCCCTGTCCCGACCGGCTCATGTTCAAGGTTACCGACCCACACTGAGGTCGTAATGTTCCCGGTCATACCAGTGAACCATAAATCTTCCTCGTTGTCCGTTGTCCCTGTCTTACCAGCTGTCGGATAGGCCTGGGCCGCACGTCCGCCGGTACCGCTGGTAACAACCTGCTGCAGAATACCCCACATGGAGCTGGCTGTGTCTTCAGACATAACCTTTCTGGAGGTCAGGCCAAGCTGGCTCTTGTCAAAGACCTGCTTGCCGTTGGTCTGCTCAACCTTGACAATCTTGTAAGGCTCGTTGTAAACACCGCCGTCGTTAAAGCAGTTGAAAGCTGCTGCCATTTCAAGAGGCTTGATCCCATTTGTCATACCGCCAAGCGCAGTCGCCAGATTGTAGTCATCCGCCCCGTCTTCCCGGTCGCCAGGATTGACAAAGGTGGTGATTCCCAGTGTTTTCATCCAGTCAATGGCATTTTCAATCCCAAAGGTATTAAAGACCTTAACCGCCGGAATATTCAGAGAATTGACAAGGGCCTGGGTAATGGTGACAGTACCGCTGTAGCCGCCGCCGTAGTTTTTCGGTGAGTAACCGCCAATGTTGATGGGTTCATCCTTAATGGTTGAAGACGGTGAGAACACACCCTTTTCAATGGCGCCGCTGTAGTAAAGCGGTTTGATATTGGAGCCAGGCTGTCTCGCTGAGTCTGCCATGTCGATTTCGGTATTTCCTGCATAGTAGCCCAGTACTGCGCCGTCCTTATCTACCGTGACAATGGCGCCGGTATCGCCGTTTTCCTGGCTGAAGCCGGCGTTGTCCAGCCCGTTTTCCATGGCGGAAATGGCTGCGTCCTGATAGCCGGTGTTAATGGTTGTATAGACGCGGTAGCCGCCGTTGGCGATATTTTCGCGGATCTGCTTGACGGCTTCGTCCTCATCCACACCCTTTTGCTTCATGACACTCGGGGCAAGGGCCTCGGCGTATTCCTGGAGCGCCGCATTGATAAACGCACCATATCCATCTTTAATATCATCGTTGGTCTGTTCTTCAGACCAGGGCATAATGGTGATTTCAGTGGCGGAAGCCTGATCGGCCTGTTCCTGGGTGATATAGCCCTCTTTTACCATACGGGCAAGCACCTGGGCCTGACGGTTCTTAGCCGCCTCAAAGTTGGCGTTCGGGGCATAGGCAGAAGGCGCTTGGGGCAGACCTGCCAGCATAGCGGACTCGGCCAGATTCAGGTCGGAGACATTTTTACCAAAATAGGTCTGGGCGGCTGCCTGCACACCGTAAGAGGCAGAACCAAAGTAGTATTCATTCAGATACATTTCAAGGATCTGATCCTTGGTATATTTTTCCTCCAGCTGTCTTGAAATAGAGATTTCTTTCATCTTACGGTTGACAGAATCCATAAAGCCGGGTTCAGCAACGTCCAGGTCAAAGAGTACTCTGGCAAGCTGCTGGGTAATGGTACTGGCCCCCTGGCCTGTACTGTTGCCACTGAACAGATTGGAGACCAGTGAACGCATGATTCCGTAATAATCTACCCCGTGGTGCGAATAGAAACGGGAGTCCTCTGTTGCGATCAGGCCATTCTGCAGGTCTTTTGGAATCTGATCCAGAGAGACGTAGGTCCTGTTCTCAGCTGCCATCTCGGCGATAACCTGGTTATCCGAGGAGAAAATCTGTGTTTTTTCCTTTTGCTGGTAAGTAAAATCTGAAATATCCTGTCGATTGGCCGCATAGACTGAAAAGCCTGTCACGACGCCGGCAACGATTAAAACCGCCAGTACAATCAGGACGATTTTCCAGGTTGCCATTCTTTTCTTTTTCTTCTTTGGCAGCCCTTTTCTGGGCGCCTTTGGAGCAACTTTCTTTGCTTCTTCTTTACTCATAGTTCCACCTTCTTTTTATTCTTTCCTCAATGTTTCTCGAAGTGCTACTAAATCTTCCGTTAATCCTGCGGAAAGTTCCAACTCACCGCTTTTGGGTAAGGTTAAGTTCAACTTTGCAGCGTGCAGAGCCTGTCTGGCCATGCCGTAGCTCGGATTCCCATCGTGATTGTACAGGCTGTCGCCAATGATGGGGCAGCCAATATATTTTAAATGGACTCTGATCTGGTGGGTGCGTCCGGTTTCCAGCACCAGCTCCACCATCGCAGCTTTCCCGTAGCTTTCCAGTATTCTGAAGTGTGTGATGGATTCCTTGCCATCTTCCATGACAATTCTCTCCAGGCTGTCCTCAGATGGGCGGCCAATGGGTACGCGGATACAGCCCTCCTTCTCCTTTGGAACATTGTTCACAAAAGCGATATAGGTCTTTTTAACCGCATTGGTCTTCATTCTGGATTGGATATAATGATGCACATATTTATTCTTCGCGATAACGACAAGCCCGGTGGTGTCCCGGTCCAGCCTGTTAACAAAACGGATTTTCCCGGGGGTGCCTCTCTCCTCCCAGTACCAGGCCACATGATTGGCCAGGGTATCCAGCTGGTGGCTTTTGGTAGGATGCGTTACGCAATTGGCATCCTTGTTGACCACAAGCACCTCGTCGTCCTCATAAACAATATCTAAAGGTCCCTTAACGGCCTCAATGTCGAACCGCTCCTCCGGAAAGGCAATGACCACCTGGTCACCCTTGCGCACCGGATCGGTCAGCCAACAGTCCCTGCCGTTTAAAGTAATGCTGCCCTCCCGCTTGAGCTGCCTGAGCAGCCGGCTGGAATAATCATAATGATTGGTCAGCATATCCTTCAAAGAACCACTTTTTACATCTCCTACTATATAATGATATACAAACTGTCCCTCTTCGGGCATAATCATTACATCACCTCTTCCAAGCATTCACAATCTCAACTATTTATTTTATTGTAAAACAAGAAAATAATCAATCTAATTTTAACACAAATTCATAAATAATGCCAAAAAACATAAAAGAACCTTAGATATACCCGGATTCTTTAAAGCTGACATAGTCTGCCCCGCCAATCACCACATGGTCGAGAACCGGAATCCCGAGCAGCTCGCCGGATTCCAGCAGCCGTTTGGTAATGGCCCTGTCCTCAGCGCTGGGCCTGGGATCGCCTGAGGGATGGTTATGGGCCAGAATCACCGCAGCGGCATGCTGCCGGATGGCCTTTACAAACACCTCTCGCGGATGCACCAAAGACGCGTTGATGGTCCCTATGGAGATGGTTTCTGTCTTAATGACTTTGTTTTTGTTGTCCAGCAGCAGAATCATAAAGTGCTCCTGCTTCAGGTAACGCAGCTCATCTGTCAGCAGCGCAGCCACATCCCCCGGCGAACCGATTTTCGGCTGTTCGGGCGGGTGGGTATTCACTCGTCGTCCAAGCTCAATGGCCGCCTTGATCTGGCAGGCCTTTGCCGGGCCGATCCCCTTGAGCCGCTCGTTGCGCTCAAGCTCCTCGATACTCATACCAAAAAAGGCTGAGAGGTCGTTATCAAAGGCCCTCAAAACGCGCTGGCCAAGTTCCACCGCAGTTGCATCCTGGCATCCTGTCTGAATGATAATGCCGATCAGCTCTGCATTACTGAGACTGTGGACACCGTGTTTTATCAGCTTTTCACGGGGACGCTCATCTCTGGGCATCTCCCGGATTGCCATATGGTCACTCTTTTCGGCCATAGGTCACCTCCTCGCACGGTTCTCTTTATTCTAACAGATTTTAAATTCCCTTTCCTAAATAAATTCCTAACATTCTGTAATGTTTTGTAACTGAATAATGAACAAAACATTAAGAAAAGCCCCAAATGGGGCTTTTCCGCTTATTTTTCTTTCAAATCCTCCAGCTGTCCGTTAAAAAAGGAAGTGAGCTGTTTTAAAGCAATTATTAAGTTTTCCAGCCCCTCCTCTGTCAGGACCTCGCCGACATTTGAGACCATATTCTCGTGGAATATCCGGTGGTGCATCTCGGCGCGCATGCCTTTTTCAGTTAAATAGATCCGTACCACTCTGCGGTCCTTTTCGGAACGCCTGCGGGACAGATACTCTTTTTTGACCAACACATTCACCGCTGTGGTCAGGGCGCCGACTGTAATCCCAACCTGTGCGGCTATTTCCGTCATCGTGTTTTTTTTGTCTCTCTGTAAAATACTGACTGCTTCTATAATATGTAATTCCTTGACAGAAAGATTTTCAATGCTGCTTTTTAAAAGGGTCTGTTCTTCCAACGATAGGATTTTATTGAAGGTATCGACAAAAAAGGTGTTCAAAGTATCTCTTTGTTCATCATTCATGATTTACCTCTTAAATATTGTATCTTTATCAGTTCATTTTATGTTAAAAGTATATAAATGTCAATGAAAATACAAAAGCCACAGCAAATTTCAGCTGTGGCCTTAATTTTATGGCTGATGGGTTATCTCTGCGGCTCTGCGCGCCTGTCCCTTATTCTGAAGCCAGGTAAACAAAACTGTAAGCGCCATGGTCACGACCAGGATGCCTATAAGCACCAGACTGTTCCTGTCAAGCCCCATGGCCCCTGTTCCGCTGATCGTGTCTTTAAACAGCCCAACCGAATAGGTCATGGGCATAAACGGATACAGAATATTGAAGAACTTCGGCACCGTCTCCATGGGGAATGTCCCTCCGCAGGAGGTCAGCTGAAGAATCAGCAGCGCAATGGCCAGAAATTTCCCCACGTCCTTTAAAAAGACGATCAGAAGCTGAACAATGGCGATAAAGACCATGGATACCAGGCAGCACGCCAGATAGAAGGCCAGCGGATGGTTGATCTGAAGCCCCAGGCCAAACTGAAGCACAAGGGCCAGGAGCAGCGCCTGCAGAAGTCCGATCACAAGGTAGGAGAAGCTCCGGATAACGCGCCTGTCCGAGCGTCTGGACAGGAGCCGGAATTTTTCGTCCGCGTCCAGATAAATACCGAAGAAAATGATCAGCGCCCCGACCCATAAGGATAAGGAGAGGAAGTAAGGCGCAAAGGCTGTTCCGTAGTTGGGTACCGGATCGATGGCGTTGGTATTGACATTGACCGGATCTGCCGCGTAACTGTCCAGGCCACTCAGGGGCTTCAGCTGATCACGGACATCGGTCAGATTATCGTCCACGCCTGTTTTGGCGGTTTGCAGGCCGTCCTTGAGCTGAACAGAGCCATCCCGCAGCTTGATAACGCCGGACCCGAATTCCTGGGCGCCGCCCAGAAGGGTGGTTGTGCCATCACTCAGCGCAGATGCGCCTGAATCCAGTGCCTGGGCTCCTGCATTCACCTGACTGACACCGTCGCTGGCCTGGGCTGTGCCGTCCGCCAGCGCTCCAGCGCCGTCACTGACCTGACCGGCCGCCGCATTGACCTGTCCGGCGCCGGCGTCAAGGCTCTGGGCCCCGCTGTCAGCCTGGCTGGCCCCGGCGGCCACTTTGTTCGCCCCGCTGTTTAATGTGTCCGCGCCGCCAACCAGCTGTCCGGTCGCGGCGTCAAGACCGTCCATTCCCTGCTTCAGGCTGCTGCTGCCTGCTGCCAGATCCTGTGAACCTGCCTGGGCTGTCTGGGCCCCGGCAATGAGAGCAGGAATTCCCTGCTGTGGATCGTTAAGGGCTGCCTGTCCCTCTTTAATCTCGGCAGAAAGGGTATCGAGGCCGTCGCCCACTGCCTTGCCGCCTGCCTGTAAGGCAGCGATCTGATCCGGGTCTGCCGCTGCTGCCTGATCATAAAGCGCCTTAAAATAAGGATTATTTAACAGTTCCGGGGCATTTTGAGCTGCTGCCACAATGCCGCCGACCAACTGGCTGGAGCCTGAGATCAGCTGATCCACACCGTCCTGATAGCCCTCAAAGCCAGTTTGAAGCTGCCCCACACCGCTGTCAAGAGCGGTCATGCTGCTGTTCACCTTCTGGCTCAGCAGGTTCAGGCCGCCGGAAAGCTGGGTGATCCCATCGCTCAGTGAAGCCGCGCCCGCTGCGACCTGGTCGGCGCCGGATTTGGCTTTCTGCTCGCCCTGCTGGTATTCTCTGACCTTTGTGCTGAACGCACCGGTTCCGGCTGCCAGGTCTCCTGCGCCCTGATTCAGGGTGCCTGTACCACTTGCCAGCGCGGAAGCGCCGTCCGCCAGGTCAGAGGTGCCGTTTTTCAGGGCTGCCGTGCCATTCGCAAGCGTTGCTGCGCCGTCCTGCAGGGTCTGGGCGCCCTGGGCCAGGCTGCGGGTGCCGTCCGCCAGCGCAGAAGCGCCGCCAGCCAGGGCATCCGCGCCGTCGTTCAGGGAGGACGCGCCGCTTAAAAGGGTGCCAGTGCCATCGGACAAGGTTCCTGTACCGTCTGCCAGGGCGTTCGCGCCGTCCCCCAGCTGTCCAAGCCCATCCTGCAGGGTTTCCAGCTGTCCGGGAACCTCATAGAGCTTGCCGCTGAGTTGTGCCACCAGCTCCTTGTCCACACTGGCCCTTGTTGACTTTTCAACCTCCAGCACTGCCTTGCTGAGAATCTGGCTGGCCAGATAGTTCCGTTTTTCATTGGGTGAATAATAGATTTCCGCTTCACGCTTGTTCTGAGTACTGGCAGAGGCAATATCGGCGGAGAAGTCTTCCGGGATACGGATCAGGGCGTAATACTGGCTGCCCTCAGTTCCCTTAATGGCGTCGTCCTCATCGGTCAACACAAATTTGAGGGTGCCGTCCTTTTCCAGCTCATCCCACATTTCCCTTCCAAGATTCCGGGACTTGCCGTCAATGGTCGCGCCCTTGTCCTGGTTGACCACAGCCACTGGCAGGGTATCTAGCCTCGAATACGGGTCCCAGAAGGCGTCCAGATAGAAGAAACTGTACATAAGAGGAATAATGATTACGCCGAGGACCACGATCCAGGGCAGCCACTTTTTAAAAAACGATTTTTCTGACCTTAGTTTGTCCATTTTTTATTGCTTCCTTTCTACTGCGTTATTGGTTAATGGAGAGGGGTTCTTTACATAATGTGAAAGTATACCAAAAGTTATACCCACTGTAACCCGACAAACCTCAGACATTGTCCTGTTTTCATACAAAACAAAAAATCTGTCAGGTAGTCTGACAGATTCGGTCTTTTGTCTATATTCAACCAGCCTTGCGGCTGATATGCTTAAATTAAATATAAAATCAGTAGAAAAATGAAAGGAGCAGGCCATGAAATCCCTGGAAATCCGATTAAAAACCGCTGTGCTGGACGTAAAGCTCGACCATATCCTGAGAGGTATTGCCAAATCACCGGAGCGATGCGCCCGCAGCCTGGTCGACCTCGGAAAAAGCATTTCCCCAAAAGAACTGACCCGCATCGAATACAGGCTGCTCTACAACGAGTTTTTAAAGCTGTGCGCCTCCTCGGATATCGAAGGAACCAAAAAGAATTTTTTCAGGCATTTTAACCCTGACTAAAGCGTGTTTAAAAACCGCTTAACCGCCAGATTTTTACTGTCCAACACCAGATTTTCAAAACGCTCCTTCAAAAATTCCGGGCTTTCACGCATTCCCTCCTGCGCCCATGCGACAATGATCCCCACTGTCCCGTAAGAAAAAAACGAAGCGATAAACTCCATATCCTCAGGTTTGATTTCTTTCTCGCCGCTGAGATTCCCGATAATCTCCTTAAACAGCTCTTTGGCCACAGAAAAGAGGTAAGCCTCAAATTCCTTCTGCCCTGAGGCTTTAAAGGCATTGATATAAAAATAATCCTCCTTCTTCATCTGCGTCAGCATCCTGTAAATACGGGCGCTCCAGTTCTCAAAGGTCAGTCCCTCTGTCATGACAGAAATCGCCTCATTGTAATAAATCCAGTCCAGCAGCTCGTACTTGTCCTGGAAGTGGTAGTAGAAGGTCTGTCTGTTCAGCCCGCAGCTTTTGGCAATATCTGAAATGGTGATCTTATCAAAGCTTTTAACGCGCATTAATCCCTTAAAACCGTCCGCGATGGCCTGCTTAGTTATCAATGATTCCGACATGATTTTCTCCTCCGTTATGCTGAAAAAACCGGTGCTGCAAAAGCATGCACCGGTTATTTAAAAATCCTATTGAAAGGCATTTTTTACCTTAGACCAGAATTTTTTACCTTCCTGGTGATTGTCATTGCCTGTTTCTTTGTCAAAAGCTCTCAATAATTCTTTTTGCTTCTTATTCAGCTTGCGCGGTACCTCGACTCTGACAGTAATGTACTGGTCGCCGCGTCCGCGTCCGTTGACGTTCGGCACACCCTTTCCCTTAAGTCTGAAGACCTTGCCGGTTTGGGTGCCTTCTGGAACCTTCAGCTTAACCTTGCCGTCCACAGTCGGTACGACCAGCTCTGCGCCCAGGGCTGCCTGCGCAAAGGTCACAGGGATTTCCAGGTAAACGTCATCTTCCTCACGCTTGAAGATCGGGTCTTCCTTCACGCTGATATAAACGAAGAGGTCGCCCTTTCCACCGCCACGCGCGCCGGTGTTGCCCTCGCCGCGAAGCGGCAGGATGGAGCCGTTGTCCACACCAGCCGGGATCTTGATATTGATGGTCCGTTCCTTTTCCTGGATGCCGGAGCCATGGCAGGTATGACACGGGTCGTCGATGATTTCGCCCTCGCCGTGGCACTTATCACAGACCGTAGTCTGCTGGATGGTGCCAAAAGGGGTCTGCTGACGGATATAAATCTGCCCGGAGCCGCCGCACTTGTCACAGGTGTGGGCTTCACTGCCCGGTTCCGCTCCGGAGCCGTGGCAGGTCGGACATTCTTCCTGACGTTTAATCTTAATCTTCTTTTCGGTTCCAAAAACAGCTTCTTTAAATGAAAGATTGATATTAATCTTCATATCCGAGCCGCGGCTTGGCCCACGGCGTCCACCGCCGCCTCCGCCAAAACCGCCGAAGCCGCCAAAACCGCCGCCTCCGCCGAAGGAGCTGAAAATATCGCTGAAAATATCTTCAAAGCCGCCTCCGCCAAAACCGCCGTAGGAGCTTCCGCCTCCGCCAAAGCCGCCTTCCATGCCCGCATGACCGTACTGGTCATAGGTCGCACGCTTGGTTTCGTCACTTAAGACCTCGTAGGCTTCGTTGGCTTCCTTGAATTTTTCTTCAGCCTCTTTATCGCCCGGGTTTTTGTCCGGGTGATATTTCATAGCCATCTTGCGATAGGCCTTTTTTATTTCATCTGCGCTGGCGCTTTTTTCAACGCCCAGCACCTCGTAGTAATCTCTTTTTTCACTCATGCTTCTATTCACCTCGCCTCATATTGTAACCTAAAAGGCCCAGCCTGTAAAGAATCATTATTAAAGATGGCAGCCATTACAGCTGCCATCTCCTAAAGTCTATCTTATTGTCGGGCTCACAGTGGACGGCTTATTTATCGTCGTCGCTGACTTCTTCGTATTCAGCTTCTACGACGTCATCGTCGCCCTTCTGGTCAGCAGACTGCTGTTCTGCGGTCTGTTCCTGAGCGGTCTGTTCATACATTTTCTGAGCGATCGGATATAAAGCTTCGTTTAATTCTTCGATGGCTTTATTGATTGCCTCAACGTCTTCGCCTTCACCGGCGGCTTTTACCTTATCGATAGCAGCGGTTACCTTGCTCTTTTCATCGTCGGTAATCTTGCCTTCCATGTCCTTCAGAGACTGTTCTGCCTGATAAGCAGTGGAGTCTGCATTGTTCTTGGCTTCGATGAGGTCTTTTGCTTTCTTATCTTCGGCTGCGTGCTGTTCAGCTTCTTTTACAGCCTTGTCGATATCTTCTTCGCTCATGTTGGTGGTCGATTTGATCACAACATTCTGAGATTTGCCAGTGCCTAAGTCCTTGGCTGATACGTTAACGATACCGTTGGCGTCAATATCAAAGGTTACTTCGATCTGTGGAATACCACGTCTTGCAGCCGGGATACCGGTTAACTGGAAACGGCCCAGAGTCTTATTGCCAGAGGCCATTTCACGTTCACCCTGTAATACATGGATGTCTACAGCAGTCTGATTATCAGCAGCGGTAGAGAATACCTGGCTCTTCTTGGTCGGGATGGTGGTGTTGCGTTCGATCAGTTTTGTGAATACACCGCCCAAGGTTTCGATCCCTAAGGAAAGCGGGGTAACGTCGAGTAACAGTACGTCATTGACTTCACCGGCTAATACGCCACCCTGGATAGCGGCACCGATGGCAACACATTCGTCAGGGTTAATGCCCTTGTAGGCTTCTTCACCGGTTAAGTTCTTAACAGCATCCTGTACTGCCGGGATTCTTGTGGAACCACCAACCAGGATAACCTTGTTCAATTCGTTTTTGCCCAGGCCTGCGTCGCTCATGGCTTTGGAAACCGGTCCTTCGGTTTCTCTTACAAGACCAGAAGTCAATTCGTCGAATTTCGCTCTTGTCAGGGAGAGTTCGAGATGCTGCGGTCCTTCTGCGGTCGCAGTGATGAACGGCAGGTTAATGTCCGATTTCATAACGCTTGAGAGTTCGATTTTAGCTTTTTCAGCAGCTTCTTTCAAACGCTGTAACGCCATTTTATCAGATTTCAGGTCGATGCCGTGGGATTTTTTGAATTCATCTGCCATCCAGTCGATCACCTTGTTGTCAAAGTCATCGCCGCCCAGGTTGTTGTTCCCGTTGGTTGCCTTAACTTCGAAAACGCCGTCGCCTAATTCCAGGATGGATACGTCGAAGGTACCGCCGCCAAGGTCATAAACCATGATTTTCTGGTTGTCTGCCTTGTCAAGACCATAGGCCAGTGAAGCTGCGGTTGGTTCGTTGATGATACGCAGTACATCTAAACCGGCGATCTTACCAGCGTCCTTGGTTGCCTGTCTCTGAGCGTCGCTGAAGTAAGCCGGTACAGTGATAACAGCCTTGGTAACTGTTTCGCCAAGATAGGCTTCTGCGTCTGATTTTAATTTCTGCAGGATCATCGCAGAGATTTCCTGCGGTGTGTAGCTCTTATCATCGATGGTTACTTTATAGTCGGTACCCATGTGTCTCTTGATGGACGCGACTGTACGGTCTGGATTGGTGACAGCCTGGCGTTTTGCCACCTGGCCGACCAGTCTTTCACCGTCTTTAGTAAACGCAACAACAGACGGGGTTGTGCGGTTCCCTTCTGCATTTGGGATAACAACCGGTTCGCCGCCTTCCAAAACAGCAACGCAAGAGTTTGTAGTACCTAAGTCAATACCAATAATTTTTTCTTTACCCATAATATATGTCCTCCTAAGTTTTTAGTATAAATTTCTAATTTTTATTATTCTTCAAAAAAGCAACTTGTTGTTTAATGGAGAATTGAGAATGGAAAATGGAAAATTCCGGTACAAAACGCTACGCATTTTGATCTTTATGCGGCCGTTGACCGCTTTCTCAAATTTGCTAAAGCAAATTTGTTCTTTTAATTCTCCATTCTCAATTCCCCATTGTCAATTGCTTTTTTACTTCTGGTTAACCTTAACCATCGCTGGCCGTATGACCTTATCCTTAAAAGTGTAACCCTTCTGGAAAACCTCCAGAACAACCTGGTCGTCTTTTTCAGGATCTGCTCCAACGGCAACGCCGTGGTGGAAGTTCGGATCAAAGGCTGTACCCACACAGTCAATTTCCTGCAGGCCCTCCTCGTTCAGAACACCGATCAGCTGCTTGAAAACCATCTGGACGCCTTCGCGGTATTTGTCCGCATTGTCATCATCCGCCGCCGCTTCGGCGCGGTCCAGGTTGTCAAGCACTGGTAAAAGCTTTGTGACAAAGCCCTCAAGAGCAAACTGGTAAATGTCGGTCTTTTCCTTCTGCGTTCTTTTTTTATAGTTTTCAAAATCCGCCTGAAGGCGCATAAGACGCTCCATAGCCGCTTCCTCTGCCTTGGCCGCTTCATTTACCGATTTTTCAACATCCTCTACAGTTTCCTGTTCTTCTGTTTTCTGTTCCTCTGCTGCCTGTTCCTCCGTAGCTTCTTCCTTAATGGTTTCGTCTACGTTTTGTTCCATCTTTTCTTCCTTAGCCATTTAACCACCTATTTCATTAATAATTTTGTTAAGTTTGTGTTCAGTTCATTTCTTATATAATCAAGAACCGAGGAGACATTGTCATAATTCATCCTCGTCGGTCCTATGACCCCAAAAGCGCCTACGGTCTTTCCTTCCAGCTCGTAGGTTGTCGTAATAATACTGAATTCCTTCAGATTCTCATTATCATTTTCATCCCCGATGCTGATGTTAATCACCTGACTGGCGTCATCATTTGACAGGATCCCCGCCAGCAGCGGTTTTTCCTCGATCACATTGACCAGGTGACGGATTTTTTCCACATCACTGAATTCGGGATAGTTGAAAAGATTCGTCAGACCCATGGAGTGGATGTCTGAAGCCTCTTCCATCAAAGTATCCCTTAATACCGGAAGAATTTCCCGGAGTAAACTGCTTTCATCCGGGGACAATTCCTGAATCTGATCCACCAGTTCCATATTAATTTCCTGGAAGGAAATATTCTTAAGGAAGCTGTTTAAGACATTACTCAGTTTCAGGGCCAAAGTGGTGTCAATTTCCTGTGAAAGGGTCATTTCAATGTTCTTTGCCATCCCTTCATAGGTGACCACAATGAGTAAAACCCGTTCCTTGATCAAAGGAACAATCTGTACGTGCTTGCAGTTAAAGCAGGAAACCCGCGGCGACAGCACCACAGAGGTGTAATTGGTCAGCTGTGACAGCACCTTCGCCGTGTGGTTCATGGTGTTATCCAGCTCCCTTGTTATTTTAAGATACCCATTATGGATGTCATTTCTCACAACCTTAGCTAATTTTTGAATTTGCATGATCTCATCGACATAATAGCGATATGCCAGCTGAGTCGGAATTCTTCCAGATGAGGTGTGCGGCTGCATTAAAAAGCCCAGGTCTTCGAGATCAGCCATTTCGTTCCGGATGGTCGCAGGGCTGATGCCAAGATTATAACGCTTTGACAAAGTCCGGGACCCTACCGGTTCGGCGGTATTGATGTAATCCTTAATGATTACCTCCAATATCTTCTTCTTTCTCTCTTTCAAGTCCATTTTGTTCACCTCTTTATTAGCACTCGTTACTTGTGAGTGCTAATATCTTGACTATAATATACCACCGGGTTCTTACTTTGTCAATAGATTTCTATAAGATAAATGTCAAGTTTTTAAGATTTAAACATTATTTAAGCAAGGAAACCTTTTGGTATATTATCCAAGTGAAAAGCTGAAAAAGAGAGGGCGTGCAGCGAAAACCGTCAAAGGATTTTTCCATTTTGCCGCGCGCCTTGCTCGCGGCGATCCCGCAAAATCCAACGGCGGTCCTCCGCTACACTCATCTCACTTATACAAATGCCACAAACACCTGATTCGCCAGATCCTGGCCCTTTGTGGTAAGGCGGATCACCGGCCCCTCACGCGTGAGAAGCCCCGCCGCCACAAGGTTTCCAATCTCCTCAAAATCTTCAAAAAAGCTGCTGCCAAACTGCCTTCGGTAATCCGCGTCGTTTACGCCGCACATGCGCCGCAGACCCAGAAACATAAAATCGCCCTTTTTCTCCTGCACATCCAGCGTGTGCGCCTCGAGCACCGGGGCTTTCCCCTGTTCAGCCAGAGTACAGTAGTCCCCCATTGCCATCACGTTGGTGCGGCGCTCTTCCTTATAATAGGAGGCCGCCCCCAGCCCAAAGCCCACATAGGGCTTCATCACCCAGTACAGGCTGTTGTGGCGGCTTTCCCAGCCTTTTCTTGCAAAGTTCGATATCTCATACTGCTCAAAGCCCTTCTCTGCCAGGCCGTCGATGACAGCGTGCTGCATCTGGCGTTCCAGCGCCTCGTCCGGCAGCGCCAGTTTTCCCTGGCGGTACAGCGTGTCAAAGGCAGTTCCCTCCTCGATTTTCAGGCTGTAGCAGGAGATATGCTTAACGGGCTCAAGGGCCGTCAGTCTCGCAAGGTCCCGGCGCACATCCTCCAGGGTCTGTCCCGGCAGGCCAAACATTAAATCCGCCGAGATATTCTCAAACCCCGCGCTTCCCAGCAGCTCCAGCGACGACTCAAAATCCGCGTAGGTGTGGATACGCCCCAGGGCTTTAAGCCCTTCATCGCTCGTGGTCTGGAGACCCAGGCTCACGCGGTTGAGGCCCATGCTGCGGTAAGCCCGGCATTTTTCGCCGGTCAGGGTTCCGGGGTTCGCCTCAATGGTCGCCTCAACGGCCCCCTCAGGCAGCTCAAAGCACTCCTGGATACAGTCCATAACCTGGCCGATATGATCAGCCGCCACGTAAGAGGGCGTGCCTCCCCCAAAATAAACCGTGCGCGCGGACAGCCTGCCCTGCTCAGCCGCGAAGGCCCTTATCTCAAGGCAGACCGCCTCAAAATAACGCCGGGCATCCGCCTCGCTAAGCCCCGCCCATGAGGGAAAATCACAGTAGCGGCACTTCTGCTGGCAGAAGGGAACATGCACATAAATTCCGACATTTTCCATTAAAACGCTCCTTTTTATAAAATATGATGAAAAAACAAATTGTCATCGGGACAAATTTAAGTCTTTATGTTACAATATATTCTATATAATAAAGTATAAAGAGTCAAAGGAGTGAACATATGAAAAAATTTGTAGGCATTGGGGCGCTTATTGCCGCGGCTGCCGCAGTCCCATATCTGATTCATAAAAAACGCCAGAAAAAGCTTCAGGCAGAAGATTTCAACCAGGGCGACAGCCTTCCGCTTCCAGAGAAAAATCCTTTGGAAACTGATTTCAAGGACGAAGACCACCTGATTTTCTGCGACGAGTCCAACCTGGGCAAACGGCTGATCCAGCTGGAAAATTCCATCAATATCCGCGACATCGGCGGCTATACCGGTCTGGACGGACGCAAGACAAAATGGCGCAAGGTGATCCGCAGCGAGGAGCTGGCCCACCTTTCCGATAAGGATGTGGAATACTTCGAAGAGCTTGGCCTCAAGCATGTCTTTGACTTCAGGGACGCCCCCAAGGCCAAAGCCATGCCGGACAAGCTGCCCTCCACCGCAGATTATAAAAACATTCCGGTACTCAAAAACATCCCCTTCAGCCACAACGAGATCAATTTTACAGCGCCTGACGGCATCGATCAGTTTATGCGCAAAATCTACCGCTACCAGGTCGAAAACGCCGCGCCGCTCTACGCAGAGATCCTCAAGGTCATGACCGACCCCGGCGAATACCCCATCCTGTACCACTGCACCAACGGCAAGGACCGCACCGGCTTCATGACAGCCCTCATCCTGCTGATCTGCGGCGTGCCGGAGGAAACCATTATCTCGGATTACTCCCTGACCAACCTCACCTTCGACGAAGCCTTCGAGGTTCTGGGCACCATTATGGCCGATGAAATGAATGAGGCCAAGGGTGTTTCCAAGGATCAGCTCAAGGATTTCTTTGGTGTCAAGCCCGAATGGCTGAAAATCCAGCTAAACTACATCAAGGAAAACTACGAGAATGTCGACGCTTACCTGCTTGATAAAACCGATCTGACAAAAGAAGATCTGGACAAAATCCGCGAAAACATGCTGGAAGCGCCAAGCGTATAAAAAAACAAAACGGACGGCAGATCTGCCGTCCATTTTAATTGGAGAAATATCATGCAGACCCATCGCCTGTTCGAAATCATCTACCTGCTTCTGGACAAGGGCCAAATGACCGCCAGCGAGCTGGCAAACCATTTTGAAGTCTCTGTCCGCACCATTTACCGGGACATTGACCGCCTGAGCATCAGCGGCGTTCCCATTTACACCAACGTGGGAAAAAACGGCGGCATCGCCCTTATGGACGGCTACACCCTGGATAAATCCATCCTGAGCGACGCCGAGCAGAACGAAATCCTCATGGCCCTTCAAAGCCTTAAAGCCGTCGAGTATCCAGACCCTGACGGCCTGCTCACCAAGCTGGGGACCTTTTTCAAAAAGAACCAGCAGAGCTGGATCGAGGTGGACTTTACGGGCTGGGGCGGCTCCATACAGGACCGGGAGCGCTCAGATGAGCTCAAAAACGCCATTCTCACCCGGCACACCATCCATTTTTCCTACTGGGGCGGAGACGGTAAGAAAAGCGAGCGCAGCGCCGATCCCATTAAGCTGCTGTTTAAGGGGCACAACTGGTACCTCCAGGCCTACTGCCATACGCGGCAGGATTACCGCGTGTTCAAGCTGTTCCGCATCCAGGACCTGCAGGTGCTGGAGGACACCTTTGATCCTTATCCCGCTGTCCCTTTTAGAGAAAACGCCAAAGTCGTCATGACCCCGCTTCACTTCACCATTCTTAAAAGCCGGGCCTACCGGGTCTACGACGAGTTCGCCGGAGCGCAGGTCACCCCGCTGCCCGGCGGCAATTTTGATGTGCGCACCTGCCTGCCGGTGGACAACTGGCTTGTGGGTTACCTCCTTTCCTTTGGCGGCGACCTGATCCTCCATTCGCCGGAGCCGCTGCGCGCCTCCCTCAGGGAGGAGCTTGAAAAAGCCCTGGCCCATTACGCCTGATTTTGACGCCGTCTAAAAATCCTCTCCCAATACCTGCCTCAGATAAGCCTTCTCCCCGAGCAGCTCCCGCTTCACCAGTTCCAGCCCGCGCCTGCACTGGTACTGGACAGTGGAGCGGTTCTGCCCTCTTTCCAAAGCGATCTCGGCGTAACTGATCCCCTCCATAAAATGCCGGCAGACCGCCTCATAGGTTTCCTGAACCATCCGTTTTCGCATCACCTCCAGCACCTTTTGGGCCATACAGCCCCTGATGGCCTGCTCCTCTGTATTGCAGGCGGCCGGGAACCAGTCGATTTTCCAACAGTCCTCCTCTCCGTCTTCCCCGGCCACCTTTTCATCCAGCGAACAGGCAAACCGCTTTTTCTCAAGCCCAATCCGCCAAATCCGGTTTAAAATCATAAAACGCAGACGGTTCTTAAGGTAATACCTGAAATAGACGTGCCGGTACTTTTCTGTATCAAAGTCCTCAATGGCCTCCAGAATCTGCAGGCAGGCCTCCTGGTACATTTCCTCCCGCTCCTCCTTATGATAGAAGGACCGGTAAACCATGCTGTAAGCCATGGGCTTAAAAAGATTGACCACTGCCAGCTTCATGGCCTTGTCGCCCTGTTTGGCCATTTCAATAAAGCGGAGGATTTCGGCCTGGTTATCCCGGTCATTCACTGCCCGCATCGCTGTCCCTCCCTCTGTCGGGCGGCAGGGCTTTCTGCCCCGCCAGCTCCCCGATCAGGCCGCGCACATTTTCCGGCAGCTCCTCAAGGGCGCGTTTCCGGCCCCGGCAGGCCCGGTAGCTGCGCATGAAATTGGACTGGATAACCGAATGGAAGGTGCCAGCCTCCATCAGAGCCCATTCCCGAAGGCTGGCTGGCGAGCCCACAATGCCGCGGATATCCTCCGGCAGCTTGGCAAACTCCTCCTCGGCGTACCATGCCGAGTTTTTAACTGCCTTTGACAGCTGGCTCCAAGCTTCCATCTCCGAGAGCTCCTGCGGCTCACTCAGAAGCCTCAACTTGTCAAACACCATGCCCACAGAGGGCGGGAAGCCCTTTTTATCACTGGCGATAAAGGCCCGCACCGCGCCGGATACCAGGGGATACTCATATTCCTCAAACATCCCCTGCCAGAGACTGACCACGGTTTTCAGATCCTCCTCGGACTGGTTATTGTAATAGTAGGGGTAGGCAGCCTTAATGACTGCCAAAATTTTTAAGGTCTCATTTCGGTTCACGTTTCCTCCTCATCGTTTAACATTTTTAAAAAAGGATTGGAAGTTTCCTTTTGTCTCTTTTTGTCTGGTTTGTTTTGTTTATAGAATGCGGTACTGCCGCCTGTACTACTGCCTGTACTGCCGCCTGTACTGCCGCCTGTACCGCTGCCTGTACTGCTGCCCTTACTGCCGCGCGCCTCCCGGACGCGCAGCGATACCGGGTAAATGTGGTATTTTGCCGGTATCACGCCTGACGAACCGGGCAGGTAGTCGATGAGCTCCCTCTCCTTAAGTACTTTCCGGGCCTTATAAATTCCACTGTCCGACAGCCCCGAAAAAGCTCGCAGCGTCATATTCGGCGCTGTAAACCAGCTTTTCCAGCCACAGAGGTTATTGATCATCATGAGCCCGTGCCACAGGGATATCTGCCCGGAGGCCAGAGGCCTCAGCAGCAGATAATCCCGCATGGCGTTAAGCTCTGCCATGTAGTTAAGCCCCATTCTCCACCTGCTCCAGCATCTCCTCAAGCTTTTTGCAGCGGCGGTGCAGGCCAATATACGCGCGGGCCAGCGTCCCGGCCTCACAGCCGTATTCCTCGGCAGGAACCGGCGCGTTTCCCATGTCATAGTGGTAAAGGACAGAGGTCTTTGCGTCCCCTTTATAAAGCATTTCCAGAGCGCAAACCTTGCGCTTAAACAGCCCCGAGGCCCATTCCATTTTTTTCTTGTCCTTCATGAGCGGCAGCAGCGCCTGCAGGCTGCTCAGGTTCACCATCCACATGTGGCGGTGCCTTCCTCTGTAGTACACCCGGCGCTTGCATTTGTCCCCCGGAGCCACCAGCATGGCCAGCTTGCTGGCCGAGGTCTGGCCCAGCAGGGGCAGGATCGGGCTCAGCGCCATCCATACCTCCGGCTCTCCGCCGTAATACATGGGCGGCTCAATGACCGCGGGTATTGCCCCAAGATCCGGCAGCCAGATATCATCATAGCAGATGGTGTCTGTAATGGTGAATTTATGCATAGCACTGTCTCCCCCAGGCCACAGCCTTTTCCTCCAGCTGCTCAAACATGGTGCGCACGCCCTCCGGATCTGCCTCTTTGTCCAGCAGCTCTGCCAGGCGATGAACCCCCGCAATATCCGTCGTGGGCAGAAATTCGATCAGCTCCAGCTTGTCGGGCGCTGCCGCGATGCGCATGGTCACGCCCAGCGCATCGTAGTGCTCTGCGATAAAAGCGTCGATATCTTCCCGTTTTCCCATAAGTGCCGCCACCTCCCGGATATTAAAATAAGGAGCAGCGCCCGTGCCATACACCACCGTCATGGGCTCCTCCGGCGACTTGCCCAGAAACAGCGTGCGGTTATAATATGACCTTAATAATTCCTCCCGGTTCATCTGTAAATCGATGAGCTCCATACAGAACAGCTGGTCCAGCGTGGTAATAACCGGCTGATCTTTCAGCTCCTCGGGTCTGACAAAAATTCTGTTTATTTGATCGTTCATTTGATTGTTCCTTTCGGAACACCGGTGTTCTTTGTTTTTCAAGCTTGTAGGTGTATTATACCGGGCGCTGGCCAATGCCGCAAACCGCGGGTTGGCCGGATAATTCGTCCAAAAAGAGTAAAATATGGCTTTTGAGCGGCACTTTTCGGGTATTATTTTGCACTTATCCCATAAAAACGCACCAACCCCTTAAAAACAAAAAATAAAAAACAGAAAGCCAAAGCTTTCTGTCCTTTAACCACAACGCTTTCCAGATGTGGTCTCGTTGTCTGATGGAATAAATTGGTTCTTTTGTATCTTTTTTATGATATGATTATATTTTTATATATTGTAAAGCGCTTTTTCCATAGTATCCTCTGACCCTTTATTCAGAATTCACTTCCCGAGTACCGGACCGTAACAATGATTACCTGTTTCTGAGATTCATCAATTCGGTAGACAACCGTGAAATTTTTAACGAAAATTTGACGATATCCTTTTTTCGCATAAGCCCCGACACAGCGTTTCGCACCCCGGTATGGCATTATTTCCAAAGAAAAAATGGCTTCTTCCAGTTTATCAATAAATTTTAGGGCTGTCTGCTTTTCATGCAGCTCCTCGGCGATATAGGTGTAGATATCTTCTAAGCTGCGGTAAGCGGCCGAGAGCAGTTTTACACCATACTTATCCAAAATGCCTTCTCCGTAACGCTCCAAGCGCTTCCCGCGCATCGTACAATTTGCCGTTTTCACAGTACTCTGCTTCAGCCTGCGCAATTTCTCTGTCTAACGCATTTTCTTCAAGCATCGCTTCATATGTCTCAATACTCATTACCACTAAGTCTCCATAACCGTTTTTCGTGATAAAGACTGGCTCGTTTTCAGCATGGCACATATCCGAAATCTCATTCGTATTTCGAAGGTCTGTAATCGGTCTGATTTTTGGCATTGACACCACCCCTTTCTTTTGTACATTATTATATCATTTTTACGTACATTTTACAACGATAACTTGCTTTTTCATCTTTTCTCAAGCGCAGCCGCCAGCCTCTTTCCCTCCTCTATCTTGCGCCTTATGGTGGCATCCCGGTGCAGATGGCGCGCAATCATGCCGTTTTTAAGCTCCAGGCATTTTGCCTCCTTTACAGGCCCCTGGCCATTAATTAATTAAATCCAAATTTACCCAGCTGTAGGCATACTTCTCCCCGGCTTTGGTCGATTTGGTCTTAATCTGGATAAAGGTGCATCCCGGGCCGCGGTATATGGGCAGAAGCTGGCTGCCCGGCAGAAGCGCCCGGGCTGCCTTTTCCGCCGCCGCTGTGCTCACGATGTCCCACTCCTCCAGCCATTTTATAAAGGCTGCCTTACTCCAGTAGAATTCCAGCCCCCGCCAGTCCTCAAACCATACCCGCAGGCCGTTGCCTGCTTCCGGGTCTGTAAAAACCTCCACCCAGGCAATCCGGGTCTTTTCCTGAAGCACTGCGTACAAATCTTTTTTATTCATAATAACTCCTTCTCTCTTTTTTTGAGCAAAAAAATAACAGAAAGCAGAAGCTCTCTGTTGGCGGGTGTCAAGCATTATCCCAGTTTCAATATTTCGTTAGGGCGGGCTTAAGCCCGCTTTCTCTTTTGATACAGCGCCGCCAGCGACGACAGCGCAACTGTCAGAAGCCCCAAAGCCGCTCCGGCAGGTGCCGCGCTCCCGGGCGCCAGGTACCAGCCCGTCATGATCAGGGCCGTTAAAACCACCACGGTCAGCTTTGCCAGACGGCTCAGGCGCACGCGCTCCGCCCCGGTCAACGGCTTGTTCACATGGGCCACCGGCGCTGTGAGCACAATAACCGGCACGCCTAAAACGAGCGCCCCCAGAATAACCGGCAGGTAGTAAAGCGGCGGCAGAAAGGTGATCACTGCCAGAAACACCGAAAAAATGACCGTAAAGCTCAGGATACAGAAAAAATGCGAGGACGCGTGGTACCCTCCCGCGGACTGCCGGAGCACCAAAAAGGTGAGGACAAAGCCCATGCCCCCGGCCACCTGCCCGGTGAGGCCAATCAAAAGCACCACCACCGCCAGATTGATGACCGCGGACAGCAGGAGCTCAAAGCTGTAAATATAGACCTCCCGGTCCTCAGCGTCAATGATGCGGTGGTGGATGAAGGTGGTGGTTAGTTTTTGCGATAGGTTGTGGATCATGGGGGGCCTCCTTATAAAATCTTGTAAATTTAAAAAATTCATTATTATTCTTATATTTTTATGAATTTGCAATCAGAATTATTATACTCATAAACAGTATTACATAAAGTCTCTATATCTCCCTTATTATGACTCGCTAGAAGTATTGTACCTCCTTTGCTCAAAAAACTCTTTAAAATTTTTCGTATATTTTCTACGCTTTGCTTATCAAGGCCGTTTGTTGGCTCATCAAGAATAAGTATTTCAGGGTACTCCATAATAGCCTGAGCAATGCGAAGTTTCTGTTTCATTCCTAAAGAATATTTTCTGACTTTTTTATTTTCTTCATTTTTTAATCCTACTAAAGACATTATTCTTAAGATTCTATCTTCGTCAATTTTTTTTTGAATTTCTGCAATTATTTTTAAATTTTTATATCCAGATAAATCATTGATAAATTCGGGTGATTCAATAATAACCCCTGCATTTTCAATAAAGTCAATATCCTTTCCTATTTTTTTTCCATTAATCTTAACTTCTCCCTGCGTTAATTTTGAAAAACCACAAATGCATTTCATTAGGACACTTTTACCACATCCATTATAACCAGTAATACCTACACAATCTCCTTTGAAAATTTCAATATTAACATCATTAAAAACAACTTTATCTTTAAAACATTTTGTTGCATGTTCAATACATATCAATTTATTCATTTATACACCTACTTATAATATATCTCTTTTTTGAATTCCAAAGTAAGTTAAAGTATTTATACTAACCAACAATAAAAATAAAACGATACTACCACTAAAATTTTTATTTTCAATGTAAGTAATAAAACTAGTGTCTGCTAATGCAATATCCAAAAGTATAAATCCTAAGCTCATGACAATTACTAAAAATGGCGCTAATGTTTCATTCCATAGAAAAGACAAAAAAATATTTAAGCTTATACAAAAATTTAAAAATAAAAAGTAATTAATTACTAAAATAGAAATATTAACTATTTGTTCATAATCTATATAGAAACTTTTCTTTTTTATAAAATAAAAAAGAAAAAATAGAATAAAAACCATAATAACAATAAAAAAGCTATTTTTTAATCCTTGAATTTGGTAAAAACAAATAAAACTTTTTCTATTACCAAATCTTGCCAAAATCATACTACGATATTTATTTGAAATATCATATATTTTTGTAATAAGATATAACAATATCAATAAAAACAGCAATATGTATAATAAAATAATACTTATATTATTATTAGCTTCCTCTGCTAAAAAACATATTTTTAAAAGTGTAATAAAATCATTTTGGTTTAAAAAAATAATTTCTTTCATAGCTTTCCAAACGCTGATATTTATCACTATTATAATCATAAAAAAATATAAATAGTATTTTCTCGACATTATTTAAGTCCTTAAATCTATTTTTTCACCTTTTGAAATCAACAGTAACATAACACCAATAATAAAAAGATAACCAACAAAAATTAACAATCCTTGATATATAGTAAAAATTTGTCCAAAATCTGAGTACGCTGATGCAATAAAATTAAAATTATATGGTTGCATCATCGGCCCACTCATAATGTAAGATGCGGTTATTATGAGTGCATTAAAAGTCATTCCCAAAATTACATTTTTCTGTATACGAATTAAAAATACTATAAAATTTAAAATTATTAAATTTATAATACTAAAAAGAAAATATCTTATAATTTCTATCCCTGTATATCTAATTTCATATTTAAAAATCCTTATTAATATAAAATAAGTTACCAACACACATGTTACATATAAAAAGCTATATATAAAACTTTTTTTTAGGTACCAAATATAACATACTTTTTTCTGTTTAAAACGTATTATCGACATAGTATTAATCCTTGTGTAAGGTAAACTTAATCCAATAAAAAAATAGCAAAAGTATACAATCAACATCCCTGATGCTTTATCCGCTATTAATCCCTCTGGATTAATAAATGGACTGTAATATGCGTAAATAATAAATAAGAAGAATGAACCAATTATCTTATTAACTAACATATTTTTCATGTCTCCTTAAAGAATAAATTATAGCAAATACTGAAAAGGCCAATGGAACGAAAAGAGGCGTAAAAGCCATCCATAAAGGCATATTTTCAAATGAAGTAAATCCCTGTGTATAAACAGGTGCCAAAGCGAATACTTGTAAGCCAGAAGAAAATATAACTGACATTCCAAAATAGTATAAAACAGGGATTATAATACAAAGATAGTCTTTAGAAGTTAATAAAGATACAGAATCTGAAAACAGACTATAAACAAAACCAAATGCAAAAAATTTAATAAATCCATCTAAAACGTAATATAAATAAGCATTATTTTGTGAATAATTGTATCCTACAATAAAATCAAACGATTTACGTGGTATCGTCATTGTTGACTCATTAAATAATAATCCAATAGTAAGGAAAAAAATAAAAATAAGATAAAATGCACATCCTGTTACAAAAGCATGTATACCTAGCGATTTTATAATTACTTTTCGTGGCTTTTCTTTTCGAATAAAAGAAAAATTAAACAAACCCTTTTTTTCCCAAATAAACAATAATGACATTGAACAAACCAAAACAGGCATTAAAATCATCGTATAACGAAAGGTTGAAGATGCAAATATGTCAATTGTAAATGCCTGTTTTAGCAACATTGCTCTTCCTTCTTCTATGTTCTCTATCCCAATTGGATTTTGTGTTAGTATCGCATGTATATTTCCCATAAAAAACCAACTAATCCATAAACCTATAAAAAAAATCATTAAAATTAAAATTCTATATCTGTGAAAAAGTCTATATTTTTGAATTTCTTTTCTCATAATATGCCCTCTAATTGACATTAACTAATATCACATTTTAATTTATCACCTCATAATGTAAAATAGTTTTACATTATGAGGTGATAAGCAATATTTTTATGCATCAGGAGAAAAAGTTCCCCACACTTCTACTGCGGGATCCCATTCATATTCACGCCATAAATTACCATGATAAAAATTGCCAGCTTCGCCATTACTGCCTATTAATGCATCAGTATACTGTAAAACTTTTCCCTGCCCACGCACATTATGACTCATATCGTGCATTACTGTATTTAAACGTATTTGATTTGGTGCATCTGAATTCTGAAAATAAACTCGATATGGACCATTAGTTACTGTCTTTATTTTTGAAGACGTATCTTTACCTACAGTTCCAGAAACAGAAAAATCAAAAGGCACGGTGCTTCCATAGGGTTCAGGAATTTCGATTTCATTAGCAAATACTCCGCTACCTAACATCAGCATTAACGACAAAATAATTGTAAAAACCCCTATTTTTTTCATTTGATTTTTAACTCCTTTCAAATTATTATTATTTTATTTGTTTTCTAAATCAATGGAAACTCCCCCCTCTTAAATTTTCTCATTTTCTCCGGCTCTTTAGGCTGATACTGCCAAAAACAAGCAGAAGCATTCGTCGTAAAAATTCCCATCTGCAAAGCGATTACTGTAAGCATCGGGCCAAACCGAATGAGTAATTTTTTCATTTTTTCTTTCATTTTCTTTACCCCACTTTCAGCTTTTATGGATTAAAAAAGCTATCTTTAAATCATCCTTTTGGATAATCTAAAGATAGCATGTTTACGTTTACTTTTAAAGGGGGTTCGCAGAATTGACGGTTTATCTCGCAAAATTGACAGGGTCTTTAAGGTTTAAATTGATGGACAGGCAAAACCAGCCTTGTTTTGTCTCGTAGTCGATGAACCCATCATATTTTTTAGTGAGCTGAACCATTGTCTTTAAACCAAAGCCGTGATTTTTCTGATCCCTTTTGGTGGTCACTAGTCCATCCGAACCACTGACCGGTTCCTCTTTGAAGGTATTCTTGATTTCTATAAAAAGCATTTCTCCGGATTTGTGGAGGTCCGTGATGATCTGCGCCTGTTCCCGCGGCATTTTTTCACAGGCCTCCAATGCGTTGTCCAGGGCGTTGCCTAAGATAATACATAAATCCATCTCATCCATGAGCAGCTCCTGGGGCAGGGCAACTTTAAGCTCAAATTGAATGTGATTTTCAAAAGCTTTTGTCCTTTTGGCATCAATCACAGCGTCTAAAGCGGGATGCCCTGTGCTGTGGGTTAGCCTTCCTAAATTTTCAGTTTTTTTCTCCAGAAACTTTCTAGCAGTTTCTAAATCACCTTTATCTAAATAACCGGAAAGAGCGGCAAAAGCATTTTTCAAATCATGGCGCATTTTCCGCACTTCCTCACCGGAGGCTTCAAGGTTTTTATAATAAATCCGCTGGCCCTCAATCTGCTGTTCGAGAAAAAGCTGTTTGAGCCGCTGTTTTTCTAGCTTCTCTTCCTTTTCAAAAAAGGTAAAGGAATAGATATTTCCGACAAAAAGTCCCCCCACGCCAATTAAACACATTAAAACACTAAAAGGCTTTTCCATATCGCTAAAATTAAGCATTTGATATAATACTGCAATGCTGGCTAAAGGCAAAATCAAAAGATAAATAACCCGCCTCAAAGACAAACGGTCGATGCTGACTTTCCCCCGAACATACACAAAGCTCACAAAGACGAGCAAAAGAAACTTTGTTACAATATTTGAGATTAACATGTATTTAGGCTCGAATCGAATGCTCTCAATACTTTCACTGCTGAACAGCATGATAAGATAGGTAGATAACACATCACACAGAGCCATGACCGCGCAAAAAATAAGTGTTGCAACCAAGCTAATTTTTACCGGAACATGATAAACCCTAAACATTAAAAGGCAGGCCGCTGCAGTGAATGAAATCAACAGCAGTGGATTTTTCACAAAGACAAGGGAAATTAAAACCCAAAGGCTTACCAGCATGACTTCAAGTACAATCCAGCGCCGTTTAATCTTTTTCTCCCGTGAAAAGGCACGTACCCAATAATAAATCAAAACCGCCTCAAACACGGCCGCAAAGATTTGTACCCATATCTCCTTCATATCAAATGCCTACTTTGCTTTGATAGTCTAAATGGGCTTTTTTTGCTTCATTTTTATATTTTCTGCTGACCGGCAACGGTTCTTCCCGATCTTTTAAAAACACCTTATCACTGAGGAACTTATTAATATACTGCATATTAATGAGATAGCTCTGATGGATACGGATAAATCCATGGACGGCGAGCCGCTCTTCTTCTTCATTCAGCTTTCCGACAATTTTATAATCTTTATCCTTTGTATGGATAATCACACTCCAGCTTTGGGATTCTAAATAAATGAGCGCTGTTATTGGAACACTCATTCTGACACTGTTATACTCAAAATTATATTTTTGTTTTTTTAGAACATACTGCGCCAGCGCCCTGTCTATTTCCTCCTGAAAAAGAGAATCATCTAAAGGCTTTTTCAGATATTGAAAAGCATCTAACCGAAACGCATGGGAAACATAGGCATCATAAGAGGTCACATAGATTAACAGGGTTGCTTCAAACATTGTTTTTAAACGGGCTCCGAGGGTAATTCCGTCCATATCCGGCATCTCAATATCCAGAAAGACCAGATCAAAAGGTTTTTTCTCTGCCTCCTCCAGAAGCGCCTGGCCTTTTTCAAAAATATGTATTTCCGGCTCAAATGGCTTCCCATTAAAATAAGCTTCCAGCCTCTTTTCTATATCCTGTCTGAAATAGGCTTCATCATCACACACACCAATACGAAACATTTTTAAAACCTCCTCTCACCATCTATTGATTTACGCTTTATTCTATTATAACATTTCCAACTTATAAAAGATATCGATATATTTTTTAAACATATAGAAAAAGACAGAAAGCCTGTGCTTCCTGCCTTTTCTGTAATTTACTCATTATTTATAAAAGCGTTTATGTCACTTTCTCAAAATAAGCCCGGACTCTGTTTTCATCGGGCACCAGCTCCGCGCGGTCTATACGATATTCGATTCCCTGGTCCTTAACCGATTCATTGAGGGCTGACAAATCGTTTTTTACCTGTTCATTATACACATCCCAGGATTCATAGTATTTTAGAACGTAGGTTTCCTTATTAATTCGCCTGTAGGTGGCGTCGACCCTTGAATCGGAGCTGGGCACGCCTGCTGTATAGCTGATATCGCTCAGAACAAATTCCGCTTTATTCGGGTCCACAAGCGCATTCATTGTCTCCAGATCCTTTTGGTATTCTGACCGGAACGCCTTGATGTTTTCGTACTGTTTAAAAATCGCACTCTGATTGTTCTCTACCTGTTCTTCCATGGTTTTTTCCGCTTTGTCTTCTTTCTGTACGTCTTTTTTATCCGGCGTGCATCCTGACAACGGCAAAGACAAAATAAGCAATGCCAGCATTGCTGCGAACAATTTCTTTTTCATTTTTTCTCCCTTCCTTCGGGCTTTATCCCTAAAAATCTCGGGCATTCCAAAGCTTACTTTTTTAGATGAGACCTCTCGCTTTATTTTAATCAAATATAACATCTTTGTACCTGCTGTAAAACCCCCTTCGCAAAATTAACCGTCTATCTTGCAATATTGACCGGAATTATTTTTTTAAACGGCTTTGTCTTTGCTCATCCACCTCCTAAGAATGATACTTTTTCATTATATAAACAACTTGTATACACACCGAAATTAAAATAACCGAAAAGAAAACAGCTCCTTTCCCTTACCGCTTTTCCTCAATCCTCCTACAAAGAAAATGCCCGGCCATCACAATGACAAAAAACAGGATAACGGGAATAAAAAACTGGAAAAACACCACTAAACCGGGCTGGCCTTTCAGTCCCATCTCGGCAGGGCCAAAAAGCATCTCGTTAATTTGATAAAGGGGCTTCCTGAGCCAGTGAAACAGCCGGTAGTTTATTATAATATCCGCCACGATGATAACGCTGTAAACAATCCAGCTGATCCTCTTTTTTGCTTTATCGTGCATCGTATAACACCCCCTGGGCTTAACCCTTTAAATTTCTCCATCCACTTTTTCATAGTAAGCCCGGATATTTTCCTGCTCTGGGACAAGCTCTGCGATGGTTGGCTTATAGGTGGCGCCCTGATCTCTGACGCTCTCGTTCAGGGCTGCCAGGTCGCTTTCTTTTAACGCGCCGTATGCTTCAAAAGAGTCGTAATACTTCAGCACATATTTGTCTTTATCGATCTTTTTGTAGGTTGCTGTTACTTTCGAGGACTCCCGCGCATGTATCTGCGGATACTCGTACTCAAGATTTATCAGCACAATGTCATACTTCTTTGGGTCCACAAGGCCGTTCATGCTTCTCAGGTCATTCTGATATACGGCTCTGAAGGCTTTGATATTATCGTATTCTTTAAATATGACGCTTCTGTTATTCTGAACCTGCTCCTCAATGCTTCTTTCGGACAGGGGGATTTCCTCGCCCTTATCCTCCTCTGCCGAGCAGCCCAAAAGGGATAAACAGCAGACAGACAACAATACAAGCGCTGCTAATAATTTCTTTTTCATTTTTTACCTCTCATCGCTTTAACCTCTACAGGGCTTTGGCTTTCTTTCGAAAGCTTTCTGCTAGAAGAAACAGGTAATAGCCCATCACCAAAAGGGATATGATCGTAAATGACGGCACCCGGACAAAAAACAGCAGCTTCACACCCAGTCCGCCCAAGCCAGTGTAATAGACTGTCCAAAATACAATGGGAACCACGAAATTGACCGCCAATATTCCTTTTGCCCACTTTGTGCCATATATATCTCGGGGAATGGTATGCAGGCCTGCCAGCAGGATTCCAATAACTGGGTACAGCAACAGGGTAAAAATAAAAAGAAAATTTCCATAGGCCAGCGTGGTGGCGCTTGGCCTGTAATACTCATACCAGTGCACAGTTACCAGTGTTAAAATGATATACGGCACTGCCGCCAGGTAGACGAAGCATATTTTATTTTTCATAACGCTCTCCTCCAGTCTAAAGCACGGTTCCCACTTCCCTACCACTTATAAAAACACGTCATCTGGTCCACAAAAAAGTGGTTGATAATGAGCTGATTCTGACCTACCTTAAAATGAAAGAATTTTTGCAGCTCATAAATATAAGGGAGGGTATTTACATCGGGGTTAAAATAAATGACGGCAGCCACTTCATCAGGGATATTTTCTCTCAGCCGTTCCCGGTATTCTGAAAAAAATTCTTCCGCGTAAGCTTTTGCCGGTTTGGATAATTTCTGGTACTGCATAGGAGCATCTCCTTTCATATTTAAAAACACTTTTTAAGGGGGCGGTATTTTACCCATGGCTCATGGTTCTTCGGACCGCTCCTTTTTGAGGTCCCACCGGTAAAACAGATAGATGAGTACCGTCACATTGATGGCAAGGGTCCAGGCTGGCACCATTTCCAAACCTCCGTTGTATCCCAGATACGCAATCGTGGGGTTATTTAAGATGTAGGACAAGGATGTAAAAACAAAACTGATGACTGTGCCAACCATAAAATGTAAATAATAGGCGATCCGCGGCGACAGCGCGCAGATCACCATGCTGTTTCGCACATATTTTTTCACAGCGTCTCACCCTTTCTCAAGCTTACAACAAGTAAATACAGATAGTAACCAAAGAGCAAAAAAGAAATCTGATAAAAATATCGGACGTCAAAGAAAACAAAAATCTGGAGGAAGCCCAGCAGAAAGAGCCCCAGCAGAACAACCAGATTGACAATAATGATGATTCGCGCGCTTTTCTGAGCATAGGTGCCCGGGGAAATATCCATCAGGCGGGCGGTCGCCAGACCGCAGAAAATAAAAAGAATGTATTCCAGAAAGTAAAAGCTGTTCAGTGTTACGGCTGCGTACAGCTTCACATTCCAGTTGCAGATAATAAGGAGCAGGACAAAATACGGAATCAGCGCAATGCGCACAAGATCGGCTTTCATTTCGGCTTCCTTTCTACCTTTTCAGGCTTTATAAAAATTCTTTTTTCAGTTTCTATGTTTGTTTTTTGAGAGCAACTGAAAGCAGTATAAAGGCAACATTGAATGAACACGTTTAAAATCAACAATAGCGCAACCGTTATTTAATTTAACTCCATTATATCACCTTTATCTTTGAAAAGATATAAGTAAAAAATGCAAATTTTTGTATTAAAAAACCGCCGCCGGTTTTAAAGATAACCGGACGGCGGTTTTGGACCTGTCCTCTATTCATAAATCTGCAGCAGCATGGGCACAAACAGGATGCCCACATCCTCGGGCTCACGGGCGATCCAGTCCAGCAGTATGCTTGACAGCAGCTGCTTCTGCGGCTTGGTCATGGACGGATCGTGGACAATGCTTTCCAAACTGTTTAAGGCCATCTTACATTCGACCTGTTTTTCCTCAGGCAGCTCCAGCAACATATTGTCAAAACCGTCCCAGGCTGTGCCGTAGTCGGTCTCCCGGGCGATCTCTGGATCGGCGCCCTGGGTCTCGAAGGCTGCAGGATACAGAATATTTTCTTCCCGGGCATCGCCCTCCGCCCTGCATCCCAGGCCAGTATAGCGTCTGGTTCTCTGCTTCAGAAGCCTAAGAACCGTCTCATAGGAGGCTTCCCTGACTTCGCCGGTTTCGATGACTGAGAGATCCGTGTATTTTTTTAATAATTCTGAATACGTGTTTTCCGAGTAATCTTCCAGATATCTGGCAAAAATGCATTGCAGCATGTCCTGATAAACTGCTTTTTCCTGTGGCTGCATATCGGCTCCTCCTTGATTAGAACTATTTCTATTATACAATGGTTTTACCCATTTCTCAAGCCACTCAACGCTCCTTACTAAAGGTTGTACAAAACCAGTGAAAAGTAGGTCACAATGTTCTGTCCGCAGTCGTAATCCATTCCCTGCTGGGCTGCCATCTGCATAATCATGATGCCGTGACTTTCTATGGTTTTAAAGGCCCGCTCAGGGTGGCGGCAGGGCGCGTCTGGATAGGTGCAGCGCTCACAGGGGATACAGCCGGTCGACAAAATGAGCGGATTTTCGGTTTCCTGCCGGAATATCTGGGCGATCTCGTAGGTAATGGCCTCATGGTCGCCTCTGGCCTCAACGCAGGCCTTGAGGTCGAAGGAATCCGCAACCTCGGTAACGGTTGAGAAGAGAAAGGCGTGCTCATAAGCCTGGCACTGGGCAATGCACGTCTCAATGCTGCCGATCACCGGCGGGCATACCCAGCGCCTTCCGTACATACCACAGTCGTTCATTTCGCAGATGGTGCGCACATCCTGAGTAAAAATAATGTCCTTTACCGGAAAAAAGGCATAGTCGTAAAGGGGCATTTCCAACAGCCGCGCCTCAATTTTTTCTTGTCTGGTCACTTTCCGCCTCCTCTATACATGTAGTTTTTTCTTCAGGTATGCCTTGGTCCGGTCGGGCACCCCGTGGTAAATGCCCATGAGCAGGGCGATAATACAGATACCAGACACAGCGACGATCAGAGACCAGGTAAAGCGCAGATGCCCCAGCAGGTTATAGGCAATCACGCCGTCTATCCCCAGGCACAGCATAACGCTGAAAGCAATCAAAAACACTGGAACATAAATGAACTGATTCCGGTGGCGGTTCTTTTTATAGATGATGCCAAAAACCAAAAGGTCGATAAAAAGAATCGTCACGATCGGCATGGCGTAATTTACAAACCAGTCTCCCGAGCCGCCCACAATCGTATAAATAATGGAACCCAGAAGCAGCGTGGTAAAATAGCAGCCCAGAAGATTCACCAGCGCCGGCAGATAATTAAAGCAAAACATCAGGTACAGCGCCAGCGAAACGGACGAAATCATAATAATCTGAGTAATGGTCGGGTTAAAAGGGATAAACCAGTATAACACCATATTAATTAAAAATACTGCCGCCACAATAATTTCCAACGCGTAAAAAATCTGGTTTTTCTTTTCCAGATGGTCCTCAGGATAGGTGTTGACCGCCAGGGGATAACGCTTTTCACCTTTTGGCTCCTCGCCGATATCGGGGATTGGAAAATCGCACAGCGGGCAGTTTTTGACGTTGTTATCGACCTCAACGCCGCATTTTGGACAATAGGCCATTAGGCATCCTCCCTTTCGACTTCGTAATAATTAATCTGGTTCCCCTCAATTCTGACCGGGATTCCCAGCTTTTGCAGCTTTCTGAAAAAAATCCGCTCGATGTCCTTTTCTCCGGTGGTCTTTCCAAAGGAGATATACAGCTTATCGCCATAGCTTGCCATGACGATTTTCAGCTGGTTTCCGGCGCTGGGCGGCGGGAATATCTCGAACCCGGTAATCCGGTCCCGGACTTCTTCGGGCATCCAGATGCTTCCCAGATTGCTGACGGAGCTGGTATAGCTCCTTTCGCCGTAGCGCTTATACACAATGGGCATAATCACGCGTTTTACCCACAGGGGAATCACGCGCAATACCATAAGCTCCTCGTTGCGCACATTTCTGGAAACATAGCGGTTGATATTTTTCCGGTTAATATACAGGCCCATATAACCCTTGATCTGGTCGATAATCTCTTCTAGGCTGTAAACCCCCAGCTGCATATCAATGGCCGGGTTCAGGCTGATGAAGAAATTCCGCAGGGTTTTGGACGGAAAAAAGGCTCGCAGGTCCACCGGCACATTGATGGCGATATTGGCCTTGGTATGGCCGGACCGGGCGCGTTTCTTTTTCTCAAGGCCCAGGATATACTCCTGGATGCTCTCAAAGTAAAGGGCTGTGACAAACTGTGTGAGGGTACATTTATGGGCCCTTGACTGCGCCAGCACCTCTTTTACTGGTACGATGCCGGTCAGCAGCAGGTACTGCCCCTTGTCCAGCAGGCCAAAGGGGAAATGGTAAGCCTTCTCTCCCTTTTGCGGCGGCGGGACCTTTCGCTCATAATATTTTTTAAAGGCATCCTCATATTCCTCGGGGTCTACCGGACTGTTAATGTCAATGATGTCGCCCAGATTCTTACAGACAATGCCGTCCTTTACTTTAAAATATTCTAATACAAGCGGCTTTAAAAAAGCTAAACCGCCATAGCCGTCGCAGATGGAGTGGCTCATTTCCAAATGGATATAACGGCCATAGTACAGAATCCGGAAGGGAAATACGCCCTTTCGCTGACGAATGGTTTTGCAGGGATAGTGGGACTCTTTTTCAACCAGGGGGCGATTTTCGGAATGATCGTAGTAATACCAGAAAAAGCCCCGGCGCAGCGTGACGTTAAAGTACGGAAAGCGCACCATCACGTTGTCCAGAGCTTTTTGCAGGGCCTCGGGGTCCACCTCCTCGGTGAGCCCCAGTGTCATCCGAAACACGGTCGATACCCTGGAGGACGCAATGGAGGAATACAGCGTTCCCGCATTGTCCAGCTTGTACCATCCCTTTCTGGGTTGTCTGTCTGCCATTGTCAACTGCCGACGATCAGGCCGTAGGCGCTGCGGCTGGGCTTTGGAACGCCCGCCTCTGATATGCTGAGCCCTGCCCCTTCGGTTTCCTTTGAGAATATTTTAAAGATCTGGATACCCTGCTGCAGATCCCAGCCCTTTTCGCCTGGAAACAGCTCGGTGCTCTCTTCCATTTTAAATTCTTCTCTGATGGCGTTAAACATGGCTTCTCTGGCGGCGGCACAGCTAAAGTTGCAGAGCTCCATGGTAATGTACTGGTCCAGTACCTTTTTGCGGTCAACGCAGAAAGCTTCAATCTCTGGCCCGCAGGATACAATGTTGGGGAAAACAAAGTTTTCCCGCTTCAGAAGCTCCACAATCTCCCCGCTCTTAAAGGCCAGTCCGTCAATGGTAAATACCTCGCTGTCCACCATCTGGATCTCAGCCCGTTTATACATGGCCACAGGGCGGATGTAGGGGCTTGCGGTTTCGATGATCTCGAATATCCGCTTTGAACGCTTCGACTCCTTCTCCATGCGGATATGCGTGAAAAAGGCGTCGACGTCGAGTTCAAAGGGGATATCTTTTAATACTCTTGCTTTATTCATTTTAGTAAGCGCGGGCGAAATAAGCCATTTTCTTGGCGGGCTTGCCGCAGCAGACGCATTTGCCCTCGCCGATTACTTCCTGCTCATCGTCGAATGGAACGCATCGGACACTGGCGCCGGTTTCGTCCTTGATTTTGTCTTCGCAGGCGCGGTCCTCACACCACATGGCTTTGATAAAGCCTGGGTTTTCCTTAAGGTTTTTCTTAAACTCGTCCATATCCACTGCGGTCGATGTTTTTTCCTCGCGCATCTTGAGGGCGCGGTCGAACAGGTTCTGCTGAATTTCGTCCAGCAGGGTGCGGACAGCTTCTGCGATCCCCTCCAGCGCTGCCTGCACTTTTTCGCCGGTGTCGCGGCGGGCCAGGACGCACTGTCCGTTTTCAATATCACGCGGTCCGATTTCCAGTCGGATCGGCACACCTTTCATTTCCCACTGGTTAAACTTCCAGCCTGGGGAATTGCTGTCGCTGTCGTCCAGCTCCACGCGGAATTCTGTGCCCAAAATATCTTTGAGCTCATAGGCTTTGTCAAGGACGCCTTCCTTGTGCTGGGCAACGGGGATAATGACGAGCTGGGTCGGCGCGATGCGCGGCGGAAGAACCAGCCCGTTGTCGTCGCCGTGCACCATGATAATACCACCGATCAGGCGGGTGGATACACCCCAGGAGGTGTGGTATGGATAGGCCTGTTCATTATTTCTGTCCAGATAGGTAATGTCAAAGGCTTTGGTGAAGTGCTGTCCGAGGTTATGGGAGGTGCCTGACTGCAGAGCCTGCCCATCGTGCATCAGGGCTTCCATGGTATAGGTTGCGGCAGCGCCGGCAAATTTTTCTTTTTCGCTTTTCTGGCCTACGACAACTGGAATGGCCATAATGTCCTCTGCCACTTCACGGTAGATGTTTAACATCTGCATGGTTTCTTCCTGGGCTTCCTCTGGGGTTTCGTGCAGGGTATGACCTTCCTGCCACAGGAACTCAGAAGTTCTCAGGAAAGGTCTTGTGGTTTTTTCCCAGCGCACAACAGAGCACCACTGGTTGTATAAAAACGGCAGCTGCCTGTAGGAGTGCAGCCATTTTGCGTACATGCTGCAAATGATGGTTTCGGAGGTTGGGCGCACACAGAGGGGCTCCGCCAGCTCTTTGTCGCCGCCCTTAGTGACCCAGGCAACCTCGGGCGCAAAACCCTCGACGTGTTCTGCTTCTTTTTTCAGCAGGCTTTCTGGAATCAGCAGCGGGAAGTACATATTCTGGTGGCCAGTCGCTTTAAAGCGTTCGTCATAGGCCTTCTGAATGTTCTCCCAGATGGCATAGCCATAAGGACGGATAACCATAAAGCCCTTGACCGGGGAGTAATCGACCAGCTCTGTTTTAGAGATAACGTCTGTATACCACTGTGGAAAGTCAACTTCCATTGGTGTAATTTCTTTAACCTGATTATTTTGTTTTTTACCCATTGTAAAATCCTTTCGTATTCAAACTCACATGAAACTATTATAACACAATTGGCGTGGCTTAAAAATGCAGAAATTAAAAAAAGTGCCATGGAACAGGCCCATAGCACTTTGTTTTCTGTGTTTTATAAAAGTTAAATTATTTAACTTCTACGCTACCGCCAACTTCTTCAATTTTAGCTTTGATTTCGTCAGCTTCTTCTTTGGTAACGCCTTCTTTAAGCGGCTTTGGAGCTTCGTCAACAACTGCTTTAGCTTCTTTTAAGCCTAAGCCTGTTAATTCACGAACAACTTTGATAACTTTGATTTTCTGGTCGCCAGCAGCAGCTAAAACAACGTCGAATTCAGTTTTTTCTTCAGCAGCAGGAGCAGCGCCACCAGCAGCAGGAGCAGCAGCTACAGCTACAGGAGCAGCAGCGCTAACGCCAAATTCTTCTTCTAAAGCTTTTACTAATTCAGATAATTCTAATACGGTTAAACCTTTTACGTCTTCAATTAACTGTGTTACTTTTTCACTCATTGTAATATCCTCCAAAATTGTGTAATTATTTTTAATTTTTTAAATCACGGTGCCTAGGCTTATGCCTCTGCGCCTTTCTGTTCTGCGATCGCGTTTAAAGCGACAACTAAACCCTTCAGGTTTGCGTTCAATACGTTTGCGAAACCAGAGATTGGTGCGTTTAAGCCGCCAAGGACTTTTGCAACCAATACTTCGCGTGGCGGTAATTCGGCTAATTCCTTAACGCCAGCTACATCTAAAACCTTACCTTCGACAACGCCTGCTTTAATTTCCAAAGCTTTGTGTGCTGCCGCAAAGTCGTTGATCAGTTTAGCTGGAGCGACTGGATCGTCTTCACAGAATGCGATGGCTGTTGGTCCAACCAAAACATCCAGTAAGCCTTCTACGCCTGCTTCTTTCGCTGCAAAACGCATCATAGAGTTTTTATAAACTTTATAATCGATGTTGTTTTCTCTGGCTTTTTTTCTTAATTCGGTCACTTCTTCTACGTTTAAGCCACGATAGTCAACAACGACTGTACCCTGTGCATTTTTCATTTTATCGGCAATTTCCTGCACGATAGCTTGTTTTGCTTCAATATTTGGCATATTCTTTTCTGCACCTCCTTACGATGTGAAATTTAGTCATATAAAAAGCTCTCTCCACGCAGGTGAAGAGAGCCTATATCATCATGTATATAATGCTCGTGTCTCTTCAGCCTCGGCAGGATGTTTAAACCGCAGTCCCTGCTGTCTATGGATGAACGTTTTATAACTTTTTTACAACATCGAATATTGTATCATTAGTCTGTTTTTATGTCAAGTCAGATTTTTGCTGTATTAATTTTTACACCAGGACTCATTGTGCTTGCAATGGTAACACTTCTGAAGTACTGACCTTTTGCAGCAGCTGGTTTTGCTTTTTTGATGGTTTCCAGAAGGGTTGTCATGTTCTGCATGAGCTGTTCTTCTGTGAAAGAAGCCTTACCGATGATTACGTGGATAATATTTGTCTTATCCAGACGGTATTCAACCTTACCAGCTTTGGTATCCTGGACAGCTTTTGCGATATCCATGGTTACTGTACCGGATTTCGGGTTTGGCATTAAGCCCTTTGGACCTAAAACACGACCCAAACGACCAACCTTGCCCATCATATCTGGTGTAGCAATCATAACATCAAAATCAAACCAATTTTCTTTTTGGATTTTATCAATAATTTCATCTTCGCCAAAGAAATCTGCACCGGCTTCTTCCGCTTCTTTCAGTTTGTCACCTTTGGCGACAACTAAAACTTTTACGGTATTACCAGTACCATTCGGCAGTACAATGGCGCCACGAACCTGCTGGTCCGCATGACGGGAGTCAACGCCGAGCTTGATGTGCATTTCAATACTTTCATCAAAGTTAGCGGTAGCCATTTTTTTAACCTGCGCCACTGCGGCGTCAAGGTCAAATAATTCAGCTTTATCAAAACTTTTTAAATTGTCCTGATATTTCTTTCCTCGTTTCATATTTCCTCCTTGTGGTTTTAGCGGTTTCCCTCCCACTTAAGGTGTTTCTACCTTCTGAATTCTTATTCTTCTACAGTGATACCCATGCTGCGTGCTGTACCAGCGATCATTCTCATAGCTGATTCAACATTGGCTGCATTAAGGTCAGGCATTTTTAAGGTTGCGATTTCGCGGACCTGGTCCTGAGAAATTTTTGCAACTTTTGTTTTGTTTGGTACGCCGGAAGCTTTATCAATCCCTGCTGCCTTTTTGAGTAAAACGGCTGCCGGTGGAGTTTTTGTGATAAATGTGAAGGAATGATCCTGATATACGGTAATTACTACCGGGATAATCATACCTGCTTCATTTGCTGTTTTAGCGTTAAATTCTTTACAGAAACCCATGATATTTACACCATGCTGACCCAGAGCCGGACCAACCGGTGGAGCTGGAGTAGCTTTACCTGCAGGAATCTGTAACTTGATGAGACCAATTACTTTTTTTGCCATGCTAACACCTCCTTCATTTTTTCATAATTGAAGAATAGTTTTCCCTTAAGTGTTCTTAATTTTTTGTATTTGTTCAAATTCCAGTTCAGTCGGGGTTTCCCGTCCAAACATGGAAATATTGACCTTAACTTTTGATTTTTCCAGATTTATCTCTTCGATAACTCCGGCAAAACCTTCAAATGGTCCATCCACAACATTGACTTCATCACCGACCTCAAGGTCGATCTGAATGGCCTGCTGCTTGATGCCCATATTTTTGAGTTCGGCTTTGGTTAATGGAACGGGCTTGGAGGCCGGGCCGACAAAGCCGGTTACACCACGCGTGTTACGTACAACGTACCAGGAATCATCGGTCATAAACATCTTGACCATAACGTATCCCGGAAAGAGCTTTTTCTCTCTTACGACGCGCTTGCCGTCCTTTGTTTCGACAACTTCCTGTACAGGAACCTGTACTTCGAGGATCTGATCCTCCATATGTCTGTTTTCGACCGTTGCTTCAATACTCGCCTTTACCTTGTTCTCATATCCTGAGTAGGTGTGGGCAACGTACCATTCTGCCTGGCCACTGTTTTCATATTCCATGATTATCCCTCAGTACTATTTAAGTCCAATAAGTAGAGCGGCCAATGCACCAAGACCTGAATCAATAATCCAAATCAAAAATGTGAAGATTGCGACAAAGCCGGCCACAAAGCCAGAGCTCTTTGCCAATTCTTCTTTTGTCAGCCAGTTGACCTTTTTAAGCTCAGAGAAAACTCCCTTAACAAAGTCAAGCATGCGGACAAAGATATTTGGCTTTTTCTTTTTGTCAGATTTCTTGGTATTCTTTTTATCTTTACTGTCAGTGCTCTTTTTGTCATCCTTGGCAACACTCGTCTTTTTTGATTCAGCTACCTGTGTCTTTTGGATATTATCATTTTTAGTGTTTGTGTTTTTTGCATTTTTAGACTTTTTTTTCGTCTTAGCTGCCATGATTAATTCCTCTTAGCCAATCCTATTTCGTTTCTTTATGCAGTGTATGCTTTTTACAGAACTTGCAATATTTTTTTTCTTCTAAACGATCCGGATTGTTCTTTTTATTTTTCATTGTATCGTAGTTTCTTTGTTTACATTCCGTACATGCCAAAGTTACTTTAACTCTCAATTACAGCACCTCCTACATCCTTTATTATATACACGAATAACATCATATAGACACACGTTTCCTATTTTCATGGTCACCAGTATAGAATAGCATAAAACGGTGCCCCATGTCAATAAAACAATAAAAAAAGGCGTAACGCCTTTCACATCAAAACACTACAAGCTATTATAGCAGAATTGCCAGGAATAATCAAGCGATAATTCTCAAAGTTTCAGGCCCATTTGATAGCAGTCTGTGGTTCTGCCGTCGATCTCGACAATCTCTGGAAAAGTACCCCAGATTTTAAAACCATATTTAAAGGCCAGGCGCTGCGAACCCAGATTATCAGCAAAAATAACCGCCATCAGGTTTTTGAGTCCCCTTTTCCTGCTCTCGCAAATCACATGCTCCATCAGGCTTGAACCAATGCCGCTGCCCCGAAACTCCGGCGCGATATAATAGCTGATTTCGCAGGCGTGTTTGAAGCCCTCCCTGCCACAGCGGTAAGCGGTCACTGCCATCCACCCGGCTACGATACCGTCCTTCTCGGCCACGTAAATGGGGTGTACACCGTCGCTGTGCTCCTTGAACCAGCCTCTGCGGCTTTCCATGGTAACCGGAGTCAAAAGCGCTGTGACACGCCTTTCCAGAATGGCCGCATTCAGAATATCCAGTATTCTCTGATAATCCTTCTCCTTTGCCAGACGCACCGTGATGCGCTTTTCGGCCGTTTCCAACGTTCTTGTCAATAACAATTCTCCTATTTTCTTCCGATTTTATTTTTATAGGCAATAAAAACTGTCACGGCAAACAGGATCACGATAAATCCGATTGTCGTAATCACAGGTGACAGGACAATCCCCAGCAGAGCGATGATCACCGGCGCCACCAAAACAGCTATAAGCGCCAGTATGGCAATGATGATATATTTTTTAAATTCATCCACAAGCTTTCACCCCTTTACTGTAAGTCGACTTATTTTAGCACAATCCATCTTTGCCCGCAATGCAGAAATTGTTATAATTTTGTATGCTTTCAGCGCGGTATATCCTGCTTTAGCACGATTTGAAAGCCTTCGTCCTCTTTTCCCTTTTCAAAGCAGTAAACCCCTGTCCAGCTGCCGCTGCGGCCGTCGAAAAATTTATACACATAACCCGGATTCAGGATTTCCAGCACACTGATCAGGACATTGATCACCTGAACAGCGCTTCGGATATTTTCGCCGTGGACCGCGGCGCCCTTTTGCTCCTGGGCCAGCTCAAAGGCGTAGGCTGACAGGTGATGGTTCAGAAGCTGCAAAATAAGGTCGGCCTGCACCTCATCCATTTTCGCCTCCGGGCTCAGCTCATACGAAAGCTCCAGAGGATGTGCGCTGTAATCCTGAAAAAAATTCAGCATGGCGCCGGCGCTTTGGAGCCGCCCTTCCAGAAATCCTCTCTGATAATTCAGATCCGCCAGCTCTACCGCGTCCGGGCTTCCAGACATGGCCTGGTTGATCTTTTCAATTTCCTGTTTGCAGATCTTATAGGTCCGCTCCAACTGCTTGGTCTCGTTCTTCAGCTTCTCATCCCTGATTCTCATGTTTTACCTCAAATTCTATGGCTTTACTGCTCGTAATATTTAATCAGTGCCTGAGTCCCCAGATCGCCATAGCCCTCTTTTTCAAGGCTTTCGTACATTTCCAGCACCTTGCCCAGCACCTCTAAATGCGCAGAGGCCTCCTCGGCTTCCTCTCTGGCAATTTTCATATCCTTGATATAATGCTTCACAAAAAAGCCGGGCGCAAAATCGTCTTTCAGGATTCTCGGCGCAGTATTACTCATCTGGAAGCTCCCGGCCGCTCCTGCGCTGATACTGTCAAGCATGGTCTGTTCATCCAGCCCAACGGCCTTCGCATAGGCTAAAGCCTCACAAACACCGGATACAGCACCTGCAATGGCGATCTGGTTGGCCATTTTGGTGTGCTGGCCTGCTCCCGGGCCGCCTTCATAGATAATATTGGTCCCCATGGCCTCAAAAACTGGCAGACAGGTTTTAAACACGTCTTCGTCGCCACCGACCATAATGGACAGGGTTCCCTTTTCTGCACCCACATCTCCGCCGGATACCGGGGCGTCCAGCG